>DASZSB010000199.1:0-8530 GCA_035548835.1 Gammaproteobacteria bacterium | reverse complement strand
GGCGTGCCCGCAGGTGCGGTCTGCGCGCTCGGGGGCGCCGCGTGCTCTCCGAGGCCGAGCAGCTCTACCGCCACCCGGCCGATGAGCTCGGGTGTCAGCGACGGCCGGCTCTCGGCCGCGGCGATGCCGAGCGCCGCGTCGCACAGGGTGTTTGCGATTCGCGGGATCCCGCCGGTGTAGCGCTGCACGGCCGCTGTCGTGCCGGGCGCGAACACTCGGTCGAAGTCGCCGCCCGCGCTCGCGACGCGATGCCGCAGGTAGTCGTCGAGCTCTGCGGCCGCCAGCGGCGCGATCTTCTGGCGCAGGCGGATGCGTTGCCGCAACGAGTCGTACGCGGGTTGGGCCAGCAGCGGGTCGAGACCGGGGCCGCCGAGCAGCACCACGTTCGCTCCCGCGAAGCCGTTCGCGTCGGCGGCGGTCAGGGAGTCGAGCGCGCGCAGGACCTCGGGCGCCAGGTCTTCGGTGCGCTCGGCGATCACGAACACGCGCGACTCGGTTGCGCTGAGCTCGCTCAGGGTCTGGCGCCACATCTGCAGCCGTTCGATGCGGGTGGCGCGGTGCGCGTTGACGCCGAGCTCCACGAGCAGCAGCTCGAGCAGCTCGGTCGCATTCGTGGGGACGGCATTGAGCCAGGCCAGCGCAAGGCGCGTGCTCGTGGCCCGGAGCGCCGTGGAGGTCAGCGTGGTCTTGCCGACGCCGGCCGACCCGGTCAGCACCACGACCGAATCGGGGGCCGCGAGGGCCTGCTTGAACTTGCCGATGATCGCGTCCTGCGCGCCGCCGCGGAAGACGTTCAGATCCTGAGCGATGCCACCGTCGAACGGCCGCACCCGCATGCCGAAGTGAGCTTCGTACATCCCGACCCCGTGCCCGAAAAGCCCGATCCGGCCGCCAGTCTGACCGGTGCGGTGCCGCGATTCTTGATACCAGGTCACAACTTATGCAAAACGGCCGCGGGCGGGATCCCTATAATGGCCGCGGCGGCCATGGGGGCCGCGGGGAGCCGGGCCGCCATGGCCGTCAGACCTATCCTGCGCCTCGGTCACCCGACGCTGCGGCAGATCGCGGCACCGGTGACCGAGTTCGACACGCCGCAGCTGCATGAGCTCGTGGCCGACATGCTCGACACCATGCGCGCCAACGACGGCGCCGGGCTCGCCGCGATCCAGATCGGCGTGCTGCAGCGCGTGGTGATCTTCGGGCTGGACTACAGTCCGCGGTACCCGACGGCGGAGCCCGTGCCGCTCACGGTGCTCGTGAACCCCGTCATCGAGCCGATCGGCACCGAGCGTGACGCCGGCTGGGAGGGGTGTCTCAGCGTGCCGGGCATGCGCGGGCTCGTGCCACGCCATCGCCGGATCCGCTATCGCGGCTTCGATGCCTCCGGCCGGCCGATCGACCGAACCGTCGCCGATTTCCACGCACGCGTGGTGCAGCACGAATGCGATCACCTGGACGGCATCCTGTACCCGGAGCGCATCGAAGACATGCGGCAGTTCGGGTTCATGGACGAGCTGCTGGCGAGCGGCACGCTGCCGTCGGCGGCCGTGGCCGACTGAAGGGGACGCGGCGCACCGCTCACGATCGCCAGGGAGGGCAACATGAGGGCTCGTTGGGTGGAGAGCGCCCGCGTGGGCGCCGTCGTCGGCGCGGTGGCGTGCGCGGCGGCACTCTTGGCGCAGGCGCCGCGCACGCTGCGCGACGGGGTGTTCTCGGCAGCGCAGGCGCAGCGCGGTCAGAGGGTGTTCACGAGCATCTGCGTCGACTGCCACGAGATGACGGACTTCGTGGGACCCGGCGCGTATCTCGACAAGCACGAGGGCAGGACGCTCTGGGTGATGTTCGACTTCGTCCGGTCGAACATGCCGGACAACGACCCCTCGTCGCTCGATCCCGCCGACTATGCGGCGGTGATCGCCTATATCTTCAGCGCTTACGGTCTGCCCGCGGGTGCGGCCGACATGCCCATGGATCGCGAGGCGCTCGAGAGCATCGTCATCACCAGGCCGCCGCCTTCGGGCGGCTGACGGCTCGCGCTGCGGCGTAACGGCGGCCCGGCGTCACTTCGGCAGCGCGAACACGAACAGCCGGTTGCGGCTGTCGTCGGGCGCCACGTCGGGCGTCAGCCGCGAGAGCCCGCCCGTCACGTTCGAGCGGCCCGTGCTGACGGCCACGTACTGTCTGCCACCGGCAGAAAACGTGATCGGGTGGCCCGTGACCTGCGAGCCCAGGTTCGTTTCCCACAGCACTTTCCCGGTGGTCGCGTCGAACGCGCGGAAGTTGCCCGCCACGTCGCCGCCGAAGACGAGGTCACCGCCGGTGGCCACGAGCGCCATCACGCCGGCGCGCGTGTCGAAGCGCCACACGGATTTGCCCGTTTCGGCCGCGAATGCGCGCACTGTGCCCACCTTGCCGTCGGCGTCGGGCGCGATCATCGTCTCCCCGGTGAACGCGTACAGCCGCTCGGGTCTGCGGTCGGCAGCGCTCGCCGTTGCCGTCGCGTTCATGCAGGTGTTCTGCATCGGCATGTACATCGTCTTCGTGCGTGGGCTGTACGCGCCTGCGGGCCAGTTCTTGCCGCCGTTCGTCGTGGGGCAGATGAAGCGCGTCTGGTCCGCGGCCGTGAACAGCGACTTCTCGTTCACGGTGACCTTGCCCGTGGCGCCATCGATGTCGGTGATCACGTTCTGGAAGATCGTGGGCCGCGCCCACAGGAACTCACCCGTCGCGCGATCGAGTGTGTAAATGAGCCCGGTCTTGCCCGGGATGCCGGTGACGACCTTGCGCTTCTCGCCGGGCTTCAGGCGCGGGTTGATCCACGGCACCTCGCTCTTGTCGGGCGCCACGGCCTCGTCGAGCAGGATGCGCTCGAACGGATGGTCGAGGTCCCAGTGATCGACGACGTGCTGGTAGTACCAGACGATCTCGCCGGTTTCCGGGCGCAGCGCCAGCGTCGAGTTGTGGTAGAGGTACTGCTTGTCGTTGCCGGCCAGCATGAACTTCGGCGCCGGCGCCGTGACCGACGTGCCCATGTAGATGAGGTTCAGCTCGGGGTCGTAGCTCGGCATCATCCACGCGCCCACGTGCCAGCGGTCGCCATCCGGCACGTCGCCCCAGCTGTCCCCGCCAGGCTCGCCCGGCTTGGGGATCGTGCGTTTGCGCCACAGTTCCTTGCCCGTGCGCGCATCGTGCGCCGTGATGACGCACGCGTCGGGGCCGCCCTGCGGCTGGCAGTTGCGGCCCGAGATCAGCTTGCCCGCGACGACGAACGGTGCGGACCCCTGTTTCACGTGGCTCACGTGGTAGTCGAAGACAGGGTGCTCCCAGACCTGCTTGCCCGTCACCGCGTCGAGCGCGTAGATCGTGTTGTCGGCGCCGTTGTCGATGATCAGCCGGTCGTAGATCGCGAGGTTGCGATTCGTCTGCGGGAATGGCACGAACTTGCCGAGATCCTCGGGCAGCGCGCGGCGGTGTTCCCAGAGCTTCTTGCCGGTGGCCGCATCGAGCGCCAGCGTCACGTCGCTCGGCCCCGGAAAATACAGTACGCCGTCATGCACGATCGGAGTGCCCTCCTGCGAGGGCGCCGCGTCGAGATCGATCGACCACGCGACTTCGAGCCTGGCGACGTTGCGGCGGTTGATCTCGTCGAGCGGGCTGTAGCCCCACGCATCCAGCGTGCGCCGCCACATGAGCCAGTCGGCGGGATCGGGATTGCGCAGCATCGCGTCCGTGACCGGGCGGAATTCGCGCTCTGCGGCGTGCGCGCCCGAGGCCGCGGCGAGGCAGAGCAGAGCTGCGAGCGAAACGGTGCGGATCGGCATCGTCGAAGTCCCCCTGATCGACGGGGTGATTGTCGCCGAAACTCGTGTCCGCGTCGCTAGGCGCGCAGCTCGCGCTTCAGGATCTTGCCGCTCGGGCCCTTCGGCAGCGACGACCGGAACTCGACGACGCGCGGATACTTGAACGCGGCCAGGTGCAGCTTGCAGTGCTCGACGATGTCCTCCGCCGTGGTCGAGTCGTGGCCCGCGCGCTTCGCGATCACGGCCTTGACCTCCTCGCCGTGGCTCGGGTGGGCGATGCCGACGACCGCGGCTTCCGCGACGGCGGGATGCGCATACAGCACTTCCTCTACTTCGCGCGGGTACACCTTGTAGCCGCCGCGGATGATCATGTCCTTCTTCCGGTCGACCACGAAGTAGTAGCCATCCGCGTCGCGGCGGCCGACGTCGCCGGTCGCGAACCAGCCGTCCTTCAGCGCCGCAGCGGTGGCTTCCGGCCGCTTCCAGTAGCCTTTCATGACGTTGTGGCCCTTGATCTCGATCTCGCCGGGCGTGAGCGGTGCCGTGATCTCGCGGCCGCTTTCGTCCACGAGGCGCATTTCGCAGCCGGAGACCGGTACGCCGACGGAGCCCGGCTTCCGGCCGCGCGCCAGCGTGTTGAAGCTCGCGGCCGGAGACGTCTCCGAGAGCCCATAGCCTTCGAGGATATCGACCCCGTGGCGAGCCTCGAACGCGCGCATGACCTCGACCGGCAGCGGCGCGCCGCCCGACACGCAGTGGCGCAGCGCACCGATGTCGTAGGTGCGGGCCTCCGGATGATTCAGCAGCGCGAAGTACATGGTCGGCACACCGGCGAAGTAGGACACGCGGTGCCGGGCCATCAGCGTCAGCGCGGCTGTTGCGTCGAAGCGCGGCAGCAGCACCACGGTGCCGCCGGCCGCGAGCACTGCGTTCTGAACCGCGGTCTGCCCGAAGATGTGGAACAGAGGCAGCGCACACAGCGCGACGGTGTGCGCGTCGAGCGGCAGCAGCTCGGTGCGGAAAAGGTGGGCGTTCAGCACGAGGTTCAGATGCGTGAGCTCGGCGCCCTTGGGCTTGCCCGTGGTGCCGCTCGTGTACAGCACCACGGCCGTGTCGTCGCCGTTCGTGGCCGCGACGTGCCCGACGGGCGTGGCCGTCGCGAGCAGCGAGTCGAGCGCCACCGCACCGGCCGGCGCGTCCGCACCCGTGACGATCAGGTGCCTGCACGTGTCCACGCGCTCGACGGCCTGCCGTGCCTGCGACAGCAGCGGCGGCACGGTCAGCAGCGCGACCGCGTCCGCGTCGTCGAGGTGGTAGGCGATCTCGTCCGCGGTCAGGAGGGCGTTCAGCGGCACTATGGGGCAGCCGGCATAGGCTGCGCCGAAGTAGGCGATCGTGAACTCCGGCGTGTTCGGCAGCAGCAGCGCGAGGTGCCGCCCGCGCTCGATGCGCAGCGCTGTCAGCGCGCCGGCGAAACGCCGCACGGCGGTGTGCAGTGCGGCGTAGGTCCAGGTCCGCTCGCCGAGCACGAGCGCGATCCTGTCCGGGTGATCCCGAGCGCTCTCACGCAGCGACGTCGCGAGATTCAGGCTCACGTTGGTCCCCCGTCGCGGACGATAGCACATGGGCTGCTGGTTGCCGCGGCACGCTGGGCGGCGTCGGCGCGGAGTTGTAGAGTACCGGCCACCTCGTCATGGCTCCTCAACCGGACATGCGTCTGTCCCGGCGCGAACTCCTGTCCCGCGGCGCGCTCGCATTCGGCGCGGCCGTGCTGCCGGCGGTTGGCGCGCGCGCGCAGCAGGTGGGCAGCGTCATGCAGGCGCTGTCCCGTTACATGGCGGCTGCCCGCGAGAAGGCGCTGCCCGCCGAGGTCGTCGAGCACGCGAAGCATCACATCCTCGACACCCTGGCCGCCATGATCTCCGGCTCCGAGCTGCCGCCAGGGCGTGCGGCGCTGCGGTTTGCCGCGGCGCAGGCGGCGCGCGGCACCGTCACGGTCGCCGGTGCGAAGACGTTGCTGACACCGCTCGACGCGGCGCTCGTGAACGGCGTGCTCGCCCACTCCGACGAGACCGACGATTCGCACGGCCGGTCGCAGTCCCATCCCGGCTGCGCGGTGGTGCCGGCCGCACTCGCGATCGGCGAATCCCTGCGTGCGAGCGGTGAGCGCTTTCTGCGTGCAGTCACGCTGGGCTACGACGTCGGTCCGCGACTCACGATGGCGCTCGGCGGCGTCGCGTTCCGGACGGATTCGCGCCGCAGCACGCACGCGTTCGCCGGCACGTTCGGCGCCTCGGCGGCGGCCGGCAGTCTTGCCGGGCTCGACGAACGGCAGATGCGCTGGCTGCTCGACTACGCGTCGCAGCAGGCCGCGGGCTATGCGGTGTGGGGCAGGGACACGCAGCACGTCGAGAAGGCGTTCGTGTTCGGCGGCATGCCGGCGCGCGCGGGAGTGACCGCGGCCGAGCTCGTGCGGGCCGGCTGGACCGGCGTCGACGACGTGCTCTCCGGCGACGACAACTTCTTTGCGGTCAACGCGCCGTCCGGCAATCCGGCGCTGCTCGTGGAAGGGCTCGGCGAGCGGTACGAGATCGCGAACACCGACATCAAGAAGTGGACGGTCGGCTCGCCGATCCAGGCGCCGCTCGACGCCCTGGCGAACCTTCGGCAGCGGCGTGACTTCTCGGCCGCAGAGGTCACGGAGGTGGCCGTGCGCCTGGCGCCGGCCGTCGGCTCCGTCGTCGACAACCGCGACATCCCGGACATCTGCCTGCAGCACATGGTCGCCGTGATGTTGATCGACGGGACGGCATCGTTCCGCGCGGCGCACGACCAGGCCCGCATGCGCGACCCGGAGGTGCTGCGGCAGCGCGCGAAAGTGCGTTACGTCGCCGACCAGGCGCTGGCCGCGCTGCTGCCGGCGCGGGTGGCCGTCGTCGAAGTGGTGCTTGCCGACGGGACGCGGCTCGTCGAGCGTGTCGAGGCCGTGCGCGGCACGGTGCGCAATCCCATGAGCCGGGACGAGGTCGTCGCGAAGGCGCGCGATCTGATCGCACCCGTGCTCGGTGCGGCGCGCGCGCAGAAGCTCGTCGCGGCCGTGCTGGCGATCGAGACGCTCACGAGCGTGCGCGACCTGCGGCCGCTGCTGCAACGCTGATCGAGGAGAGGAGCCGATGAAACGAAGCACCGACCGCATCCTGACGACCCACGCCGGCAGCCTGCCGCGGCCCGACGATCTGCTCGAGGCGTATCGCGAGCGGCCAGCGGAAGCGTCGACCGCCGCGCGCCTGCGCAGTGCCGTGGCCGAGGTCGTGCGCCAGCAGGTGGCCGTCGGCGTGGACGTGGTCAACGACGGCGAATACGGCAAGCCGATGACCGAGGCCGTCGACTACGGAGCGTGGGCCACGTACGCGTACGGCCGGATGAGCGGCTTCGAGCAGCGCGAGCTCACCAACGTCGCCGCGATCCTGAAGGAGATCATGGGCGACAGCAAAGACCGCAAGGACTTCGCGGCGTTCTATGCGTCGGCGTCGCCGGTGGTCGAGCGCCGGGGGCCGCCGCGGATCTCGGTCAACGTCGGGCCGATCGAGTACACCGGTCAGGCACTCGTGCAGCGCGATATCGACAACTTCAAGGCGGCGCTCGCCGCGACGCCGGCCACGGACGCCTACATGAGCGCCGTGTTCACCGGCGTGCAGTTCGGCAGGAGCGAGTACTACAAGAGCAACGAGGAACAGGCCGTGGCCTGTGCCGAGGCCATGCGCGAGGAGTATCGCGCGATCGTGAATGCCGGCCTCAACCTGCAGATCGACGATCCGATCCTCGTGAACGTGTACGAGTTCCACTACTCCGAGAACCGCGACGTGGCGAATTTCCGGAAGTGGGCCGGCGAGCACGTCGCGCTTGTGAACCATGCGCTCGAGGGCATTCCCGAGGAGCGAGTGCGTTACCACCTGTGCTGGGGCAGCTGGCACGGACCGCACAGCGCGGATCTGCCGCTGCGCGAGGTGATCGATCTGCTCGTGAAGGTGAAGGCGAGTCAGTACTCGTTCGAAGCCGCGAACCCGCAGCACGAGCACGAGTGGAAGGTGTGGAAGGACGTGAAGCTGCCCGACGGGCGTGCGCTGATCCCGGGTGTCGTGACGCACAAGACCACGATCCTGGAGCACCCCGAGGTCGTGTGCGACCGGATCGTGCGCTACGCGAACATCGTGGGTCGCGAGAACGTCATTGCGGGCACCGACTGCGGCATGGGCGGGCGCATCCATCCGCAGGTGGCCTGGGCCAAGCTCAAAGCGCTGGCCGACGGCGCAGCCCTCGCGACGAAGCAGCTCTGGTGACGCCGCGCCGCCGGCGGATCTTCACGTATCATGCACGGAGCATCCGGTGTGGCCGTGGCAGGCCATCGAGGGCGACGGCGTGTCGTTGGCGCGAGCCGCTGCTCGCGTGGGGTCGTTGCGCCGGTATCGCGCGCCTAGCCAACACGAAGAATACTGCGTAAGTCAATGATCGAGCTCAAGATAGGAGGGGTTCCCGAGCATTTCAACCTGCCGTGGCAGCTGTGCCTCGAGGCGCGGGTGCCCGAGCGGCTCGGAATCCGCCTGACGTGGCGCGACTACCCCGATGGCTCCGGTGCCATGGCGGCTGCACTGCGCGCCGGCGAGCTCGATGCGGCGCTGCTGCTGACCGAGGGTGCGGTGGCCGGCGCCGCGGGCGGCGGCTTCAGGATC
>DASZSB010000198.1:0-25945 GCA_035548835.1 Gammaproteobacteria bacterium | reverse complement strand
ACGGTCAGCAAGCTCCTGAAGTCCCTGGTCCATTCCGGGCTCGTAGTCTCGACTCGCGGCGCCCAGGGCGGTTATGCGCTGGCCCGGCCCGCCGCGTCCATCAGCGCCGCCGAGATCCTGGACGCGCTCGAGGGCCCCGTCGCCCTCACGGACTGCAGCTCATCGAACGGCGGCTGCGATCTCGAATCGTTCTGCCGCGTCGGCACGGCGTGGCAGCGGATCAACCACAGCATCCGCAAGGCGCTCGAAGGCGTGAGCCTGGCCGACCTCAAGGCGCGCCGCGACCCCCTTCCGCGGCTGCGCGGCGACCTGCGCAAGGCCGCCGCAATTCTCTGAGGATCACAGCATGGCCACCGACTCCGACCAGGTCGCAGACCTCGTCAAGCGCAAGTATCGCCACGGATTCGTCACGGACATCGAGCAGGAGACGGTACCGCCCGGCCTGAGCGAGGACGTCATCCGACTGATCTCGCACAAGAAGGGCGAGCCCGAGTTCCTGACCGAGTGGCGCCTGAAGGCCTACCGCCACTGGCTCACGCTCGAAGAGCCCACCTGGGCCCACGTCAAGTACGCACCGATCGACTATCAGGCCATTTCCTACTATGCGGCGCCAAAGGCCGCAGGTACGGGGCCGAAGAGCATCGAGGAAGTGGATCCCAAGCTGCTCGAGACCTACGACAAGCTCGGCATTCCCCTGCACGAGCGCGCACGGCTCGCGGGCGTGGCCGTCGACGCGGTGTTCGACAGCGTATCGGTCGCCACGACGTTCAAGGACAAGCTGGCTGCGGCCGGCGTGATCTTCTGCTCGTTCTCCGACGCGGTGAAGAACCATCCGGAGCTCGTGCAGCGCTACCTCGGCACCGTGGTCCCCTATCGCGACAACTTCTTCGCGACGCTCAATTCCGCGGTGTTCACCGACGGCTCCTTCGTCTATGTGCCAAAGGGCGTTCGCTGCCCGATGGAGCTCTCCACGTACTTCCGCATCAATGCAGCCAAGACCGGCCAGTTCGAGCGCACGCTGATCATCGCGGACGAAGGCAGCCACGTGAGCTATCTCGAGGGCTGCACGGCGCCGATGCGTGACGAGAATCAGCTCCATGCGGCGGTGGTCGAGCTCGTGGCGCTCGACGGCGCGCAGATCAAGTACTCGACCGTCCAGAACTGGTACCCGGGCGACGAGCAGGGCCGCGGCGGCATCTACAATTTCGTCACGAAGCGCGGCGACTGCCGCGGCGCCAACTCGAAGATCTCCTGGACTCAGGTCGAGACGGGCTCCGCCATCACCTGGAAGTATCCGAGCTGTGTGCTGCGCGGCGAGAACTCCGTCGGCGAGTTCTTCTCCGTCGCGGTAGCCAACAACTATCAGCAGGCGGATACCGGCACGAAGATGATCCACATCGGCCGCAACACGCGCAGCACGATCATCTCGAAGGGCATCTCGGCCGGACACGCTCAGAATTCGTACCGCGGACTCGTGAAGGTGCTGCCCAGCGCGCACGGCGCCCGCAACTACACGCAATGCGACTCGCTGCTGCTCGGCGACGAATGCGGCGCGCACACGTTTCCCTACATCGAGTCACGCAACCGGTCCGCGCGCGTCGAGCACGAAGCCACGACCTCGAAGATCAGCGAGGACCAGCTGTTCTACTGCCGGCAGCGCGGACTGTCCGAAGAGGACGCCGTGAATCTGATCGTGAACGGCTTCTGCCGGGAAGTCTTCAAGGAACTGCCCATGGAGTTCGCCGTCGAGGCGCAGAACCTGCTGAACGTGAGCCTCGAAGGCGCCGTGGGCTGACAGGGAGTTGCCAGAAATGCTGACGATCGAGAATCTGCATGCCCGCGTGGGCGGCCGCGAGATCCTGAAGGGACTTACCCTGCACGTGCCCGCCGGCGAGGTGCACGCGATCATGGGGCCGAACGGCTCCGGCAAGAGCACCCTGGCGCAGGTGCTGGCGGGGCGCGAAGACTACGAGGTCACGGCGGGCCGCGTGCTGTATCTCGGTCAGGACCTGCTGGCCTTGCCGCCCGAGGAACGGGCCCGCGCCGGCGTGTTCCTCGCGTTCCAATATCCCATCGAGATCCCGGGCGTGAACAACGCGTACCTGCTGAAGGCCGCGCTGAATGCGCAGCGGCACGCCCGCGGCGAGCCGCCGATCGACGCGTTCGAGTTCATGAGCCTGATCAAAAAGAAGATGGAAGTTGTTCATGCGCCGAAGGAATTCTTGAACCGCAGCGTGAACCAGGGCTTTTCGGGCGGTGAGAAGAAACGCAACGAGATCCTGCAGATGCTGATGCTCGAGCCACGCCTGGCCGTGCTCGACGAGACGGACTCCGGACTCGACGTCGACGCGCTGCGCATCGTGGCGCACGGCGTGAACAGCCTGCGATCCCCCGAGCGCTCAATGCTGGTCGTGACGCATTACGAGCGCCTGCTCGAGCTGATCGTCCCCGACCGGGTCCACGTGCTCGCGGGCGGCCGAATCGTGAAATCCGGCGACCGCGACCTCGCACGCCAGCTCGACCAGCGGGGCTACGACTGGGTTCAGACCGGAGCGCAGGCGTGACCGACGCGACCCCGCTCCCTCTGATCGAACGCCCGCTGCCGGGCGCCAGAGTGACCTGGCCCGCCCGGCGCGCCGCCCTGGCGGAGCTCGAGGTCGCGGGCTGGCCGCAGAAGCGGCAGGAACGATGGCGCTATACCGATCTCGAGCCGCTGCGCCGCGACGACTTCGCCACGGCGCCGCCGCCCGGCGACGCCGAGCGGCGGGCCGCCGGGGCTCTGCTCGCACGCGCGGCCGGCACCGCGCCACGGCTCGCGTTCGTGGACGGACACTTCTGCAGCGAGCTCTCGAGTGTTCTGCCCGCGGGCCTCGAGGCTCTCGACCTCGACGCGCGGTGGAGCGAGTTCGAAGGCCGGTGGGCGGGCCACGTGGCGACGAAGGACCATCCCCTCGCCGCCCTGAACACGGCGTTCAGCCAGCATGGCCTGTGGCTGCGCGTAGCGCCGGGGTGCGTCGTGGACGCGCCAGTGCACGTCGTGCACGTTGGCTCGAGCCGCGAGCGCCTGGCGGCTCAGCCGCGGCTCGTGATCGAGGTGGGCGAGCGCGCGCGCATCACCCTGATCGAGCAGATCGTGGATGCCGGCGCCGGGTCGGGATGGCTGAACTCCGTCGTCCAGCTGCGCCAGGCGGCCGGTTCGCACGTGGATCTCTACCGGCTCCAGCGCCACGGCGAACGCCAGGCACACACCTCGCTGCTGACGGCGGATCTCGCCGCCGAGGCGGAGCTCACGGCCGGCTACGTGGACCTCGGCAGCCGCCTCGCGCGCAACGACGTCGACATCACGCTGCGTGAGCGCGGGGCGCGCGCGGAGCTCTTCGGGCTGTTCGTGCCCGGCCCGGGCCAGCACATCGACAACCACACCACCATCGTGCACGCCGCGCCCGAGACCCGCAGCGACGAAGCGTTCCGCGGCGTAATCGGCGAACGCGGGCACGGCGTATTCAACGGCAAGGTGGTCGTGCGACCGAAAGCGCAACGCATCGACGCGCGCCAGAGCAACGACAACCTGCTGCTCGGCGAGCACTGCGAGATCGACACCAAGCCCGAGCTCGAGATCTACGCCGACGACGTCAAGTGCAGCCATGGCTCCACCGTCGGCGAGCTCGACGCGGATCAGCTGTTCTACCTGCGCGCGCGCGGCATCGATGCAGCCGACGCGCGCGAGATGCTGACGTCGGCGTTCGCCGCCAGCGTGCTCGAGCGCGTGCGGGACGCCGCCTTCCGGCAGAGCCTGCTCGATCTCGTGACGGCGCGCCTGCGCACGCTGGCCGAGGAGCCGACGTGAGCTCCGCCCCGCATCGGTGCCCTGCCGGCCTGCGCAGCGACTTCGCGGTCCTGCGCACGGAGTTCCCCGCGCTGCATCAGCTCGTGCACGGCAAGCCGCTCGCGTATCTCGACAATGCCGCCTCGAGCCAGGCGCCGAACGCCGTGCACGACGCGGTCGCCGTGCAGGCTCGCCTGAATCACTCGAACGTGCATCGCGGCGTCCACGTGCTGAGCGAGCGCTCCACGGCCGCCTTCGAGGGCGCACGGGCAAAGGTGCGGCGCTTCATCAATGCGGCGGCGACCGAAGAAGTGATCTTCACTCGCGGCACGACGGAGTCGATCAACCTCGTGGCCGCGAGCCTCGGCCGGCAGCGGCTCCGTGCCGGCGACGAGGTCCTGATCACGTGGATGGAGCACCACTCGAACATCGTGCCGTGGCAGCTGATCTGCGAGCAGACGGGCGCCAGGCTGCGCGTCGCGCCGATCCACGACGACGGCAGCCTCGACGTCGCCGCATTCGAAGCGCTGCTCGGCGAGCGCACGAAGATCGTCGCGGTGACCCACGTATCGAACGCTCTCGGCACGGTGAACCCCGTGGCTTCGCTGGTGGCCGCGGCGCATCGGGCGGGCGCGGTCGTGCTGGTCGACGGCGCGCAAGCCGTTCCCCACCTGCGCGTCGACGTGCAGGCACTCGATTGCGATTTCTACGCGTTCTCCGGACACAAGATGTTCGGCCCGACCGGCATTGGCGTGCTGTACGGCAAGCGCGCGCTGCTCGCTGCCATGCCGCCATACCAGGGCGGCGGTGACATGATCCTGACGGTCAGCTTCGAACGCAGCACCTACAACGCCCTGCCGTACAAGTTCGAGGCCGGCACGCCGAACATCACCGGCGCCGTCGGCCTGGGCGCCGCAGTGGACTATCTCGAGAGCATCGATTTCGATGCCGCGGCCGCCCACGAGCATGCGTTGCTCGAGTATGCGACGCAGCGCCTCGTGAGCGACGTGCCGGGGGCCCGTGTGATCGGCACGGCCGAGCCCAAGACCGGAGTGCTGTCGTTCGTGATCGATGGCGTGCATCCGCACGACCTGGGCACGATCGTCGATCACGAAGGGGTGGCCATCCGCACGGGCCATCACTGCGCGATGCCGATCATGGAACGCTACGGCATCCCGGCCACGGCCCGTGCCTCGTTCGCGTTCTACAACAACCGCGCCGACGTGGACCGCCTGATCGTGGGTCTGAAGCGCGCCGTGGAGATCTTCCGTGGATGATGTCCAAGAGCTGTATCGCCAGGTGATCCTCGATCACAACCGCAACCCGCGCAACTTCGGCGAGATCGGCGACGCGACGCGCGTCGTCTCGGCGGTGAATCCGCTCTGCGGCGACAAGCTCACGCTGTACGTGAAGCTCGACCACGGCACCGTCCGCGACATCAGCTTCAAGGGCAGCGGCTGCGCGATCTCCGTGGCGTCGTCATCGCTGATGACCGAGCGCGTGAAGGGCGCCACCGTGCCGGATGCGCTGCGGCTGTTCGATCAGGTGCACGACCTGCTGACGGGCGAGCACGAGCACGAGCACGCGGCAGACCTGGACAAGCTCGCGGCGCTCGGCGGGGTGCGCGACTACCCATCACGCGTGAAGTGCGCGAGCCTCGCCTGGCACGCGCTGAAGGCGGCGGTCACCGAAAAGGACGACACCGTCACTACCGAGTAGCGGCATGTACCACTCCCACAACGAGCCCGTCACGCTCGCGCGCGACTGCCCCGCGGTGCTGATTCCCGCGGGCGAGAAAGTGACCTTGCCCGAGGGCACGACCGGCTTCCTGACCCAGGCCCTGGGCGGCAGCTTCACGATCTATATCGAGGGCAACCTGTTCCGGATCGCAGGCCGCGACGGCGATGCGATCGGCAAGCCCCCGATGCTCGGCCCCGAGCTGCCCGAGGACGCCACGGAGGCCGATCTCGAAGCGGTCGTCTGGCAGCAGCTGCGCACCTGCTACGACCCCGAGATCCCCATCAACATCGTGGAGCTCGGCCTGGTCTACGAGTGCAAGGTCGAGCGCGTGGAATCCGGCGGCCGCGTCGTCAGCATCAAGATGACCTTGACCGCACCGGGCTGCGGCATGGGGGACATCCTGGCGCAGGACGTGAGGGAGAAGATCGAGCAGATCCCCACGGTCGAGCGCGCCGAGGTCGAGGTCGTGTTCGACCCGCCGTGGAACCGCTCGATGATGTCGGAGGAAGCGCGCCTCGAGGCGGGTCTGTTCTGACGGACCGCGCATGAAGCGCCTGATCCTGGTTCGCCACGCCAAATCGAGCTGGTCTAACGACGCGCTCGCGGACTTCGAGCGGCCGCTGTCCGCGCGCGGCGAACGCGACGCCCCGCGCATGGGAGCGCGACTGCGGAACCGTGGCCTCCGTCCCGACCTGATCCTCGCCAGTCCCGCCACGCGCGCGCAGCGCACGGCGCAGCTGGTGGCGCACGCGCTCGAGTGTCCCGCCGACGCCATTCGGCTGGAGCCAGCGCTCTACCTCGCCACACCGGCCGAGATCCTGACGGTCATAGGAACGCAGGCGGCTGCGGTGGACCAGTTGCTCGTCGTGGGCCACAACCCCGGCATGACCGAGCTCGTGAACCTGTTGCTGCCGACACTCGGTCTCGCCAATCTGCCGACGGCCGGCGTGGTCGTCATCGATTGCGCGACACCGCGCTGGTCGGACGTCAATGCGGCGCGGCGCGATCTCGCGTACTACGACTATCCGAAGAACCCTGCCGGCGAAGCCTAGGCGTCGTCCGGGGTTCGCTGGCGCGCGCGCAGCAGCAGCCGGCGGGTCCGTTTGTCCGGCCTGCCGCTCGTCGGCGGTGCGAACGCCGGCCGTAGCGCCCGCTGCTCCGCCGCCAGCCGGCGGCGCTCGATCGATTCGGGCGTCTCGACGTACGTAGCGGACGCCTCGGGTGCGGGGCCTCGGCGCACCGGGATCGCCGCTATCCTCACGTCACGCTCCGACTCGTCGCGCAACTCGATCGTGACCGCGTCGCCCACCTTGACCGCGTGCGCCGGCTTCACCCGCTGGCCGTTCAGGCGCACGTGCCCGCCGCGCACGGCCTCGGCGGCCACGCTGCGCGTCTTGAAGAAACGGGCACACCAGAGCCAGCGATCGATGCGCAGTCGATCCTGACCCGCTTCCTCGTCGCTCACTGCACGTCGCAGAAGCAGTAGGCGTACACGCCGCGAGGGTCGTTCAGACGCGACACGAACGCCAGCGGCTCGAGTGCGGACTCCACTGCGTGCGCCACGGTCGAGGACCACCGCGGCAACCCGATCACCTCGTCCACGAGGGGGACGGCCTTCGTCGCGAACGACATGGCGAAGCGTTCGCTGAACGTGAGATCCGGCTCCACGTACTGGACGCTGTAGCGCCCTTCGGTCAACTTCGCGAGTGCGGCCGCCGCCTTCACGGCATCCGCGAACGTCCCGAGATGATCCACGAGCCCGCGGTCGAGCGCGTCGGTACCGATCCACACACGCCCCTGCGCAGCGGCTTCGATCTGCTCGAGTGGCCGGCCGCGATACTCCGCCACCTTGCCGACGAACTCGGCATACGTGTTCTTGACCGACTCCCGGATCATGCCCTTCACGGCCTCGCCCATCGGACGCGTGACGTCGAACGCGCCCGAGAGCTGCGTCGTGCCGATGCCGTCGACGTGCACGCCCACCTTGTCGAGCGTGCGCGGAAACGTGGCAATCGTGGCACCGACGCCGATCGAACCGGTCAGCGTCGTCGGGCTCGCCCAGATCTCGTTCGCGGCCATCGAAATCCAATATCCCCCCGAGGCTGCCACACTGCCCATCGAGACGACCAAGGGTCGGCCGGAGTCCTTGAAGAGCTGCAGCTCACGCAGGATCACGTCGGACGCAAAGGCGCTACCGCCGCCCGAATCCACGCGCAGCACCAGCGCCTTCACGGACTCATCGAGACGGATCCTGCGGATCAGCTCCGCCATCGAGTCGCCGCCGATGCTGCCGGGCGGCTGGCGCCCGTCCAGGATCGTGCCCGCAGCCACGACCACGGCCACGCGATCGGCCTGGCTCGCTTCCTTCGCCGGCAGGTCCAGCGAGCGCACGTAGTCGTCGAGCCCGATCGAGACATATTCGTCCGTGGCCTTCGCTCCAGCGCCGTCCTCGCCCACCGCGGCGCGGATGCGCTCGCGCATGGCGTCGCGAGTCAGCAGCTCGTCCACGAGCCCGTAATCCACGGCGAGCTGGGCCGTGTTGCCGCCAGCGTTCGTCAGCAGCGACACGATGTCGTCGGCGTAGCGCTGCAGGGCCGCGTCCGGAAGCTTGCGGGCCGCCGTGACGTCGGCCTGATAGGCTCTCCACAACGCACCGAGATAGGCCCGGCTCGCCTCGGTATCCTGCGGCGACATTCCATCGCGCGTGATCGGCTCCACGAACGACTTGTATTCGCCCACGGTCCAGACGTTGTAGTCGATGTAGAGCTTGTCGAGCGCCGACTTGTAATACGGCAGATAGCGGCTGTAGCCGTCGACCAGCACCATGCCCATCGGGTGCATGTACACGCGGTCCGCATGCGCCGCCAGATAGTATTGATCGCGCGAGAACGCATCGCCGATCGCGATCACCGTCTTGCCGCTTTCCTTGAAATGTGCCAGCTCGGCGGCGATTTCCTGCAGCTTGCTCAGGCCGCCACCGCTCATTCCGTCGAGCCGCAGCACCACGGCCTTGATACGGACGTCGTCGCGGGCGGCGCGCAGCGCTTCGATGACATCCCGAACGAGCGTTTCCTGCAGCGGGGTGCCCCGCGCGCGCGCGACGGCCCGCGTCAACGGGTCCCCCGAAAGCTGATCGACCAGATTGCCCTTGGGCGCGATCACGAGCGCCGCGGCATTCGGCACGAATACCCGCTCTTCGAGCGCGGCCACGAACAGCAGCAGGAAGATCCCGAGCAGCAGGATCAGGTGCAGGAGCCGGCGTAACCGATCGAGCCCCCGCCAGATCGCAGTGACGACCCGCAGCGGCCATCCGCGCTTGTCCATACGCTTCGTACTCCGAAATCGGCCGGTCAATGCAACAGCATTAAAGACAAACCCGGCCAAAATGCAATGATGATGACCGCAAGCAGCGACACCAGCAGGAACGGCTGGGTGGCCCAATAGATGACGGTGATGTCCTTCCCGAACCGGTGGCTGGCGATGAACAGGTTCAGCCCGTGGGGCGGCATCAGGTACCCGAGCTCCATGGCCGCGAGGAAGATGATGCCGAGGTGGATGGGATTCATGCCGAACTGCGAGGCCACGGGCAGCAACAGCGGCACGATCAGCACGATGGCCGAGAAGATGTCGAGGATCGCGCCCAGGATCAGCAGGAACACGAGCAGGACGACCAGGAAGCTGTTCGGCCCGCTGACGTACTGGCTGACCACGGCGAACATCTGCTGCGGCACGCCGGCATCGATCATGTAGTTCGTCGACGCCAGCGAAACACCGAGGATCACGAGGATGGCGCCGACCAGCACCGTCGATTCGCGCATGATGCGCGGCAGATCTCGCCAGCGCACTTCGCGCAGGAACACGACCTCGACGAGGACGACGTAGAGCGCCGTGACCGCGGCCGCTTCGGAAACCGCGAAGTAGCCGCTGTAGATGCCGCCCAGCACGACGAACGGCAGCGGCAGGTCCCACTTCGCTTCGCGGACGGCCGCCCACAGCGCCGCCACGGAGCGCTCGGCGGCCGGGCGCGGCACGTGTCGGTTGCGCCACAGGCTGTAAACCGACAGCAACGCGATCATCAGCACGCCGGGCAACACGCCGGCCACGAACAGCTGGTCGATCGGCGCCTGTGCCACGACGCCGTACAGGATCAGCGGCAAGGACGGCGCGAACAGCAGGCCGAGGCTGCCGGACGCCGTGATCAGGCCGAGGTTGAACTTCTCGTCGTAGCCGGCTTCCGACAGCGCTGGGAACAGCACGGCGCCGAGCGCGATGATCGTCACGCCTGAAGCGCCGGTGAACGCGGTCAACAGCGCGCACACCGTGAGGCAGATGATCGCGAGGCCGCCGGGCAACCAGCCCACCACGGCCTGCGTGAGGCGCAACAGGCGCCGCGGCGCCTGCCCCGCGCTCAGCAGGAAACCCGCGAACGTGAACAGCGGGATCGCCACGAGCACCGGCGTCTCCGACACGCCGAAGAATTCGATCGCGACGACGGAGAGGTTCACGCCCTCGCCGTGAAACCCGAGCATGGCGCTCGTGCCGATCACGGCGAACAGGGGCGCTCCAAGCAGCGTCAGCAGCAACAGCGCGATCGCGCCAAGGATCACAGCCCGACCTCCTGGGGCGGGGCAAGCCGGCCGAACGCGCGCAGCACGGCTCTCGTCAGGAACTGCCAGGCGCTCAGGGCGAACGCGACCGGCAACGGCGCCTGCAGCCACCAGGCCGGCACGCCGTTCAGCAGCGTATCGCCGCCCTCGCGCGAATCGAGGACGAACGTCACCGCGTACCGGGCGAGCAGCGCACAGAACGCAGCGGCGAACAGATCGGTCGTCACACCCGTGACCGTCTGCAGCCGCTGCGGCAGCCAGCGAGTGATGGCGCCCATCGTCAGGTGCCGGCCTTCGCGGCTGGCGGCGAGCGTTCCGAGCAGGGCCAGCCAGAGCACCACCAGCCGAATGAGCCCATCGCTCCAGGTGACGCCGACCGAGAACACGTTGCGCAGCAGGATCTGGGCGCTGGCAAACAACACCAGCCCGCCCAGAATCACCGTGATCAGCGTCGTCTCGAGCGCGCGGCCGAACCGCTCAGCGCGCTTCCACCAGGTCTGGCCGGAGCGATCGCTCAAGCGGCCTCAGTGAGCCTTGTCCGGATGCGAGCGCCGATAGTCGGCGAGCACCGCCAGCAACTGGTCCAGCAAAGGGACATCGACGTCGGTGCGCATCCGCAGCTTCGGATAGAGGCTCTCGACCGTCTGCCTCCAGCCCTCGACATCGCTGCCGTTCACGCTGACGGTCTGCAGGCCCGCCTTCGCGAGCGCTTCGGCCGCCTTGCGGTTGTCGTCGCGCGCCTCGCGATCGAGTTGCCCGAGGTAACGCCCCATGACCTCCCGGACGACCTTCTGGTCGTCGGGCATCAGTGCGTTGAATGCATTCTTCTCGATCGCGAACACGCCCATGGAGTACGACACCGGCAACGCAGTGATGTACTTGACCTTGGTGTGCCACTGCAGGACAAGCGCCGTGACGGGCGACGCGAATGTGATGTCGATCAGGCCCGTCTGCAGGCCCGTGAGCACGTCGGTCACGGGCAGGACCACGGGCGACAGCCCCATCGTCTGCATCGCGAGGAAGCTGATCTGGTCGCCGTCCGGCACCCAGACCTTCTTGCGCTTCATCTCCTCGACGCTGTGGATCGGCTCGTTGCTGAGCAGATTCGCGAAGCCGCCCTCGGTGAACCCGAAGCTGATGAAGCCCGCCTTGTCGAGACCTGCGGCCATCAGCGGATCGATCTTCGACCGCACGGCATCCACCTCGTCCTCCGAGCGGAACAGCAGCGGGATGCCATACAGGTTCATGCCGATGTAGCGCTCGGCCAGCCCACCGGACGTGAAGGCGCCGCCCTGCAGCTGGCCGATGCGGATCTTGCGCAGCACCTGGGCGTCGTTGCCCATGACACCGCCGGGGTAGAACTTCATCGCGACGCGCCCCGCCGTGCGCGTGCGCACTTCGTCCGCACCCGCGCGCATCTGCCCCATCCAGTGCGAGCCGTCGGGCGCTACCGTCGCGATCTTGATGTCTGCGGCGGCTGCGGTACCCGCCAGCATCCCCGCGAGCAAGAGACCGAGCAGGCGCCCGCCGACGTCCATGATCCGAACTCGACGCATCAGAAGTACTCCTTCGACGTCGCCAGCAAGGCTGCAGCTTCCTTCTTCGCCAGCACGTTGAACAACGTATGGCCCTGGGCCTCGGCCGGCGCATTCAGCACGTCGGTCAGCAGCCGGTCGTGCAGCTCCTGATCGAACACCAAGCGTGCGTAGCGACGCGCGTATTCTACCTTGATCGACAGATCGCGCCCCTTCGACAGCTCGATCGCGCGTTCGAAATGCTGCCGCGCCAGGTCCGGCTTGCCGCCGAGCGCCGGCGGGCGCAGTGCGTTCAGGATACCGAGGTAGCCGTGCGCCGCGCCGTCCTCGTAGGCGTCATCGAGTTCGACGACACGCTCGAGGACGGCCTGAACCCACGGCAGATCACCGACGGCGCTCCAGTCCTCGCTCGTCGCGTTCAGGTTCGCGAGCCAGCCAACCGCGTAGGCATACAGGGGCCCGATCTTCTTGCGATTGACGTCTTTGAGCTCCGCGACGAGCTGGTCGTACTCGATGTTCTGCCAGTGGCAGGACGGCTCGTGCACGAGGCACAACGCCTTCTGGCCGTATCGCCGCGCCTTCTCCGTGAGCGCGATCGCACGATCGTGCGGCGCGAAGCGCGATCCATAGAGCGCAAACATCTGCGCGCCCGCGGACAGCAGCGCAGGGTTGTCAGGGTGCTGCGAGATCAGCCCGTCGACGATCAGGAGGTAGGCGGGCACGCCGCCGGCGACGAGCTCCGGGTCGCTCTGGTTCAGGATGGCTGCGGACAGGGTCTCGCCCGCTTTGGCCCCGATCAGGCTGACGACACAGCCGCCAAGCAGCATCGCCGCGGCAACGACGACCAGGCTGCGCAGCGCAGCGAAGCGTGCAACCAACACTCGAGCGGCGTCAGACCTTCTCTTTGATGCGCGCGGCTTTGCCGCTGAGATCCCGCAGGTAGTACAACTTGGCCCGGCGAACATCACCACGTCGTTTCACCTTGATCTCCGCAACCGAAGGACTGTGAGTCTGGAACACGCGCTCCACGCCCTCGCCGTGCGAGATCTTGCGAACGGTGAACGAGGAGTTCAGGCCGCGGTTCTTCTTCGCGATGACCACACCCTCGTACGCCTGGAGGCGCTCCCGGTCGCCTTCCGTCACGCGGACTTGGACCACTACCGTATCGCCCGGGGCAAAGTCGGGAACGTCCTTCTTGAGTTGCTGCTGCTCGATTTCTTCAATGACCCTGGACATGGTTAGATCCTCTCAACATTTCCGATCGCTGGTCGCGCGTAATGGCGCGCTATTCTACGCAAGTTCGCCGCCGGAATTCAGCCGCTCTGCCCTGAATTCCTCCAACAATTCACCCTCTTCCGGGCTCAGCCCCCGTTCGGCCAGGAGCCGTGGACGCTTCTCCCACGTCCGGCCGAGCGCCTGCTTCAGGCGCCAGCGCCGTATCGCGGCGTGGTCGCCCCCGAGCAGCACGGACGGCACCGGCATCCCGTCTGCCACCTCGGGCCGCGTGTACTGCGGGCAGTCGAGAAGCCCCGCGGTATACGAGTCCTCGACGTGCGAGTTCTCGTCACCCAACACTCCCGGCAAGAGCCTGGCCACCGCGTCGATGACCACGGCCGCCGCCAGCTCTCCGCCGCTCAGCACGAAGTCGCCGAGCGCGAGCTCTGCCGGCACCTCGGCCGCCAGCAGCCGCTCGTCGATGCCCTCGTACCTTCCCGAGACCAGCAGCAGCCCCGGCGCGGCCGCCAGCTCGCGGGCCAGCGCCTGATCGAACGGCCGCCCCTGGGCGGTCAACACGAATTCGCGCGTGCCTTGAGGCAGCCGCGCGCGCAACGCCCGCACGGCATCCCGCATGGGCTCGTACTTCAACACCATGCCGGGACCGCCGCCGTAGGGCCGGTCATCGACCGTGCGATGCCGGTCCGTCGCGAATTCCCGGGGCGAGATCTGCTCGAGCGACAGCAACCCGCGCTCGCGCGCCCGGCCGACCACGCCGAACTGCACCACGGGCTCGACGAGCTCCGGGAACAGCGACACGACCCCGATCCGGTACATCGTCAGTAGTCCGGCGACCAGTCGGCCACGATCGTGCCGGCGTCGAGATCCACCTCGTGGATGATCCGACCCTGCACGAACGGAATCAGCCGCTGCGGTTGGCCGGCCAGCACCAGCACGTCGTGCCCCGCCGTCGCCAGCAGGTGATCGACCGTGCCGAGGACCTGACCCGTGGTCGTGCGCACCTCGAGCCCCTCGAGATCCGTCCAGTAGTACTCACCGGGAGCACACGGCGGCAGCTCGCTGCGCTCGACCACGATGTCGGCGCCGATGAGCTCGCGGGCCTGGTCACGATCGTCGAGACCACTGAGCTTCGCCACGACACCGGCCCCTTGCGCGTGCCCGGCCTCGACGTCGAAACGACGTTCGCCGCCGTGCACTTTGAGCGTCCAGGTCCGGAACCGGACCACGTTGTCCCGCGGCTCGGTGTAGGAATGGACCTTCACCCAGCCCTTCACGCCGAACACGCCGCTGATGCGGCCCAGCGTCACCGTCTTGTCAGTCTTCGCGCTCACTGCGGAACGCAGGGCGCGCGGGCGATCACGCCGCTGCGGCGCTGCTCCGGTACTGCTTCAGGAGGTCGGCCACGCGCTCGGACGGCTGCGCGCCCTGCGTGACCCAGTGATCGATGCGGCCGAGATCGAAACGCAGCCGCTCTTCGCCGCCGGTGGCGATGGGATTGAAGAACCCGACGCGCTCGATGTAACGGCCGTTACGCGGGCTGCGCCGATCGGTCACGACCACATGATAGAAAGGCCGCTTCGTAGTACCGCCGCGCGCCAACCGGATAACCACCATACGCATTGCTCCAAAACGTTCGGGCGGCCCTCGAGGACCGCCCGCATGTAAGGCGCGGAATTCTACTGGTTTCGGCGGCCGAGTGTAAGCCCCGGACCGCGGCGGACCGGGTGTGGGGTCAGCGCCGCCCGCGCATGGGCGGAGGCCCGCCGCGCCGCATGGCCCCGAGCAGGCGCTGCATGCCGCCCCGCTTGGTCAGCTGCTTCATGGTCTTCGTGAGCTGCTCGTGCTGCTTCAGCAGCCGGCTGACCTCCTGCACGGGCAGCCCGGCACCTGCTGCGATCCGGCGCTTGCGGGAGCCGTCGATCAGGCCCGGTTGGCGCCGTTCGGCCGGCGTCATGGAGTCGATGATACCGATCTGGCGCCTGAACTGCTTCGCGTCGAACCTCGAGCTCGCGGCCGCGAGCTGCTCCGGCTTCACACCGGGCAGCTTGTCGAGCAGCTGCTCGATGCCGCCCATGCCGACCAGCTGGCGCAGCTGTTCCCGATAGTCCTCGAGCGTGAGCTGCTTCCCCTGCTTCAGCTTGCTCGCGACCTTCTCCATCTCCTCGCGGTCGACTCGCTGCTGGACCTGCTCGACCAGCCCCACGACATCACCCATCCCGAGTATCCGGGCCGCAAACCGGCTCGGGACGAAGGCCTCGAGCGCATCCACTTTCTCGCCGGTGCCGACGAGCTTGATCGGCAGCCCGGTCACTTCGCGCACCGACAACGCCACGCCGCCGCGGGCGTCGCCGTCGGTCTTCGTCAGGATCACGCCCGTCAGGGGCAGAGCTTCGTGGAACGCCTTCGCCGAGTTCACTGCGTCCTGGCCCGCCATCGAGTCGACGACGAACAGCGTCTCCGAGGGCGCCACCAGCGCATGCAGCTCGCGCGCCTCGTTCATCATGTCCTGGTCGACGTGCAAGCGCCCGGCCGTGTCCAGGATCAGCCAGCGCTGTCCGCCGCGCTCCGCCGCCGCCAGCGCTTCCTTGGCGATCGTGGCCGGGTCGTTGCTCGCCGTCTGGAAGAACCCGACACCGAGATCGGCGGCCAACCGGGCGAGCTGCTCACGGGCCGCGGGCCGATAGACGTCGGTGCTGACGAGCAGCGCCGCTCCGCCGCGATTCGCCGTCAGCTGCCGCGCGAGCTTCGCCGCCGTGGTGGTCTTGCCGGCGCCCTGCAGGCCGACCAGCATGATCACGGCGGGCTGACCCCGCGGCGCGAGTGGGCTCTCTTCGCCGCCGAGCACCGCGACGAGCTCATCGTGCACGATCTTGACGAACGCCTGGCCCGGATTGAGGCTGCGGGTGACCTCCTCGCCGAGCGCCCGGTCGCGCACGCGCTCCACGAACGCCTTCGCCACCGGCAACGCCACGTCGGCTTCGAGCAGTGCCATGCGGATCGTCCGCACGGTGTCACGCACGTTGTCCTCGGTGATCCGGCCGCGGCCGGTCACGCGTTGAATGGCCTCGGTCAAACGGGCGCTCAGTTGATCGAACATGTCGCAATCCAGGGCGAAATTGGCCGCAAGACTAGCATGCCCGGGCATGGATCCCGTGCGGCGGCAACGGACCCACGGGTGCGCCGGCTGGTGCCCCCGTCGGCGACGCCGTTTCTTGACTCCCGCGGGGGTGTTCGGTCCAATCTAGGCGGGTGCGAACGGCCGGGAGGTCCGCAAGTCCTTGAATGGCGAAGCCTCGACCGGGTGGCTGGTCGGTTTGATCATCGTCCTGATCGTGCTGTCGGCGTTCTTCTCGAGCACCGAAACCGCACTGATGAGCCTGAACCGCTACCGGCTGCGCCATCAGGCGCGCGCAGGCCATCGCGGCGCGCGGCTTGCGGAGTGGCTGCTGCAGAGGCCCGACCGGCTGATCGGTCTGATCCTGCTCGGCAATACGGCCGTGAATCTCGCGGCCGCGTCGCTCGCCACGATCCTCGCGCTGCGCGTGGGCGGCGAAGGCGCGATCCTCGCCGGTACGCTGATTCTCACGATCGTCGTGCTGATCTTCGGCGAGGTGGCCCCGAAGACGATCGCCGCATTGAACCCCGCGCGGATCGCGCTGCCCGCGGCGCTGATCTACTACCCGCTGCTGAAGATCATGTACCCCGCTGTCTGGGTGCTGAACCTGGTCGCGAACGGACTGCTGCGCCTGCTCGGCGTGCGGGCCAGCGAAATCGCCTCGCACTCCCTAAGCGCCGAGGAGCTGCGCACCGTGGTGGCCGAGGCCGGCGTCATGGTGCCGCGGCGCCACCAGCAGATGCTGCTCAGCATCCTCGATCTCGACGCCATCACCGTCGACGACATCATGGTGTCCCGCCAGGAAATCATCGGCCTCGATCTCGACCGCACGTGGGCGGAGAACCTCGGCGTGATCCAGGCGAGCCGCCACGACCGGCTGCCGGTGTATCGCGGCGACGTCGACAACATCATCGGCGTCGCACGCATCCGCGACCTGCTGCCGGATCTCGTGCGCGGCGAGCTGACCCAGGCCCTGCTGCTCGAGCGGATCCGGGAACCCTACTTCGTGCCCGAAGGCACGCCGCTCAACAAGCAGCTGCTGAACTTCCAGCAGCACCGCCGGCGCTCGGCGTTCGTCGTGGACGAGTACGGCGACGTGCAGGGACTGATCACGACGCAAGACATCGTCAACGAGCTCGTCGGCGAGCTCGATTCGAGCGCGACGGCCGTCGACCTCGGCGTCACGAAAGAAAGCGACCGCAGCTACGTGGTCGATGCCAGCGCGAACATCCGGCAGCTGAACCGCGTGATGAACTGGAACCTGCCGACCGACGGGCCGAAGACGTTGAACGGCCTCATCGTCGAGCAACTGGAGACGATCCCCGAGTCCGGCACCGGCGTGACGGTCGCCAACTACCCCATCGAGATCCTCGATTCCGGCGAGCACGGGATCAAGCGCGTGCGCGTCTACGCGCCGGGATCGACGCCGCCGCCGAAAGTCGCGGCCTAGGACGAGTGGGCGTGCGTCAGCGCGTCGGCCAGCCGGTCGACCGGCAGCACCTCGATATCGAGCGGTCGGCGCGGCGCATTCGCCCGCGGCACGAGCGCGCGCTTGAAGCCGTGTTTCTGCGCCTCGGCCAGCCGCTCCTCGCCGAACGGCACGGGCCGTATCTCGCCCGTGAGGCCGATCTCGCCGAACACGACGAGATCGTGCGGCACGGGCCGCTCGGTCAGGCTGGAAACGACCGCGAGCGCGACCGCGAGATCCGCCGCGGTCTCCGCGACGCGCAAGCCGCCCACGATGTTCGCGAACACATCGCTGTCGCCCGACGCGAACCCGCAGTGTCTGTGCAGGACGGCGAGCAGCAACCCAAGCCGTTGCGAATCGAAGCCTTGCGCCAGCCGGCGCGGTGAGTGCGACTGTGTGCGGTCGACCAGCGCCTGCACCTCCACGAGCACGGGTCGCGTCCCCTCGCGCGTCACCAGCGTCACGCTGCCCGGCACAGGCGCGCTGTGACGTGCCAGGAAGATCGCGGATGGGTTCTTGACCTCGCGGAAGCCCTCCTCGCTCATGACGAAGAAACCCATCTCGTTGGCGGCGCCGAACCGGTTCTTGACCGCACGCACGATCCGGAAGCGGCTGCCGATGTCACTCTCGAAATACAGCACGGTGTCGACCATGTGCTCGAGCACGCGCGGGCCGGCGAGCGTGCCCTCCTTCGTGACGTGGCCGACGAGCAGCGTGGCCACGTTGCGAGTCTTCGCGAAACGCACGAGCTGCGCCGCGCATTCGCGCACCTGACTGACCGAACCCGGCGCGGACTGCAGTTCCTCGCTGTATAGCGTCTGGATCGAGTCGATCGCGAGCACCGCGAGGCGCTTCTCGGCCGCCATGCGGGCGAGGATGGTCTCGACACACGTCTCCGCGAACAGCTCGAGCGGCACCTGGCCGACGCCGAGCCGCTGCGCGCGCAGGCCTATCTGATCGAGCGACTCCTCACCCGTGACGTAGCACGCGGCGGCGCTCGCGGCGAGATTCGTCAGCGCGCGCAGCAGCAGCGTCGACTTGCCGATGCCGGGGTCGCCGCCGAGCAGGACCACGCCGCCGGGCACGAGCCCGCCCCCGAGCACGCGGTCGAACTCGCCGAGTCCTGTGCCCAGCCGCTCGACGCGCGCCACGTCGACACGATCGAGCCGCGTGAGCTCGACGGCACCGGTGTACTGCGCCCGTTCCGAGCGCTTCGTCGGCGCGGTCGCTTCGTGCAGCGTGTTCCACGCCCCGCAGTCGGGACACTGTCCCTGCCACTTCGGCTGCTGCCCGCCGCACGCATCACACACGTAGATCGTCTTGGCCTTCGCCATACGGCCAGAATAGCCGAATTGCACGGCACGGACCGGCTGCCGATTGCGGGCACCCGGCGGGGAAACGCGCTTTGCATCACACGGGGGGCCAGCCCCCGCGTGGCATACTCCCGCGCGCCGGGAGCACGCCGACCATGGATGGTTTTCGCAGTCTCTGTCGAAGTCTGTTCGAGGCCGCAGCTCTGGGCTTGCTGGCCACGGCCGTCCTGTATCTGCCCCCCGCGCTGATCGCCTCGCGCCTCGATGGCTGGCTGTTCGACACCTGGTCACTGCTCGAACCTCCGCCGGCTGCGGGCGACATCCTGCTCGTCGAGGAACCCACACCCGGCTCGTTCGCGCCGCTCGCCAAGGTTGCCAAGCGTCGCTCGCCGTTGCTGCTGATCAGCACGGTGACGCGGCCCCCGGCAGGCACGAGCACCGCGGACCCCTGGATGGGCCCGACGGAGTTGCCGCTCGGCGGCACACGCGCCCGTACCACACACTGGTCGCGCGGCGGTCACCTGTGGTTCGAGCCCGATGTCGACGGAGTGATCCGGCACGACCAGATGCTGGGCGGTCACACGCCGCCGACGCCATCGCTGCCGCTGTACGCTGCCCAGGCATTGGCGACGGTCGATGGCACGCCGCCTCCGCCAGCCTCGACCGCGTCGCGGCCGCTGCGCTTCGGCGCGCCGCATGCGTTCCAGGCCGTGGCCGAGAAGCAGGTGCTCGACCGGCCGGAGCTGCTCGACCACAGCATCGTGATCGCGGGCAGCGCGGACCGTGTGCACCTGACGCCGGTCGGCCTGTTGAGCTCTCCCGAGCTCGTCGCGCACGTGCTCGCGAACTACCGCGAGCAGCGGTGGCTCGATGGCGGGCTGAGGTCGACGATCACGGCCTGGGGCCTTGCGGCAGTCCTGCTGCTGCCGCTCGCCTTCCTCGGGTGGCGCACGCGTGCGGCGACCGTCGGCGCACTTGCAGTCGCCACGCTGGTGATGCTGGCCGCCTCCGCCGCCGCGTTCACGGCGCTCGATCTGTGGCTGCCGGTCACGGGACCCGCTGCCTGGCTCGTGCTGACGGGCGCGCTGCTCGTCATCAGGCAGCGGCCCCGGCCCGTCCCGTCCGGCGCGGGCTCGGCGGAATCCGGCAATCTCGTCGACGCGCGCCGCGCCGCGGCCGCCGGCAGGCATCTCGAGGCGTGGGCCGTGTACCGGCGCGTAGCGCCCGGCGCCGCACTGCTGCCCGAGCTCTACGACCTCGCGTCCGCGCTCGCCGGCGAAGGCTGCCAGCAGGAAGCGGCGGATCTGTTCTACCGGATCGCGCAGGTCGACAGCCGGTACCGTGACGTCGCCCACCGCCTGGTCCGGGCCAGCCATCCCGCCCCCAGCGCGGACGACGAGCCCTTTCCGGTGCCGCAGACGCTGGGTCGCTACCAGCTGCTCGAGCCGATCGGCCACGGTGCGACGGGTTACGTCTACCTGGCCCGGGATCCGGTCATCAATCGCATCGTGGCATTGAAGGTCATCGACCTGTCGCTCGACTACGACGGCGTCGAGCTCGAGAGCTTGAGCCAGAGCTTCCTTCGCGAAGCATCGATTGCGGGCGGGCTGAACCACCCGAACATCGTCACGATCTTCGACGTAGGCCAGACCGAGGGTCTGGCCTACATCGCCATGGAGTACCTGAAGGGCCGGCACCTGAGCGATTTCGCCGTGCCGGAGCATCTGCTGCCCGTGGACGTCGTGCTGGAGCTCCTGGCCCGGGCTGCCACGGCACTCGACTACGCACACGCCCACAGCGTGGTTCACAGGGATATCAAGCCTGCCAATATTATGTATGATTCGTTGTCGGACAGCCTGAAGATCACGGACTTTGGGATTGCGAAGTTGATCGACGCCAACCGGACGCGGACCGGCATCGTGTTGGGTACACCGGCGTTCATGTCCCCCGAGCAGCTCGAGGGAAGAAACGTGAACGGGCACACTGACTTATTCGCGCTAGGTGTTAGCCTTTATCAACTTTTGACCGGCTACTTGCCCTTCCGCGGAGCCTCGATGACCAAGCTCATGTTCGTGATCGCCAACGAGCCGCACCAGCCCGTGACGACCGTCCGTACCGACCTGCCGAAATGGCTCGACGACGTGGTGGATCGTGCCCTGGCGAAAGACCCCGCGAACCGCTACCAGTCCGGAGCCGAGATGGCTGCCGCGTTGCGGCGTGGGCACGCGAAAGCGGCTTAAGGTCGGTTCGAGCACAGTACGAGACGACTCTGAGCATGAGCCTCAAAGGGAAATTGGTGCATGTCGAGGTCACTGATGTCGGCAAAGTCAGAGACCACAACGAGGACGCGATCGGCGCCCGTCCGGACATTGGCCTTTGGGTTCTCGCCGACGGAATGGGCGGCTACAACGCCGGCGAAGTCGCCAGCGGCATTGCCGTGAAAACCGTGATCGACCTGGTATCCGAAGCCTGCAAGCGCGAGCGCAGGGCCGAGATCGAGAGCGGCACGGGACTCATGCGGCAATCGATCGTGCTGCGCGACGCCATCCTGCGTGCCAACAAGGTCATCAACCAGACGGCTCAGTCGCAGCCGCAATGCGAGGGTATGGGCACGACGCTGGTCGCGAGCCTGTTCTACGACAACCGGGTGTCGATCGCGCACGTCGGCGACTCGCGGATGTATCGCCTGCGCGGCAACAAGTTCGAGCAGGTCACCATGGACCACTCCCTGCTGCAGGAGCTCGTGGACCGCGGCTTCTACTCGCAGGAGGAAGCGCAGCGCTCGACGAATCGCAACTACGTCACGCGCGCGCTCGGCGTGGAAGCCAACGTCGAAGTCGAGATTCAGGAAATGGACGTCCAGAAGGGCGACTACTTCCTGATGTGTTCCGACGGCCTTCCCGACATGGTCGAGGACGAGGATATTCACCTGACGATCAGCACGTTCAACAACGACGTGCGCACGGTCGGCGAGCAACTGATCAAGCTCACGAACGACAACGGCGGGCGCGACAACGTGTCCGTCATCCTGGTGCGGGTAGCGGAATCGTTTCCCGCCGAAGCAGGTTTGCTCAGCAAGGTCCGCGGTCTGTTCGGCGCATGAGCCGCACCTAGCCGCACACATAGGCAATCGGGACATACACCATGGCACGCTTGATTCTCAGCTTGGACGGCCAGACCTTGGCGGAATACAACATGACCAAGGAACGCTACACGGTGGGCCGTCTGCCGGATAACGACATCCGGATCGACAACGCTGCCGTCAGTGGCCATCACTCGCTGATCATCAACATCCTGAACGACTCGTTCCTCGAAGACCTGAACAGCACCAACGGCACCTACGTCAACGGCAAGCTGATCAAGAAGCACGCGTTGCAGCATGGCGACGTGATCACGGTCGGCCACCACCAGCTGCGCTACGTCGACGATCAGGCGCAGCAGGCACCCGAGGACGAGTTCGAGAAGACCATGGTCATCCAGCCGAGCGGCCAGATGGAGAAGCAGGTCGCGAAGGCCGCGCGCGTGGCCGAAGTGGCCGCGGACCGCGAAGCCGCCGAGTCCGTGCCCAAGGCCGCCATGCCGAAGGTCGAGCCCCCGAAGCCGCGCAAGCCGTTCCAGCCGACCGCCACGCAGGAAGTCGACGAGAGCGCGGCGCCGGTGCTGCCGCTGGCGAAGCTGCAGGTGCTGTCCGGAACTTTCGCCGGCCGTGAGCTCGAGCTCACCAAGGCCCTGACGACGCTCGGCCGTCCGGGCGTGCAGGTGGCCGCGATCACGCGGCGCGCCGAGGGCTACTACATCGTGCACGTCGAGAGCGGCAAGACCGAAGGCTTCCCGCTGGTCAACGGCATGGCGATTGGGGCACAGGCGCGCAAACTGCTGGACAACGACGTCATCCAGCTGGCCGGCGTGAAGATGGGCTTCTTCCTGAGCTAGAACGCGCCCTCACCGTACGCCTCGGCCACGAGGTTCTCGAACTTCGTGAACTCGCCGAGGAACGTCAGGTGGAACTCACCGACGGGGCCGTTACGCTGTTTCGCGATGATGATGTCCGCGATGCCCTTGCGCGGCGTCTCGCGTTCGTAGACTTCTTCGCGATAGATGAACATGATCAGGTCGGCGTCCTGCTCGATGGCGCCCGACTCGCGCAGATCGGACATCACGGGCCGCTTGTCCTGACGCTGCTCGACGCTGCGATTCAGCTGCGACAGCGCGATGACCGGCACGTCGAGCTCCTTCGCAAGCGCCTTGAGCGAGCGCGAGATCTCCGAGATCTCGGTCGCGCGATTCTCGGCCGTGCCCGTGACCTGCATGAGCTGCAGGTAGTCGACGACGATGAGCCCGAGCCCGTGCTCGCGCTTCAGGCGCCGGGCGCGCGCGCGGACCTCGGTGGGCGTCAACGCACCGCTGTCGTCGATGAAGATGGGCGCCTCCGACATCATCGACACCGCGGAATCCACGCGCGGCCAGTCTTCGTCGAGCAGCCTGCCCGTGCGCAGGCGCGTCTGCCCGATGCGCCCGATCGAGCTCAGCATGCGGAACGACAGCTGCTCGGCCGACATTTCCATGCTGAAGATCGCGGCCGGCACCTTGCCGCCGAGCGCGGCGTTCTCCGCGATGTTGATCGCGAGCGTGGTCTTACCCATCGACGGGCGGCCGGCGATGATGATCAGCTCGCCGCGCTGCAATCCCGCCGTCCACTTGTCCATCTCGCTGAAACCCGTGGACACGCCGGTGATCTCGCTCGTCGAGTGGCTCAGGAAATCGATGCGATCGATCGTCTTCGGCAGGATCTGCTTCAGCGGCACGAAACCCGACCCGCGACGCTGCCCGCGCTCGGCAATCTCGAACACGCGCTGCTCGGCCCGGTCCACGATGTCGGAAGCGCTCAGTCCCTCGGTTGCATAGGCGCTCGCGGCGATGTCGCCGCCGATCTCGATCAGCCGCCGCAGCATTGCGTGGTCGCGGATGATGCGCGCGTAGGCGCGGATGTTCGCGGAGCTCGGCGTGTCCTGTACGAGGCGCGCCAGATACGGCAGCCCGCCGGCAGAATCGAGCTGGCCGAGGCGCTGCAAATGTTCGCTGACCGTGACGGCGTCGGGTGGCTGGTTTCGCTCCACGAGCGTTGCGACGGCGTCGAAGATCAGCCGGTGGTCGGCGCGATAGAGATCCTCGGCGGCGACGACGTCGGCGATCTGGTCCCAGGCTCGCTGATCGAGCATGAGCCCGCCGAGCAGCGACTGCTCGGCCTCGACGGAGTGCGGGGGTAGTCGCAGGCGCTCGGTCGCGCGCCTTGCAATGTCGGAAGCTGCGGCGGCTTCGGCCATCGTTGTGTCGAGCTAGCCGCCCGCCGCCGCGTGCATGTTACTTACCGACTTCTTCAGCCTCGATGATGACCGGCAGCTCGACGTTGACGTCGGTATGCAGGTGCAGCTCGATGCGGTGCTCGCCGGCGACACGGAGCGGCCCTTCGGGCAGGCGCACTTCGCTGCGCTCGACCTCGACTCCGAGCTTGCCGACGGCTTCCGCGATGTCGACCGTGCCGACCGAGCCGAACAGCTTGCCCTCGGAGCCCGCCTGCATCGTGATCTTGACGACCAGGCCCTCGAGCTTCTTGGCGCGCGCCTGCGCGGCCGAGAGCTCGGCGGCGGCCTTCGCTTCGAGCTCGGCGCGCCGGGCTTCGAACTTCGCGACGTTGGCCGGCGTGGCCAGCGTGGCCTTGCCCTGCGGGATCAGGTAATTGCGGGCGTAGCCGGACTTCACGCGCACCTTGTCGCCGATGCCGCCGACGTTGTTCACTTTCTCGAGCAAAATGATTTCCATGTCTCTACTCTCGTCATGCCGCGGAGCGCACCGGCTTCCGCAAGTCCAACCAAGTATCCACCATTCCGATGACGCCCAGCGGCACCATGACCGCGACCGTCAGCGGCGGCACCACCAACAACACGTACACCAGCCCCAACAGCGCCGGATGCCACTGCTTCGCGTGGGCCCAGGCATGCATCACCGCAAGGCCCTGAAACATGAAGCCGAACAGGGCCATAGGAAGCAAATTCTGAACCACCGGCGCGCCGAACACCAGCGCGAGCAGCACCACCAGCGTCGCGACCGAGCCCAGCCACCGACCGAGCTTCAGGCGCCGGAACTCCGCGCCGAACTGCTTCTGCCCGCTCGCCACGCTCCACCACCAGTAGCTGAGCAGCAGCGCGCCCACCAGCGACGAGAACAGCGTCACGGCCGGCAGCATCGCGGCCAGCCGCGCCGTGAGCTCGGCCACGTCCGCCTCGCTGCCGGGCGGCGCTTGCACCATGGCCTCGAACTCCTTCAGCACCGGGGCGAATACCACCGCCGGGTCCGGGCCGACGAGGCCGAGCACGGCCACGAGCACGAAGCACACGAGCCACACGGCCTGGAAGGCGAACACGAGGTTCCCCGCCCAGCGAATCAACGCGCCGACGGCCACGCCGGCGCCCATGCTGGCGACGCCGATCAGCGCAAACGTCACGACACCGGTTCGCGACAGCGCCGCCAGCAGGCTCAATCCCGCAACGCCGAACGCCGCACTGACCAGGCCCTGCAGCGGGCCGCGCCGGATCGTTTCCAGCGCGAGCAGCGCGGCCGACACCACCGGCAGCAGCGGCGTGGCGACGATCGCGACGATCACCAGTCGCTGGCGTTGCGCGAGCAGCCAGTCGGTAAATGCTTTCACGGTCGCACCGCTGCGGCGGCGCGCTCGGACGCTAGTGCTGATCCGTGTACGGCAGCAGCGCGAGATACCGGGCGCGCTTGACCGCCGTGGCGAGCTGGCGCTGATACGGCGCGCGCGTGCCCGTGATGCGGCTCGGCACGATCTTGCCGGTCTCGGTGATGTACTGCTTCAGCGTGGCGAGATCCTTGTAGTCGATCTCCTTCACGCCTTCGGCCGTGAAGCGGCAGAACTTCTTGCGGCGGAAATAACGGGCCATGTTCGTAGTCTCCTGTTGCGGCTACCGCTACTCGCGGTCGCCCTCGGCCGGTTCGTCGGAGAAGCTCGGAGCGTCGCCGGCGAAATCCGGCGGCGGGCGTCGACCCTCGCGCGGCGCCCTTTCGCGGCCGCCGCCCTGGGCTT
>DASZSB010000197.1:0-2062 GCA_035548835.1 Gammaproteobacteria bacterium | reverse complement strand
AGACCCTTCTGGTCGATCTCGGCGCCGAAGTCCTCGCGGAAGCTCTTCACGTAGCTGATGCCGTCGATCACGACATCCCACGCCTTCCAGCCCTCCGGCGTCTTGTGCAGCGTGTAGTTCACCGACACCTTGTCGCCGTTGTTGCGCTTGATCTCGGTGCGCACCGTGGCGTTGTCCGCTTTGCTGTCCACCTGCGACGGCAGGACCTTCATCCGATCGCTGGTGAACTCCGCCAGCGCGCTGCCGTAATTCTTCAGCAGCGACTGGTAGAACGCGTTCACGAACCGCTCGCGCTGCTCGGGCGTCGCCTCGCGCCAGTGCTTGCCGAGCACGAGCCGCGCGGAGTACTGCGTGTCGAATACCGGCAGCAGGTGCTTCTCGACCAGCGCGTTGACCTTGGAGGGGTCCTGCTTGTAGGCCGCGCGATCCTTGTCGAGGTCCTGCAGCATCGCGTTGGCGACGCTTTCGACCAGCTTGCTCGGATCCTCCGCTTTCGCCTCCGGCGGCGGCGGCGCAGTGGGCTTCGGCACGTCCGCGGCATGCGCCGCGCCCGCGGCGAGCACGAGGCTCGCGACAATCGAGTACCACACTCTCATTGCTGCTTCTCCTTATCCTCGTTCGACGCGCCAGCGTCGCTCTTGCCCGAGCCCGAGTCGCTGCCCTTGCTGGCGAAGTTGGCGAAGAACTTGTTCACGAGGCTCTCCAGAACGATCGCGGACTGCGTGAAGGTGATGGTGCTGCCGTCCTTCAGGTACGTGTCCGAGCCGCCGGGGCCGATGCCGATGTACTTGCCGCCGAGCAATCCCTGCGTCTGGATGCTCGCGTCGCTGTCGTCGGGTATCTGGTTGTACTGCGGATCGATCCGCAGCGTCACGGCCGCCTTGTAGTCCTGCGGGTCGAACTGGATCTTCTCGACCTCGCCGATGCGCACGCCCGCCATCGATACCGGCGAGCCCGTCTTCAGGTCACCGATGTTGTCGAACTTCGCGACGACGTGATAACCGGCGCGCGCGCTGCTCAGCTTCAGGCCGCTGCTCGGCAGCTGGGTCGTGAGAAAGCCGAGCGCTGCGAACCCGAGCAGCACGAAAAGGCCCGTGCCGACTTCCAAGGTACGATTTGGCCGCATCAAAGTTCCTCTCCGCGCTTACAGGAAAAACGCGGTCAAGATGTAATCGAGCAGCAACGTCAGAACCGACGAGGCCACGACCGTGCGCGTGGTCGCAAGGCCGACGCCCTCGGCGGTCGGCGGCGCGTGGTAGCCCTCGTACACCGCGATCAGGCTGCAAGCGACGCCGAAAACGATGCTCTTGATGACGCCTTCGGCGACATCGTTCAACTCGACCGAGCTCTGCATCTGCGACCAGAACGATCCGTTGTCCACGCCCATCAGCTGCACGCCGACGAGCTGCGCGCCGTACAGGCCGATGATGTTGAAGATGGCCACCAGCAGCGGCATGGCCACGATGCCGCCGAGGAAGCGCGGTGCCGCGACATAACGCATCGGATCGACCGCCATGATCTCCATGGCCGTGAGCTGATCGGTCGCGCGCATGAGCCCGATCTCCGAGGTGAGCGAGGTGCCCGCGCGCCCGGCGAAGAGCAGCGCCGTGACCACTGGACCCAGCTCCTTCAGCAGCCCGAGCGCCGCGGCCACACCCAACGCCTCTTCCGAGCCAAACCGCTGCAGCAGGCTGAACCCCTGCAAGCCGAGCACCATGCCGACGAAGAGTCCCGAGAGCATGATGATGATCAGCGAGCGCGCACCGGCGTTGTAAATCTGGTGCACGACCAGGTACGGGCGCGCGAGCGCGGGCACGCACTGCGCGAGCAGTCGCCCGAAGAACAGCGTCACCTGCCCCAGGATACGCACGAAGCGCAGGATCAGATTCTCGCCGTTCGCGGGTTCGATGGCGGTCTTGACGGTATTCATCGGTCGTCGCCCGCCGACTCGCCGAGCAGCTGCGTGCGATAGTCCGGCGCCGGGTAATGGAACGGCACCGGGCCATCATCGCTGCCGGTCATGAACTGTCGCACCACCTCGAGACCGCTCGCCGCGAGCTCT
>DASZSB010000196.1:0-16774 GCA_035548835.1 Gammaproteobacteria bacterium | reverse complement strand
AGGCCCCGGTTCTCGTGGATCACGAGCACGGCCGGGAACGGACCGTCGCCCGCCGGCTGCACGAGATAGCCGCGCATCCTGCCGGAATTGCCGCCGGGGGACGGGTACTCGACGTACTTCGCCTTGATGCGCGAATCGGTGAACGAGATCGTCTGCGCCTCGACGTAGCGCGGGAACAGCGCCTGCGCCATCGCGAGCCCGCCGATCACCGCGGCGCTCGCGCGCGCGAGGAACTCGCGCCGGTCGATCCGGCCGTGGCAGTACTCGTCGTACAGGGCGTAGACGCGTTGATCGATCTCGATTTGCGCGCGGTCGACTTCGTGCGGATGTGCGGCCATGGTTCTCCCCCTCGTTACATCGGCGGTTTGACGCCTTTGGTTTCTGCGATGATCGCAACGGCGCTCGGCGCACCGTTGCCCTGCGCAACTGCCAGCGCGAACACGGTGGCGCCCGGCACGAGCAGCGACCGATCGCCCGCCGTCAGCGCCACGATGGCCGTCTTGCGCGTGACGTCCACGTCGACCGTGCCGCCGGCGTACTTCAACGCCAGCGTCCGACCGCGTCCCTTGCCGGCGGTGCCGGTGACAGCCGCGTTCGTCATGGTGCTCTGCGGCAGGTCCCACGCGTAGTGACCTTCACCGGCGCCGCGCATCGACTCCGGGAAGATGTGGACCTCGGTCGCCTGCCAGCGCCCCTTCGCGTCCTTCACGGCGGTGGTGCCGATGAACGCGTTGTCGCCGATGTCCGCAATGGTCCTGGCCTCGAGGCCGTTGATCCCCGTGCTCGCGCCGACCGCGAGCTTCACGACGCCCTCGCTGGTCGCGACCGTCAGCGTCTGCCCGTCGAACGCCTGCACCGTGCCGCGGACTCGCACCGGCGGCACGGGCGCCTGCTGGGCCTGCACGGCCAGCGTCATCGCCAATCCGAACCACGCGACCGGAATCCACCGTTTCATGCGACTGCCTCCCGGGACGGTGCTGGCATTCTACCCGCGAGCGGCGACGCGACGACCATGCAGCCACCAGTTGAGCGCGAACAGCGCGAGCCCCACGAGCAGCAGCACGCCCGCGATCTCGTACTGCGCGGGGTCGCGACCGGCCCACGGCGAGGCCAGATAGGTGCACGACACGAAGCCGAGCACCGGGCAGATCGTGGGCGCCCTGTAGTGCGCGTGCTCCACGCGCCGGCGGCGCAATACGAGCACGGCCACGTTCACGAGCGCGAACACGCACAGGAGCATCAGCGCCGTGGTGCCGCCGAGCGTCCGCACGCCGCTCCAGCTCGCGAGCAGCAGCGCCACGACCGTGGTGCAGACGATCGCGATCCACGGCGTGCGCCAGCGCGCGTGCACCTTGCCGAGCACCGGGGGCAGCACGCCCTCGCGCGACATGCCGTAGAGCAGGCGCGAAGCCATCATGAGGTTGATCAGCGACGTGTTGCCGACCGCGACCATCGCGATGAACGAGAACAGCGCGAGCGGGAACCACGGCGCGCCGATCCGCACGACCTCGAGCAGATCCTGATTGCTGTCGCGCAGCGTGTCGATCGGCACGAGCGCGGTAGTGCAGAACGCCACCAGCATGTAGACCACGCCGGTGATCGTGATGCCGATGAAGAACGCGCGCGGGAAGTTCTTCTGCGGATCCCGCGTCTCTTCCACGAGGTTCACGGAATCCTCGAATCCCACGATCGCGAAGAACGCGAGCGCGGCGCCGCTCACGACCAGGGAGAACGGGTCGGCGCCGGTGTTGAACTCGAGCGCCTTGCCGGCGTCGCCCACGCCCTGGCTCAGCGCGAACGCGCCCACCGCGATCACGATCAGGAGCCCCGACAGCTCGATGCACGTCATCACGACGTTGAGCTTGACCGACTCCTCGACACCGCGCAGGTTGATGCTGGCGAGCCCGATCACGAACACCGGCACCAGCAGCAGCAGCGGCAGCGCGTAGATCTCCTGGAAGTAGCCTGCGAACGTGCGACTCGCGGCCGCCACCGACGTCAGGCCCGAGCACATGACCGCGAACGCCACCAGGAAGGTGATGAACCGGCTGTCGAACGCATGGTGCACGTACAGCGCGGCGCCGGCCGCGCGCGGATACTTGCCCACGAGCTCGAGGTAGGACGTGGCCGTGAACAGGGCCACGATGAACGCGCCGCCGAACGCGAGCCACGCCGCGCCGCCCACCTGCCCCGCCACGTCTCCGGTCAGGGCATAGATGCCCGTGCCCAGCATGTCGCCGATCACGACGAACAGCAGCAGCTTCGGGCCGATCGCGCGCGCCAGTGTCGGGGCGCCGGTGGTGGCGGCAGCAGTGATCTCGGTAGTCATCGCGGCACGCTAGCAAAATCCGTCAGCGGCCGCGACTTCAGCGGCATATACTCGTCGCACACGAAAGGGGGGACACGACATGCCGCTGACCCGCACCAAGAACGCACTGCTCGCCGCCACGCTGATCGCACCGGTCGCGAGCGCGCACCACAGCTTCGCGCCGCACTTCGACATCGAGAAGCCGGTCAGCATCTCCGGTACCGTCAAGGAGTTCGAGGCGCGCAACCCGCACAGCTACCTGCACATCGAGGCCGTCGACGAGAACGGCAAGACGCAGGAGTACGTGTGCGAATCGCACGGCTACACGCAGCTCTCGCGCAACGGCATCACGCCCGAGATGCTGAAGCCCGGCACGCAGCTGCGCATCGACGGCTCGCGGTCACGCACGGACGCGCATGCGTGCTTCTTCAACAACTTGTATTTCCCCGACGGCCGCACGCTGAACGTGAACGGCCCCACGGGCGCGCAGTCCGCGCGCGCGCCCGGCCCGGCCGGACCGCCGCGGCAGGACATCTTCGGCACGTGGCTGCTCGCGCCGATTCCGAACCGCAGCACGAGCGGCCCGCAGCCGATGATGCAGTTCCTCACGGACGCCGGCAAAGCAGCCGTCGCGAAGTACGACCCGTTCAGGGACGACCCGACGTTTCGCTGCGATCCCGTTGCGATCCGCCGTGTGTGGGGTGCGCCCGGCACGCCGCTGTCGATCACGCGCGAGGGCGATCGCGTGGTGCTGCGCCACGAATGGATGGACGTGCGGCGCGTGATCTACCTGAACGAGCGCGAGCATCCGAAGGACGGGCCGCGCACGTCGCTCGGCCACTCGATCGGCCACTTCGAGGGCGACACGCTCGTGATCGAAACCGGCAACTACTCCGCCGGCGTGCTGAATCAGTACGTGGAGCAGCCGGGCCAGCCGACGCGGGGCCTGCTGCACTCGGCAGCGCTGACGTCCGTCGAGCGTCTGCATCTCGACGCGGCGCGCCAGCGACTCGTGGTCGAGATCACGCTGAAGGATCCCGAGTTCTTCACGCGCGACTTCGATCCCGCCACGCTCGAGTACGCGCCGTCGGACCTCAAGCTCGAGCCGTTCAACTGCTCGCCCGAAGGCGTGAACGGCACCCTGAAGAAGTAGGGCGGCGCTAGCGCACGAGCTCTTCGGCGATCTGCACGGCATTCAGCGCAGCGCCCTTCAGCAGCTGGTCGCCGGCCGAGAAGATCGAGATCGAGCGGCCCGTCGTGTCGCTGAGATCGCGACGGATGCGCCCGACCAGGATCTCGTCCTTGCCCGACGCGTCGACCGGCATCGGGAAGTAGTTGTGGACCTGATCGTCCACGAGCTTGCAGCCCGGCGCCTTCGCGATCAGCTCGCGCACCTCTTCCGGCGTGATCGGCTTTTCGCACTCGAACGTCACGGACACGCAGTGCGCGCGCAGCACCGGGATCCGCACGCAGGTGATGCCGATCATGATGTTCGGATCGCCGAAGATCTTGCGCGTCTCGTTGATGACCTTCGTCTCTTCCTCGTTGTGCCCCGTGACGGGATCGATCTTCGTGTTGTGGCTGAACGCGTTGAACGCATACGGGTGCGGCAACACCTTCGGCTCGTACTTTCGCCCCTCGAGATACGCGCGGGTCGACTCGCGCAGCTCTTCCATGGCCGCAGCACCGGCGCCCGAAGCCGCCTGGTACGTCGAGATGATCATGCGCTTGATGCGGTTGCGCTGGTGAATGGGCCACAGCGGCGTGATCGAGATGATGGCCGAGCAGTTCGGGTTCGCGATGATGCCCTTGTGCGTGAAGATCGCGTCGCGGTTGATCTCGGGCACCACGAGCGGCACGCCGGCATCCATGCGGTACGCCGACGAGTTGTCGACGATCACCGTTCCGGCCGCGACGGCAGCCTGGGCGAACTTCTTCGTAGTGCCGCTGCCCGCCGAGAAGAGCCCGATGTGCACGCCCTCGAAGCTCTTCTCCGTGAGCTCCTGCACCACGAGCGGTTTGCCGCGGAACTCCATCGTCTTGCCGGCCGAGCGCGCCGACGCGAACAGCTTGAGCTCCTTCAGCGGGAACTTGCGCTGCTCGAGGCACTGCAGCAGCTCGACGCCCACGGCGCCGGTGGCGCCGACGATGGCGACTACGGGATTGACGATCTTCTTGGCGGACATGGTTTGCTTCTCCAGAAACAAAAAAGCCCCGTCGGATTCCGGCGGGGCCTTGGGGTTAGTGCGTGACCTGACCGATCAACGCGCGCACGTCTCCGCGGCCCTGCTGGAGGGTTTGGGGAACGTGCGTTTGATGGTTCGGAAATTCACGGGCCGCCACCTTAGCCGACTCGGCCCCCAAAATAAAGTGTGATGCCGAGCAAATCCCCACGAAATTGCCCCGAAAAACGGGCTTACGTCGTTTGCATCCGGCCGGCGCTCCGGTGCAGGATTTCCCCCGCCCCCACTGCCGCACGACACCACTCATGCCCGATACGCGCCTTTCGACCCGGAGACCGCGATGAGCGACGGTAAACCCACCGTCGAGAGCCTCATGCAGGCCCTGGCCGAGGCGCAAGCGGTGATCGCCGACCAGAAGGCCCGCCTGAAGTCGCTCGGCAACGGCCGCGAGGAGACCATGCGCGCGCTCGGCACCGCGCGTGCGGAGCTCGAGCGCGTGAGCCGCGAGCGCGACCAGCTGCGCGAGCAGCTGACTCGCGTGGAAGGCATGCAGACCACGACCATCGCATTGCCCGAAGAGGAAGCTCCGGCATCGCCGACGCAGACGTCGGGCACGCTGCCCTCGATCGAAGAGCTCATGGCGGACCTCGGCTCGATCCGCGAGTCGGGTGCCGGCGCCGCCGCCGGGCACCTGCACATGAAGGTTTCGGCCCCGCCCGAGGAGGAACTCTCCGTCGAGATGTTGGCGCCGGCGCTCGTGTTTCCCGAGGAGTACGCCGCCACGGACTCCAAATCGCGCGACCGCGGTGGCGCGACGACGCGCGTCCTCGTGCTGCTCGACGGCGAGACGCCCATCAAGTACCCGCTCTACAAGGAAGAGATGACCATCGGCCGCATCGACGTGGCCGACATCAGGATCGACAGCCACTTCATCTCGCGTCTGCACGCGCGCGTCATCGCCAAGCCCGACGGCACCGCGATCGAGGACATCGACAGCAAGAACGGCATCAAGGTCAACGGCAAGCCGACCACGAGCCACACGCTGCGGCACGGCGACCTCGTGAGCCTCGGCGGCCTGCGCTTCCGCTTCCTCGATACCGCAGCCGCCGACGCCGGTTGAGGCGGGCGCGCGGCCGCGCCTACTTCGGCCGGCCCTTGAATCCCTGCGCCAGCATCGGCAGACGGTAGATCGTCATCGCCGTGTTGCGGACGCCTTCGGGCGTGGTCCACGCCTTGCCGTCGGGACCCACCGCGCCCATCTGCGGCACGAACAGCACCTTCTTGTCGGGCCCCGAGAACGCGACCGTGATCGGCCGGCGCGGTGTCGGGATCAGCCCGAGGTGCTCGCCGCGCGGCGACAGCACGTGCACGCCCTGCGCCGCCGTGACGTAGAGCCGGCCCTCGCTGTCGATGGCCATGCCGTCGCCGCCGTCATCGCCGTCGAGCGTGCCGAAGTCGCGACGGTTCGCCGTGGAGCCGTCGGGGCGCACGTCGAACGCAACGATCATGGTGTTGTTGGTCACGTACAGCGTCCTGCCGTCCGGCGACAGCATGAGGCCGTTCGTGCGGATGTCCTGATCCGCCACCGTGCTCACGACGCCGGCCGCGCTCACGTAGTAGATGCCGCCGGCGGTGAAGTACGCCCCACCCCTGCCGTCGGCCATGACGTCGTTGACGCGGCCGAGCGTGGCGCCGTTCGCGAAGCTCAGCGCGAGCACGCGCCGCTCGGGCAGGTACTGCGTGATCCTCGTGAGCTCGTTGCAGCCACCGAGGTCGCGGTTCAATGGTTCGGTGCAGGTGCGCTCGGCCGCGTAGAGGCGCCCCTGCGCATCGATCGAGATCGAGCCCGCCCCGCGCGTGTCCGCGATGACCGTGTACTCCCTGCCGTCCGGAGTGAGCTTGCGGATCGTGTCCGTCTGTTCCTGGGCGAACATCACGCCGCCGTCCGGCGTGCCTATGATGCCGTCCGCGGTGTTGAAACCGGCCCAGATCAGCTCCCACTTGGCATCTGCCGCCACGACCCCGGGGATCGCCGTCACCTCGACCTGGCGCTCGCCGGGCAGGAGCCCCTGGGCGCCGGCGACCTGAGCCAGCACGGCCGACGTAAACACCGGCACCCAAACGATTACGCTTCGCATGTTCCACTCCCCACGGGCCGCGCCCGTCTGCGGGCCAGAGTCTAGTGGCAGGGCGCCACCGGCGACTACCGACGGACCGCAGAGCCCGGCGGGACCCTGTGGTAGAGTGAATGCCCGCTTCGATCGCAGATCAGTGGGGGAACGATGGCCGGAATCAGAGCGTGGTTGCTCGTGGCCGCGGCACTTGCCGCAGCCGGCACCGCTGGGGCGCAAACCGCCGCCGAGCGGCGTGCAAAGCTGAGCAACATGATCCCGAAGCACGAGGGCTATCTCGGCGCGCTCGCGCCGGATAACCTCAATAAGAAGCGGCCGCCGGCGCCGTTCGACCTCACCGGCACCTGGTTCGTCGATCTCAGCGAAGGCTTCGCGAAGTTCATGTTCGGCCCGCCGTACCCCGAGTTCATCGGCCAGGCCAAGGCCGACTTCGAGGAAGGTCAACGCGCGCGCGCCGAGCGCAGACCGTATCGGGACTCCATCGGCCAGTGCTTTCCGGCTGGTTTGCCGATGATCATGACGCGTGTGTGGCCCATCGCCATGATCCAGACGCCGACCGTGATCTTCATGGTCTCGAACTTCAACAACAGCTTCCGGCAGATCTTCCTCGACGGCCGGGATTACAGCGACCCCAAGACGGTCATCTATACGTACAACGGCGAATCGATCGGCCACTTCGAGAAAGACACGCTGGTCGTGAACACACGTTATCTCGAGACCTACAACCACTACATCGACACGGGCATCCCGATTTCCGAGGAGTTCCGCGTGCAGGAGCGCATGCGGCTGCTCGAGAACGGCGAGGTGCTCGAGATCGAGTACATCATGACGGACCCGGTCAACTGGAAGGGCGAATGGCGCAACACCAAGCGGTGGTTGCGCGTCGATCACACCGACATCGGCGAGGTCGAATGTCTGCCCGACCTGAACGACAACCTGCCGAGCACGCAAGCCGGCCGCGCGGGTCTACAGAAGTGAGGCATTGAGGAGCACACCATGAAAACGCTCGTTAAGATCGTCGCCTGCGCCGGCACCCTCGCGGCACTCGGCATCCTGCCGGCGAGTGCCCACCACTCGACCGCGGCGTTCGACACCGGCCGCGTACTGAAGATCACAGGCACCGTCACGCAGTTCCGCTGGATCAACCCGCACGCTTCGTTCAAGGTCGACGGCGGCGCAGGCAACAGCGACACCTCGGGCGTCTGGACGGTCGAGATGACCGCGCCGAACGTGCTGATCAACCAGGGCTGGACCCGCGACGCGCTGAAGGTCGGCGACAAGGTCACGATCTACGTGAACCCGCTGCGCAACCAGGTCGAGCTGAACGACGGCAGCCGCGGCTCGCTGTACGTGGGCGTCGTGCTGGCGGACGGCAAGACGCTCGGCCGCACCGACGGCCAGGGGTCCGGTTCGAGCAACTAGGCGGACCGCGCCGCGAGCGCGGCGAACCGCCGCTGCATGCTCATCACGCGCTCGACGTACGCGCGCGCATCGTGCGCGCCGCAATGCTGACCGGGCGCGAACCTCAAACCGCGACGCGCGTACTCGGCCGCCGCCCCCGCACCGCACAGGTGCAACATCGCCGCCAGCCGCTGCTTCTGCCCCAGCGTCGCATTCGGCACGGGATAACGCTCGAGCACCTCGGCAACGCTATGGTCGAGATACGCCGACGTGAGCTCAACGGCGTGTGAAGGGACCGTGCGCGTGTACAGCGAGTTGAACCAGCACGACCGCACGGAATACCAGGGTCCCACCTCCGCGACGCGGTGGTTGTGGATGCAGTAGCGGCGCGCGGCGGCGAACGTACCGTCGGTGAACTGGTACATGCCGACCGCGCTCGACGCCGGCCGGAAGATCTCGAACGGGTCGAGCGACGCTGTCCACCGCCAATAGGTACGCACGACCGGGTTGCCCGAGCCCTCGACCTGCGCGAGCGCCGCCAGAAGATCCGGCGTCATGATGCTCGTCGAATGCGCCCTGAACAGTGAGCCGTAAGTGCTCCAGGTCTGCGCCGGCTCTTTGTACAGCGTCTCGCTGACGGGGAAGAACAGCTCCGACGGCTTGCGGGCCACCTGGTAGCCCCAGTTGACCGCGAGCCACACGACCACGACCGCGACCGCGCCGAGCAGGAGCTTCAGCGTCGGCGGCGTGTGACCGACGAGCCGTACCAGCCTGCGGCGCGTGCGCGCGCTCGGCAGCAGCCGGCTCAGACGGAAGCGGCGGGAAGGTTTCTTGTTGGTTTTCTGCTTGCGTTTCGCGGAACGGCGCGCCATCGCCGCAAAGCCTAACATGGGCCGCGATTGCCAGGCCGCCGGCCTTGCTGCCACACTTTCCCGCATGGGAAGAATCTTCGAAGTCCGCAAGCACACGATGTTCGCGCGCTGGGACCGCATGGCCAAGGCGTTCGCGCGCATCAACAAGGAAATCGCCGTCGCGGTCAGGGCCGGCGGCTCCGACCCGCATTCCAATCCCGCGCTGCGGCGCGTGATCCAGAACGCGCGTCAGGTCAACATGCCGAAGGACAAGGTCGAGGCCGCCATCAAGCGCGCCTCGGGCAAGGACGCGACCAACTACGAACAGATCATCTACGAAGGCTACGCGCCGCACGGAGTCGCGCTGATCGTCGAATGCGCCACGGACAACCCCACGCGCACCGTGGCCTCGGTCCGCACGATCATGTCGAAGGGCGGCGGCAACCTCGGCAGCACCGGCAGCGTCGCGTTCCAGTTCCGCAAGATGGGCGTGTTCCGGCTGAACCCGGAGGGCATCGATCAGGACGACCTCGAGCTGTACCTGATCGATCACGGGCTAGAGGAGATGGGCGAGAGCACGGGCGAGAAGGGCGAGCCGCAGATCGTCGCGCGCTGCCTCTTCGCCGACTTCGGCAAGATGCAGGAGGCGCTCGAGAAGCGCGGCATCACCCCGCTCTCCGCCGCCCACGAATATATCTGCACGGCGCCCGTCCAGTTGCCGGAAGCGCAGGCGCAGGAGGCGCTCGCGCTGATCGACAAGCTGGAACAGGACGACGACGTGCAGGCCGTCTATCACTCATTGATGTAATGGAGACTCCGATGGCGAAGTTCGGTTTGACTCGGCGCGCGGCCCTGCTCGGTGGCGTTCTCGCGGTGGCGATCGCAGGATCGGCCGGTGCCGCGAAGCTCGCGGTGAAGCACGCGCTGACGCTCGAGATCGCGAAGCAGATCTCCGCGGCGGCCGAAGCCGAAGCCGTGAAGAACAACTGGAACATGGTCATCGCCATCGTCGACGACGGCGGCCTGCTGATGCACCTGATCCGCCGCGACGGCACGCAGTACGGCAGCATCCAGGTCGCGCAGGACAAGGCGCACTCGGCCATCGCCTTCCGCCGCCCGACCAAGGCGCTCGAGGACGCGGTCGCGGGCGGCCGCAACGCCATTCTCGCGCTGTCCGGCGCCACGCCCATCGAGGGCGGCATTCCGATCGTCGTCGACGGCGAGATGGTCGGCGCCATCGGCGTATCGGGCGGCACGTCGGCTCAGGACGCGCAGGTCGCACAAGCCGGCATCAACGCGCTGCCCGCGATCCTGAAGTGACGCTTCCCGGGCCGGCTCCGGCCGCCCCGGTCCGCTTCGAGCCCGGCCCTTGGCCTACCTGAACGAACCCGGCAGCTGGCTCGTCGTGCTCGGCGCCGCGCTGATCGTCAGCGCCTGCGTCGTGCTGCACTACGAGGCGCTGAACGCCTGCAACCGTTACCTGCCCGTCGTGAGCCAGCGGCGGCGCCCGCGCGTGCTGATCCTGATCTTCGTGGTGCTGCTGACGCACATCGTCGAGATCTGGCTGTTCGGCATCGGTTACTACGTGTTCGTGACCCAGTGGAGCATCGGCTCGATGACCGGGTTGCCGATGCCGTCGCTGCCCGATTTCGTGTACTTCTCGGCGAACACGTACACGACCGTGGGCTTCGGCGACGCGGTGCCCGTCGGCTCGATCCGCTTCCTGGCCGGCATGGAGGCGCTCTCGGGCTTCGTGATGATCACGTGGTCCGCGTCGTACACGTTCCTCGAGATGCAGCGCGACTGGCGCCCCGAGTGAACGCTACTCGACCTTGAAGAACCTGATGACCACTTCGGCCGGATAGCGCTCGCCGACGCCCACGAACAGGCTCCTCGCGAGCCACTGCAGCTCCGGCGCCGAGGTCTCGAACTTCGGCTGCGTGCGGAAGTACACGAGCTTCGGATCCACGATCTGCCCCGCGAGCAGCTTCTGCATGACGTCCGGCGCCGCCGTGCGGATGCCGGGGTTCTGGACGTAGACGAGCTCGCCCTGCTCCGTCCTGATGGTGTAGCGCGTGTCGAGCTCCGTGAAGCCATCTTGCTGGATGATCTGCCAGTCCGCGCCGCCCACGGGCACCGTGCCGTTCAGCAGTGGCCCCTTCACGGTGCCGCCCTCGATCGGGATGATGCGCCGGCGGCCGTGCGTGACCTGCCCGAGCTCCATGGGCGCGCCGACCTTGGCGCGCAGCTCGAACGCGAACGTGAGGCGCGGGGGCGACGGCTCCTGCGCGGTGACGGATGAGGACATGACAGCTCCCGCGAAGACGAGGAGACCCAGGAACGATCGGGCCAGGTAGGTGCTCATGCCCGCGATGGTAGCGCGTTCGCGGCCTGCATCGAAGCGCTCAGCCGGTCCAGTCCACCCAGCCGGCGTACGCCGTGCCGAGCACGAGCACGCCGAACGCGATGCGGTACCAGGCGAACAGCGTGAAGTCGTGGCTCGCGATGTAGCGCAGCAGCCAGCGCACGCAGAGGAACGCGGCGACGAAAGACACGCCGAAGCCCACGGCCAGCGGCCCCAGGTCCGCCGCCTGGAACAGCGCGCGGTTCTTGTAGAAGTCGTAGGCGCCGGCGGCGACGAGCGTCGGCACGGCCAGAAAGAACGAGAACTCCGTGGCCGCGCGCCGGGACAGGCCGAACAGCATGCCGCCGATGATCGTGGAACCCGAGCGCGACGTGCCCGGAATCAACGCGAAGACCTGCGCGCAACCGACCTTCAATGCGTCGAGCCACGTCATGTCGTCGACGGTTGCGACGCGCGCGATCGTGCTGCGGCGGTCTACCCACAGGATGATCAGACCGCCCACGATGAACGCGAGCGCCACGGGCACGGCGAAGAACAGATGCGCCTTGATGAGGTTGCCGAACGCGAGCCCGATGACGGCGGCCGGCATGAACGCGACGACGAGATTCGCGACGAACCGCCGCGCCGCGGCGTCCGTCGGCAGCCGCACGAGCACGCTCGCGAACCGCACGCGGTACTCCCAGACGATCGCGAGCATCGCGCCGCTCTGGATCACGATGTCGAACACCTTGCCTTTGTCGTCGTTGAACCCGAGCAGCTGACCCACGATGATCAGGTGCCCGGTGCTCGAGATCGGCAGGAACTCGGTGAAACCTTCGACGACGCCCAGTATCAGGGCCTTGAGATAAACGAGGAGATCCATCGCGCGCTATCTTACCCGCACCGCGATACCGCGCGTGCGAACCGGCTCGCAAACTTTCAGGCGTGCGGCGCCCAGGCCTTCTCGCCGGGCGTGTACGGCACGCACGGATCGAAGCGCCCCGGCGTCTCCGTGTAGCGCATGGCCTGCGTGTAGCCGATCTCCGACGTGAAGTAGCCGAGCAGCGTCAGCTCCTTCAGCATCCGGAAATAGTGCGGCGGACCGCCGCGCTGCGCGGCTTCGTACTGCTCGCGGTCGAGGCGCTCGAGCAGTGCCGTGCGCTGCGCCGGCGTGGCGGACATGAAGTCCGCGCCGTTCTGCTTGCGGCACTCCCGCTCCAGGGTCTTCAATCCGGCGCGAAAGATCTTCTGCTGACCCGCGTCGTAGACGTCCGTGACCATCACGGCGATGAACGGCCCCACTCCGGCCGCCTTCGCGCCCGGCGTGCTCGTGGCCGGCAGGATGGTATCGGCGATCTCGCCGAGCAACGCGATCTCGTTCGCGGAGAACAGCGGCTTCGACGTCGCACCCTGGGCCGCGCCGGAAACCCAGACGCTCTCGCCGATCAGCGCGGTGCCGCCGAGCAGCAGGCTCACGCGGCGCAGCGCCTCGCGGCGCGTCAGCAGATCGGCGGGAATCGGCGTATCGGCCATCGGTGGCTCCTACAGGTTGCGGCGGCCGAGCTCGGCCACCGCGTAATCGACGGCGCGCGCCGTCAGCGCCATGTACGTCAGCGACGGGTTCACGCACGAGGACGACACCATGCACGAGCCGTCCGTCACGAACACGTTCGGCGCGTCCCACACCTGGTTCCAGCGGTTCAGCACGGACGTCTTCGGATCGGCGCCCATGCGCGCCGTGCCCATCTCGTGGATGCCCATGCCGGGGAACGAGCCGCGGTCGTAGGGAGCCACGTCGCGCACGCCGGCCGCTTCGAGCATCTCCGCCATGTCGTTCATCATGTCCGTGCGCATCAGCCGCTCGTTCTCGCCGAACTCGCAGTCGATCGCGAGCACGGGCAGACCCCACTTGTCCTTGCGCTTCGGATCGAGCGTGACCTTGTTCCGGTGATTCGGCAGCATCTCGCCGAACGCCGTGGCGCCGATCGTCCACTCGCCCGGCTGCGCCATCGCGTCCTTGAACGCGCCGCCGATCCCGAGCTCGCGCACGGCACGTTGCCAGCCGCGCCGGCTCGCGCTGCCCTGGTAGCCGAAGCCGCGCAGGTACGGGCGCTTCTCGCCGTTGAGATTCCGGTAGCGTGGAATGTAGAAGCCCGTCGGCCGGTTGCCGAAGTAGTACTGGCGCTCGAGCGACGCGTCGGCGAGCGTGCCTTCCGCGCCCACGCGGAAATGGTGATCCATGAGGTTGTGGCCGAGCTCGCCCGAGCTGCTGCCCAAGCCCCCGGGCCAGACGTCCGTGGCGGAGCGCAGCAGCAGCCACGTGCTGTTCAGCGTCGAGGCGCACAGGAACACGAGCTTCGCCGTGTAGTCCGTGGTCTTCTCGGTCACGGCGTCGAGCACGCGCACGCCGGTCGCGCGTTGTTTGCCCCTGTCGTACAGCACCTCGGTCGCGATGCCGTACACCTTCAGCGTGAGGCGGCCCGTGGCCATGGCCGGCGGCAGCGTCGAGGACTGCGTGCTGAAGTAGCCGCCGTACGGGCAGCCGAGCACACAAGCGTTCCTGTACTGGCACGGCGCGCGGCCCGGCAGCGCTTGCGTCGCGTTTGCCACGCGCCCCGGAATGATGCGCCGCCGGCCGTCGAACTTGCCGCGCACGCGGCCCGCGACCAGCTCCTCGCCGCAGTTCAGCGGCATCGCCGGCTGGAACTGGCCGTCCGGCAGCTGCGCGAGGCCCTCGCGCGACCCGCTGATGCCCGCGTGCTTCTCGACGTAGTCGTACCACGGCGCGAGCTCGGCGTAGCGGATCGGCCAGTCGACCGCAATGCCGTCGCGCACGTTGCCTTCGAAGTCGAAGTCGCTCCAGCGGTAGCTCTGCCGCCCCCAGAGCAGCGACCGACCGCCGACGTGATAGCCGCGGAACCAGTCGAAGCGCTTGACTTCGGTGTACGGCGACTCCTGCTCGTTGACCCACCAGTCGGGCTGGCGCTCGTTCAGCGGGTAGTCGCGCCGGAGAACCGGGTACGCCTCCTCGAGCGCGCGCGTGCGCCCGCCGCGGTGCGGGTACTGCCACGGCCCCTTGGTCGCGTTGACGTAGTCCTTGATGTGCTCGATGTTCTTGCCGCGCTCGAGCAGCAGCACGCGCAGCCCCTTCTCGGTGAGCTCCTTGGCCGCCCAGCCGCCCGAGATGCCGGAGCCGACGACGATCGCGTCGAAACTGGTTTCTTCTGCCACGCCTGCCCCCGCTGTGCTCGCTCGATGTTACTGCGAAAGACCCGTGATCGCGACCGCGCGTTCCCTCGTGCCTAGCGGAACGTGTCGACCACCTCGATGGTGCCGACGATGTGATCGTTGAACTCCTCGAGGTCTCCGGCCGGAACCCAGAGCTCCTTGTGGATGGAGCCGCCGACCGTCTGCACCGCATAGCGGGAGAGGAACTGCGCGTCCACGGCGAAGCGTGTCACGAAGCCCGCCCCGCTCTCCCGCACGTTCCAGTCGCGGGCGATCTGCCTCGCGTATTCCCGGTTCAATACGGGATAGAAGATCGGCTGCTCCGGCAGACGCGGCGGGAATCTGCGCCACTGCGACAGCTCGATCAGCTCGAGCTCCTTCGGGCCGACGGGCCGGTACAGGGTGGTCACGCTCATACTCGCCGCCAGTGGAGCAGAGGACGGGCGGGAACCGCAACCCCGCCCCCTCTGCCGTGGCCCTCTGGGCTAGAATCGCGGCAGTCAGAGGAACATGGCTCGGCGCGGCCGGGTAGTTCCTTCGGGGGGACGACATTGAGCACCGGCATCAAAATGCGCCTCGGCGTCATGATGTTTCTCGAGTTCTTCGTGTGGGGCGCGTGGTTCGTCACGATGGGCAGCTATCTCACCGCGACGCTGCACTTCACCGACCCGCAGAGCGCGCTCGCCTACGCGACGCAGTCATGGGGCGCGATCATCGCGCCATTCGTGATCGGACTCATCGCCGACAAGTACGTGAATGCGGAGCGCCTGCTCGGCGTCATTCACCTGATCGGCGCGGTGCTGATGTACATGCTCGCGAGCACGAGTGAGTTCGGCGCGTTCTATCCGACCCTGCTGCTCTACATGGTCCTGTACATGCCGACGCTGGCGCTCGTGAACGCGATCTCGTTCCGCCAGATGGCGGACCCCGCCGCGAGCTTCGGCAACATCCGCGTGTGGGGCACCCTGGGCTGGATCGCCGCGGGCCTCGCCATCAGCTACGTGTTCGGCTGGGACTCGGCCGCCGGCATGCAGGCCGGGCTGCTGCGCAACACGTTCATGATGGGCTCGGTCGCATCCCTGCTGCTCGGATTCTACAGCTTCACGCTCCCCGGCACGCCGCCGCAACGCGGCAGCGCCGGCGGCGGGCTGCGCGAGGCGCTCGGGCTCGACGCGCTCGCGCTGCTGCGCGACCGCAACTTCCTCGTGTTCTTCGGCGCATCCATCCTGATCTGCATTCCGCTCGCGTTCTACTACCAGCACGCGAACCAGTTCCTGACCGAGATCCGCGTGGAGAACGCGGCCGGCAAGCAGACGCTGGGCCAGGTCTCCGAAGTGCTGTTCATGCTGCTCGTGCCCGTGTTCCTGACGCGCCTCGGCATCAAGCTCACGCTGCTGATCGGCATGGTGGCCTGGGCCGTGCGCTACATCGCGTTCGCGTACGGCGACGCGGGCGGGCTCGTGTGGCTGCTGATCGTCGGCATCGCGCTGCACGGCATGTGCTACGACTTCTTCTTCGTCTCGGGCCAGGTGTTCACGGACTCGAAGGCCGGGCCGCGCTACAAGAGCGCCGCGCAGGGATTGATCACGCTCGCAACGTACGGCGTCGGCATGCTCGTCGGCTTCTGGATCGCGGGCGAGCTCACGAGCGCGTTCGCCGTCGGCGGCGGCCACGACTGGCACTCGATCTGGATCTACCCGGCCGCGTTCGCAGGCGTGGTCGCCGTGCTGTTCGCCTGGCTGTTCCGCAACGAAGTGCTCTCGGCACGTGAACCCAAGCCCTAGAGGTGCCGCCATGAATCGCCGCCGCTTCCTCGCCCGCACCGCCACGCTCACGGCCGCCGCGGTGTTCGCGCCCCGTGCGCTGCGCGCCGCGTGCGCGCCCGTCGTGCCCGCAGGCGTGCAGCTCTACACCGTGCGCGATCAGCTGGAGGGCGATCCGCGCGGCACGCTCGCGAAGCTGCACGCCATCGGCATCGTCGAAGGCGAGCTGTACGGGCTGAACGGCCCCGAGAACGCCTCGCTGTTCGGCCTGGCGATCGAGGATCTGAAGCGGGCGTTCGACGCCAACGGCATCAAGGTGCCGATGTCGCACGTCGGCGGCGAGCTCACGAACACGGCCGCGATCGCCGGGATCGCCCACACGCTCGGCATCGGCACGCTGGTCGTGGCGTTGCCGAGCGAGTTCACCGCGCAGCGCGACGGCCGCTTCGCGATGGTGCCGGCCGAGAGCCGCGCCCAGCTCGACAGGCTCGCCGAGAAGCTGAACCGGGCGGGCCGCGAGTACAAGGCGCAGGGCCTCGCGTTCGGCTATCACAACCACTGGGT
>DASZSB010000195.1:0-18886 GCA_035548835.1 Gammaproteobacteria bacterium | reverse complement strand
TGAGCCGGTTCGGGCTGCCGAGCTCGAAGGCCCACTGCTCGACGCCGCCGCCTTCCTTTTTCGCGTCCACGTAGATCCACGTGTGCGGATTCATCCACTCCACGCGCGTCACGGTGCCCGTGACTTTCACGGGTTTGGCCGAATCGAAGATGGAGGCGAACGAGTGATGGGCCGCGGCGGGCACGCTGGCGCCGAGCAACGCGACGCACAGGCCGAGGATCAAAGGGCTGCGATTGTTCATGAAGTGCTCCCCCCGGAGCCGCCCCGATGCATGCATTCTAGTCCGGGGCGAAGCTCGCGCAACCGTCGCGCGTTTGACTCGCCCCTGAAACGGTCGTAGGTTCTGCAGCATGCCGAGCCCGGGGGGGATCAAGTTGCTGGCGCTGCCGCTGTGCGCGGCGCTGTTCCTTTGCGCCGTGCCCGCCGCGTTCGCGCAATGGCGCAACACGCCGCCCGAGGCCAACGTGCCGCGCACGAAGAACGGCGAGGTCAACCTCGAAGCGCCGCCGCCGCGGCACGCCAACGGCCGCATCGATCTCTCGGGCGTCTGGATGCCGAACGACAATCGCTACATCCGCGATCTCGCGCTCGACATCGGCGAGGCGAAGGTGCCGTATCAGCCCTGGGCGCGCCGGCTCACGGACGAGCGCAAGGACGGCTCGCACTCCCGCGAGGACCCGGACGCGCACTGCCTGCCGCAGGGCGTGCCGAAGATCGACTACGTGTCGTACCCGTGGAAGCTCGTCGAGACGCCGACTTCCGTGGTCATGCTGTTCGAGACGTTCACGTTCTGGCGGCAGATCTTCACGGACGGCCGCACGGCGGACCCGGGTGCGAAGCCCGCGTGGATGGGTTACTCGACGGGTCACTGGGAGGGCGACACGCTGGTCGTCGAGACCACGGGCTTCAACGGCAAGCTGTGGCTCGACCAGATCGGCCATCCGACGACCGACAAGCTGCGCGTCACGGAGCGCTTCACGCGCACGCACTACGGGCACCTGCGCATCGACGTGACGATCGACGATCCCGGCGCCTACACGGCACCGTGGTCGGCGTCGCAGGTCGTGCACCTGCGCCCCGGCTGGGAGCCGCTCGAGTTCATCTGCGAGGAGAACAACCGGGACATGGAGAACCTGCCCGGCGATGCGTCCTTCATCGGCCTCTCGAACGTCGAGGCCGCCCGGCGCAAGGGTTACCTGAAATAGCTCACTGATCCGGCGCGCCGGTTCCCGGCGACGTGATGAAGAGGCGTCGGCCGTCCGGCAGCGTCACGTCGCGGCCGTTCGCCGCGTTCGAGCCGTTGCGGTGGCGGTAGCCGAACACCACGACCTCGGTGCCGGGCGGAATCGAGTCGCGCGTCATGCCGCGGCGCACGAGCGTGTTCGGGCTGCCCGCCTCGATCATCCAGCTCTCGACGGTGCCGTCGTCCTTCTTGACGTCGAGGTGGATGAACGCGTGCGGGTTGATCCACTCGACGCGCGTGATCGTGCCCTTCAGCGTGATCGGCTGCTTCGCGTCGAACTCCGTGGAGAACGCATGGTGGGCGGCGGCGGGTAGCGCCGCGGCTAGGCCCGCAGCAGCGACGGCCGCCCCGAGCGTGTTCGTGACGAAGTGTGTGAGTTTCATCGTTTGGTCTCCGTGGCCTTCTTCTCTTCCTCGCGCGCCGCCGACAGCAGTCCGCGCATGCCGTAGTTGCCCTCGTGGCACGCGTATTCGACGAGATCCCCCTTCTGCGGATGCATGAAGATCTCGACCGTCCACGGCGTCGTGAACACCGGATCGTAGACGGTCGCGCGGTAGCGGATCTGATCCGGCGCCGTGCGCGTGAATCGCTCGACGACGTGGAATTTGTCGCTCATGACGGTGTCGAGCATCTGCACGCCGTAGTAGTGCCGGTTCGGCTTCGTCTGGGTGGTCTCGACCACCAGCGTGTCGCCCTCCCACTTGCCGCGCGAGTCGCCGACCCACTGCGTGACGCCGTTCGGGAAGTGCGGGCGGCCGTCGATCGGGATGATCCGAACCTCGTGGTTGAGCTCGGCCATGATCGTGACGTAATCCTTCGTCTGCACGATGTAGTAATTGTTGTTGTATGGCTCGGGCAGCATGGGCGCGTGGCCGCCGCCGAAGCCGATGCAGCGTTCCGTCAGGTAACGATCCTCCGGCGTGTCGGCGGGATGCGCCGCGGCATACGCCTTCTCGCGCTCGAACTGCGCCTGCGCCTCGGCCGTGAACGGCGGCACCCGGCCGTTTTTCGGCTCGATGATGAGCGACGTGCGCCGCGTCGGCACGACGTCGTTGCCGCGATCCATCCACGCGTCGTTGTACGAGCCGACGTTGCCGGCGGCCTTGTCCTGCTCGATGTTCTCGTCGCCGCTCTGCGCCGCGAGCCGCTGCTTCACGTACGCCTTGGCTTCGGCCGCGGTGAAGAACTCCTTGTCCTTGAGCTCGGGTGGCCGCTGCAGCGGTGTCAGCGTTGCGTTCGACCAGGTGCCCTGCAGGTCGGGATCGCCCCACGGCGTTTTCGCCGACTGCGCACCGGCAATGCCGGCCGCGAGAGCGAAGGGCAGTGCCGACAGAACGAGCAGACGCGTTTTCATGGCGGGTTCCTCACTTCTTCGGCTGCTTGTACAGATCGCCGTACAGCAGCTGCTCGGTGAACGGCACGCACTTGAACTCCATGAGATGCGCGTGCGGGTCGGGATTTCGATAGAGGCGGAAGTGGATCGTCCACGGCCTTGCGAACGTCTTCGGATCCTCGAGCGTGGCCGAGTAGTCGATGGCGTCCGGTGTGGCGAGCGTATAGCGCTCGACGACATGCAGCCCGGGGCCCGCATGATTGCCGGCGCGGTCGAGCCACGCCTGGCCGTTGAACCCGCTGACGTCGACGACGAGCGTGTCGTCGTCCCAGCGCGCGTTCGACACGCCCATCCAGCTGTCGATCGCGGACGGCTTCGGTGGCCCGAAGTTCACGATGCGCGCCGCGCCCGCGAACTGGTAGGCGATCAGCATGCGGTTGTCGGAGTGGAAGATCTGCAGCGGATACGGCAGATAGTTCGCGCGCGGCACGCCGGGCATGTAGCACTTGAGCTCGGGGTCTTCTTTCCAGCGCGCGGCGAAGTTGCGCTTCTGCTGCTCCGCCGCCGCCGGCAGATACGGAATCGCGTCGCCGTCGACGACGCCGTAGCCCGGCGGTGTCGCGAGCAGCGCGCCGTACTCGGGCGGGCCTGCGGACGCGCCGTGCGTGAGCAGATTCCAGTCCGCCGTGGTGAGCGCCTGCCACACGCCGCTGAAGTCGGGCTTGCCGCCCGGCAGCCGCGGAATTCCGCCGGCGCGCGAGCCTTGCGCATGCGCGGTGGCCGTCAGCAGAGCACAGAGTGCAAGAAGCGCAAGCGTCGATCGCATCATTCGGTGTCTCTCGATCATTGTGCGGGCTCGATGCGCAGGATCGAGCCGTTGGGTGAATTCTTCGCGCTGCCGGGGCCCGACTGCTGGTCGCGCTCGACGGCGATGTAGAGGTTGCCGTCGGGACCCTGGCGCACGTCGCGCACGCGCAGATCGAGCGTGAGCAGCATCGACTCGCGGCGCTCGAGCTGCGGCGGCGGCTGGTCGAACGCGACGCGCAGCAGCTGCTGGCCGGAGAGCGCGCCGATGAAGTAGTGGCCGCGCCAGCGCGGGAACTTGTCGCCGTCGTAGATCATGAGGCTCGACGGGCTGATCGCCGGTACCCAGAACATCACGGGGTTGTCCATGCCCGGCCGCGACCACGGCTGATCCGACGCGAGGTGGCCCGTGTAGATCTTGCCGAGCGACACGAGCGGCCAGCCGTAGTTGTGGCCGGGCACGAGCAAGTTCAGCTCATCTCCGCCCATCGGTCCGATCTCCGTGGCCCAGAGCTCGCCCGTGCGCGGATGCCATGCCAGGCCCTGCACGTTGCGATGGCCGTAGGTGTAGATCTCGGGTTTTGCGTCCTGGCGGCCGGCGAACGGATTGCCGGGCGCTGCCTTGCCGTCGTCGGTGAGACGCAGCACCTTGCCCACGTGGCTCGTCAGATCCTGCGCCTTCATGCGGAAGCGCGGGTCGTCGGTCACGTTGCCGGCATCGCGGTCGCCCACCGTGAGATACAGCATGCGATCGGGCCCGAACTCCGCGCGGCCCGCGGTCGCGCCCGTGCCCCACGCGTCGGCCACGAACACGTCCTCGACGTTCGCGAGCTTCGTGCCGTCGAAGCGCGCGCGTGCGAGCGCCACGGTGGTGTCGCCGCCGTCGCGCCACTTCACGTACGAGACGTACAGCGTGCGGTTGCGCTCGAAGTCCGGATGCAGCACGACGGAATTCATGCTGCGCGCGTCGAGCTTGTCCGCGGGCCAGCCGGGGATCGGTTTCGGATCGAGCTTGCCGCCGCGCACGATGCGCAGTTCCCCGGGCAGCTCGGTCACCAGCATGTCCGTGCTACCCGGCAGGAACGCGATGTGCCACGGGCGCACGAGCCCGTAGGCGACGGTGACGACGTGGATTCGCACGAGGTCGCCCGGCGGACAGCCGCCATGCCGCGAGCCGTTCGCCGAGCACGGGCCCGGTGTGTACGTGTCGAACGTCCAGCTGCCGTTCTCGTCGCCGGCGCGGGCAGACCACGGCGCGCACAGCAGAGCCGCAATGGAAAACCAGGCGCAGAGAACCGATCGAACTTGGACCATCCGCAGCCCCCCGCCAAGATCGTCGACGCGCGATCGACGATAGGTGAACGCACGCGCCGACGCAAGGCAATCCAGGCGCCGGCGAAGGCACTTCAGCGCGCCGTCGCGTTTGACTCGCACGGCGCAACGGACTTAGGTTCTGCACTCGCGCCGCGCGCCGCGCAGAATCGTTGCGGGTACGAAAAACACCATGAGAAGTGGCACCGGCGCGGCAACGGGGGGGACCATGAACGACCGTCGACTCTGGCTCGCGTGTTTGTGTCTGCTGCTCGCGCAGGGCTGCGCGCCGACTGCGCCCCCGGCGCCGCCGGTGGCTGCGGCCAGCGCGCCGCCGAAGCCCGATCCGCTGGTGTTCGATACGTGGGTGCCGGGCCCGTGCTCGCCGAACGGCCAGCCGCAGGGCCAGTGCCCGCCGGGCGATCTGTTCCGCGTGCGCCTCGTGCCGATTGCCGAAGGGCTGCGTAGTCCTCGTCACATCGCGTTCACGCCCGACGGCGACCTGCTGATCACGGAGCTCGCGATGCCCGCGGGCGATGCGGGGGCCGGCAACCAGGCCGTCCAGGGTCGCACCGGCCACGTGCGCATCGTGCACGAGGGCAAGCTCGCCGCCGAGCCGCTGTCCGGCTGGCCCGCTCCTGGCATCGACTCCGGTGCGCTCTGGTCGGCCGTTCCGCACCCGCAATTCGCGATGAACCACTACGTCTACCTCTACTACGTGAAGAAGCGCGCCGACGGCATGCTCACTCGCGCGCTCGCACGCGCGCGGCTCGACGGTATGTCGCTCGCCGACGTGAAGGAGATCTTCGAAGCCGACGCCGCGATTCCCGGCGGACCGATGGCGGGCCGCGCCGTGTTCGGGCCCGACGGCATGCTGTACCTCACGATCAACGATCACGTCGAGCACGACGGCAAGAACGGCGGCGGCGAGCCGCTGCTCGCGCAGCAGCTCGACAACGACATCGGCAAGGTGCTGCGCATCCGCGACGACGGCAGCATTCCGCCGGACAACCCGTTCGTGGGCCGCAAGGACGCCAAGCCCGAGATCTTCACGTACGGGCAGCGCAACGTGACGGATTTCTCGTGGCACCCGACCACGGGCGAGCTCTGGACGACGGAGATCGCGCCGATGGGCGGCGACGAGATCAACATCCTGTTCGCCGGGCACAACTACGGCTGGCCGCTCGTGTCCCTCGGCAAGAACTACAACCAGAAGGAAATGAACGACAACCACTGGTACCGGCCCGGCATGGACATGCCGGCGATGTACTGGACGCCGTCGATCAGCCCGTCGACGCTGCTCTGGTACACGGGCGACAAGCTCGCGCCCTGGAAGGGGCATCTGCTGGTCGGCGCGCTGAACGGCCAGGCGCTCGTGCGCGTGGCGTTCGATCAGCCGATGCCGCAGATGGAACGACGCGATTCGCTGTTCATGTCGCTCGGCCGGCGCTGGCGCCACGTGATTCAGGGGCCGGACGGCTATGTCTACGCGCTGACGGAGAAGCGCACGCTCGGCAAGCCCGACCCGAACGACGCCACGAGCGGCGTGGTGTATCGCCTCGAGCCCGCGGGCTGATTCGGCGGGAGCACAAAAGAAAACGGCGGCGCATCCTTGCGCCGCCGCTCTCTGCACCAAACAGGGACTTCAGCTCGTGCGGTCGAGGTCCATGACCTTGGCCCACGCTTTCACGAAGTCCTGCACGAACTTCGCTTTGCCGTCGTCCTCCGCATAGACCTCGGCGACCGCGCGCAGTTCCGACTGCGAGCCGAAGATCAGGTCGACGGGCGTGGCCGTCCACTTCAGCTTGCCCGTGGTGCGGTCGTGCGCCTCGTACAGGCCTTCCGCCTGCGACGACTTCGTCCACTGCGTCGACACGTCGAGCAGATTCACGAAGAAGTCGTTCGAGAGCGTGCCCGGACGGTCCGTGAACACGCCGTTGGCCGACTGCCCGGTGTTGGCGTTCAGCACGCGCAGGCCGCCCACCAGCACGGTCATCTCGGGCACGGTGAGCTTCAGCAGGCTGGCTTTGTCCACCAGCGCTGCCGTCGGCGACAGCCGGCTGCCCGCATCGTAGTAGTTGCGGAAGCCGTCGGCGACGGGCTCGAGCACCGCGAACGACGCCACGTCGGTCTGCGCCTGCGAGGCGTCCGTGCGGCCCGGTGTGAACGGCACTTCGACGGTCTGGCCGGCGGCCTTCGCGGCCTGCTCCACGGCCGCCGCGCCGCCGAGCACGATCAGATCGGCCAGCGACACCTTCTTGCCGTCGCGCTGCGCGCCATTGAAGTCGCGCTGCACGGCTTCGAGCTTCGCCAGCACCTTCGCGACCTCGGCCGGGTTGTTCACGGCCCAGTCTTTCTGCGGCGCGAGCCGCAGGCGCGCGCCGTTCGCGCCGCCGCGCATGTCGGAGCCGCGGAAGCTCGCGGCGGCCGCCCACGCGGTGCGCACGAGCTCGGGCACCGTGAGCCCGGTCGCGAGAATCCGCGACTTCAGCTGCGCCACGTCGCGCGCGTCGACGAGCTTGTAATCGACGGCCGGCACGGGGTCCTGCCAGAGCAGCTGCGCCGCCGGCACCGCGGTGCCGAGATAGCGCGAGCGGGGCCCCATGTCGCGGTGCGTGAGCTTGAACCACGCGCGCGCGAACGCGTCGGCGAACTGATCCGGGTGCTGGCGGAAGCTCTCCGCGATCTTGCGGTAGGAGGGATCCGCCTTCAGCGCGAGGTCCGTCGTGAACATGATCGGCGGGTGGCGCTTCGTGGGATCGTGCGCATCCGGCACGAGGTTCGCGGCGTTGCCGTCCTTGGGAATCCACTGCGTTGCGCCGGCCGGGCTCCTGGTCTGCACCCAGTCGAACGAGAACAGGTTGTCGAGGTAGTTCGTGGTCCAGGCCGTGGGATTCACGGACCAGGCGCCTTCGAGGCCGCTCGTGACCGTGTCCGCGCCCTTGCCGGTGCCGCACCCGTTCTGCCAGCCCATGCCCTGCTGCTCGAGGCCGGCCGCCGCGGGCTCCACGCCGACGCAACCGTCGGGCTTGTGCGCGCCGTGCGCCTTGCCGAACGTGTGACCGCCGGCGATCAGCGCCACGGTCTCCTCGTCGTTCATGGCCATGCGGCCGAACGTCTCGCGGATGTCGCGGGCCGCGGCGAGCGGGTCCGGGTTGCCGTTCGGGCCCTCGGGGTTCACGTAGATGAGCCCCATCTGCACGGCCGCGAGCGGCTTCTCGAGGTTGCGGTCGCCGCTGTAACGCTGATCCGCCAGGAACTTCTGCTCCGGACCCCAGTAGACCGTGTCGGCTTCCCAGTCATCGCGCCGGCCGCCGGCGAAGCCGTAGGTCTTGAAGCCCATGGACTCCAGCGCGACGTTGCCGGCCAGCACCATGAGGTCGCCCCACGAGATCTTCTGGCCGTACTTCTGCTTGATCGGCCAGAGCAGCCGGCGCGCCTTGTCGAGGTTCACGTTGTCGGGCCAGCTGTTCAGCGGCTCGAAGCGCTGCTGGCCACCCTCGGCGCCGCCGCGCCCGTCGAGCGTGCGGTACGTGCCCGCGCTGTGCCAGGCCATCCGGATGAACAGCGGGCCGTAGTTGCCGTAGTCCGCCGGCCACCAGTCCTGCGAGGTCGTCATGAGCTTCGCGAGATCCTTCTTGACCGCGTCGAGATCGAGCGTCCTGAACGCCGCCGCGTAGTCGAACTTCTCGCCGAGCGGGTTCGACTCGGCCGCGTTCTGCCGCAGCGGCCGCAGGTCGAGCCGCTCGGGCCACCAGTCCTGGTTGGACATCGGCTTGCTCTGCGCGAGCGCGGGCGGCGGCAATGCGACCGGCAGTGCGAGCAGCGCCGCAACCGCCATGGTCAGTAGGGGCTTCTGCATTCGATGGGTCTCCGGTGAGTGTGCGGGGCGTGGGTCAGGTGCGGGGACCATACGGCCGGCTCCGCCTGCCGTGAAGTTCAATGATCAGATCAGAGTGATCTAGAAAAACGAACAGGGGGCGGGAGGGTGGCGCGGCTGCGACCATCTCGGGCAGAAGCGCGTGCGGCGCGCGCCCACAGGATAATTGGGATTCGCTTTCGCCTTGTGCCTGCTATTGTTAGCGGCTCGATCGAGCGCACCAGTAGCCGACTCAAGAACAATGACGACACGGACGACCGCCCTGCTGCCCGCGCTGCTCGCCGCGCTCTGCGCCGCCTGCAGCAAGCCGCCGCCGCCACCGCCGGCACCGCCGACGGTAGAAGTGGCAACACCCCTTTTGCAACGCGTGTCCGGCTGGGACGACTACTCGGGCCGCTTCGAGGCCGTGGACTCGGTCGATGTCCGGCCGCGCGTGTCCGGCACGATCGAGTCCGTGCACTTCACGGATGGCCAGGTGGTCAAGCAGGGCGATCTGCTGTTCGTGATCGATCCGCGGCCGTACGCGGCCGAGCTCGCCCAGGCGAAGGCGCAGGTGGCCGGTGCGCGCGCGCAGCTCGCGAATGCCGACGCGGAGCTCAAGCGCGCGCAGGCGCTGGTCGGCAAGAAGCTCGTCAGCGAATCGGAGGCCGAGGTGCGCGCCGCGGCGCAGCAGAAGGCCGCCGCCGAGCTCGCCGCGGCGGAAGCCACGGTGCAGATGAAGGATCTGAGCCTCTCGTTCACGCGCGTGACGGCACCGCTCACGGGCCGCGCGTCGTATCGGCGCCTCGCGCCCGGCAATATCGTGACGGCCGACACCACCGTGCTGACGACGATCGTCAGCCAGGACCCGATCCGCTTCCTGTTCGACGTGCCGGAGTCCGCGTTGCTGAAGTACAAGCGCGAGGCGGCCGGCGGCCGCGCGAGCCGCGTCGAGATCCGCCTGCAGGACGAGAAGGACTACCGCTGGAAGGGCCGCGTCGACTTTCTCGACAACGCGCTCGACCGCGGCTCGGGCACGATCCGCCTGCGCGCGGTCGTCGACAATCCCGACGGCTTCATCGCGCCCGGCATGTTCGGCCAGATGCGGCTCTACGCCACCGAGCCGTTCGACGCGCTGCTCGTGCCGGATCAGGCGGTCGTCACGGATCAGGTGCGCCAGGTGGTCTACACCGTGGACGCCGAGGGCACGGTGGGTCAGAAGGTCGTGACGGTAGGTCAGCTGCTCGACGGCTACCGCGTGATTCGCGAGGGGCTCGCGCCGCAGGACCGCATCGTGATCAGCGGCGTGCAGCGCGCGCGCCCGGGGCGCAGAGTCACCGTCAAGGAGAGCACGGTGTCGGCGTTCCCGAGCGGCGTATCCCGCGGCGAGGACAGCACGCTGTCGCTGCCGGCTGCGGCCAGCGGCACGCACTGAGCCGGCCGCCATGCGCTTCTCTCACTTCTTCATCGACCGGCCCATCTTCGCGGCCGCGGTGTCGGTGGTCATCACGCTGACCGGGCTCATCGCGTACCTCACGCTGCCCGTGGATCAGTACCCGCAGATCGCGCCGCCCACGGTGTCGGTCAACGCGCTGTACCCGGGCGCCACGGCCGAGGAGATCGCGGACACCGTCGCCGCGCCGCTCGAGCAGCAGATCAACGGCATCACCGACATGCTGTACATGTCGTCGTCGTCGACCAGCGAAGGCCGCGTGACGATCACGGTCACGTTCAAGAACGGCACGAACGTCGACATCGCACAGGTGGACGTGCAGAACCGCATCCAGAGCGTGCTGCCGCAGCTGCCCCAGACCGTGCGCGACCTCGGGATCACCGTGCGCAAGGGCAACACGGACATTCTGCTGATCGTGCACATGTTCGCCACGGATTCGAGCGTGGACCGCAAGTACATCGCGAACTACGCGAACCTGCAGGTCCGCGAGCGCCTGCTGCGCACGCCCGGAGTGGGCGACGTCAACGTGAACGCCGCGCGCGATTACGCCATGCGCGTGTGGATCGATCCCGAGCGCGCAGCCGCGCGCGATCTCACGGTGCAGGAGATCGTCGACGCGCTGCGCAACAACAATCTGCAGGTGGCCGGCGGTGCGATCGGCTCGCCACCCTTCAACGACAACCCGGCCGCGTACCAGTTGAACATCCGTGCGCAGGGGCGGCTCGAGACGCCCGAGGAGTTCGCGGACGCCATCATCAAGCGCGACACGCAGGGCCGGGTCACGCGCATCGGCGACGTCGCGCGCGTGGAGCTCGGGGCGCAGAACTACTCCGTCAACGCCTACAAGAGCCTCGATCCCGCCGTGTCGCTCAGCGTGCAGCAGGCGCCGGACACCAACGCGCTCGAGACGTGGGACAACATCAAGAACACGATGGAGGAGCTGAAGGCGCAGTTCCCGCCCGGCGTGGCCTACGAGATCATCTTCAACCCCGTGGCGTTCACGCGCGCCGCCGTGGACGCCGTGCAGGAGACGCTGCTCGAGGCCATGATCCTGGCCGTGATCGTCGTCATGCTGTTCCTGCAACGCTGGCGCACGGCGATCATCCCGCTGCTCGCGATTCCGGTGTCGCTGATTGGCACGCTGTCGATCATGTCGCTGTTCGGCTTCTCGCTGAACAATCTGTCGATGTTCGGTCTCGTGTTGTCGATCGGCATCGTGGTGGACGACGCCATCGTCGTGGTCGAGAACGCGGAGCGCCACATCCGCTCGGGCCTGTCGCCGCGCGAAGCCGCGCACCTCACGATGGACGAGTGCGGCGGCGCGCTGATCGGCATCGCGCTCGTGCTCGTGGCCGTGTTCGTGCCGACGGCGTTCATGGGCGGTATCGCCGGTGCGTTCTACAAGCAGTTCGCGCTCACGATCGCCTCGGCCACCGTGATCTCGCTGATCGTCTCGCTCACGCTGTCGCCGGCGCTCGCAGCCGTGATCCTGACGCCGCACGAGGCCGCTCGCCCGCGCACCGCGCTCGGCGCGCGGCTGCACGCGCTCGCGGAAGGTGCGAACGGCTGGCTCGAGCGGCTCTCGGGCGGCTACGCGCGCTTCACGGGGAGCACGCTGCGCCACCGTCCGGTGCTCGTGACGGTGTATGCGTGCCTGCTCGTGCTCACGGCGTGGCGCGTGCTCGAGACGCCGCGCGGATTCGTGCCCGCGCAGGATCAGAACGACGTGATGATCCAGCTCACGATGCCGCCGGGCACGAGCCTCGCGCGCACGGATGCCGTCGTGCAGCAGGTGATCCCGATCATCCTCGGCACGCCGGGCGTGTCGTCGGCGTCGGTGTATGCCGGCATGGGCGGCGGCAGCTTCAGCAACGCCACGAACTCGGGCCAGATCTTCGCGATCTTCGATCCGTTCGAAGTGCGGTTGCCGAAGGGGCAGACGCTGCCCGTGATCGCGGCCGAGCTGCGCAAGCGGCTCTCCGTGATCACGGCCGCCGAGATCCGCGTCGTGAATCCCGCGTCGGTGCGCGGCATGGGCAATGCCGGCGGCTTCCAGCTCATGGTCGAGGACCGCGGGGGCTTGGGCTACCGCGCGCTCGAAGCGGCCATGCAGCAGCTGACGGAGGCGGCGCTCAAGGATCCCGCCATCGGCCAGGCGTTCAGCGACTTCAACACGCGCAATCCGACGCTGGACGCGATCGTCGACCGCGACAAGGCCGAGATGCTCGGCGTGCCGGTACGCAACGTCTTCGGCACGCTGCAGACCTATCTTGCCGGCACGTACGTGAACAACATCAACATGCTCGGCCACACGTTCCAGGTCATCGCGCAGGGTGACGCGAGCTACCGCCAGGACGCCGAATGGGTCGGGCAGCTGAAGACGCGTTCGGCGTCGGGCGCGATGGTGCCGCTCAGCGCGATCGCGCGGCTGCAGCCGGCGACCGCGCCGTATCGCGTCGTGCGCTACAACCTGTACCCGGCCGCCGACATCCAGGGCGATACCGCGGCGGGCCATTCCTCCGGCGAGGCGATGGCCGCGATGGAGCGCATTGCGCGCGAAGTGCTGCCGGCGGGCATGAGCATCGAGTGGACGGGCCTCGCGTACCAGCAGCGCCTGTCCGGTGACGCGGGCGTGCTCGCGTTCGCGCTCGGCGTGGTGTTCGTGTTCATCTTCCTCGCGGCGTTGTACGAGAGCCTCACGCTGCCGCTGGCCGTGATCCTGATCGTGCCGATGTGCCTCTTGGCCGCCATGCTCGGCGTCAACTGGCGCGGCCTCGACAACAACATCCTGACGCAGATCGGCATGGTGGTGCTGATCGGCCTCGCCGCGAAGAACGCGATCCTGATCGTCGAGTTCGCGCGCCAGGGCGAGGAGCACGGCATGTCGAGCGTGGACGCCGCCATCGCGGCGGCCAAGACGCGCCTGCGACCGATCCTGATGACCTCCGCCGCGTTCATCTTCGGCGTGATTCCGCTCGCGTTCGCGACGGGGCCCGGTGCCGAGCTGCGCCAGTCGCTCGGCGTGGCCGTGTTCTACGGCATGATCGGCGTGACGGTGTTTGGCCTCGTGTTCACGCCGACGTTCTACGTGTTGTGCCGCAAGCTCGCGATGCGCTTCTCGCGTCCCGTGCCGCGCGTGCGCGTGGTGCACGCCGGTCAGCCGAAGCCGCCGCCCGAGCTGCAGCATTCGCCGTCGTAGTGCGGCGCGGAGGCAACGCCGTGACGAATGCGCTGAGCTCCGGGCAGATACTGGCCAACACGCGCGCGCTCGCGCCGAGGATCGCCGCCCGCTCCGCCGAGATCGCGCAACTGCGGCGTCTGCCGCGCGACCTCGTCGACGAGCTCAAGGCCGCGGGCTGCTTCCGCGTGATGTTCCCGAAGGCGTGGGGCGGCCCCGAGATGCCGCTGCCGATGCAGCTCGCGATGATCGAGACGCTGGCGTACGCCGACACGTCCGTCGCGTGGTGCGTGAAGATCGGCAGCGACAGCGGCATTTTCGCCGCCTGGCTGCCGGAGCGCGGTGCGCGCGAGCTCTATACGGATCTCGACTGCGTGACCGCGGGCCAGGCGCCGCCGAACGGCCGCGCCGTGAAGGTCGAGGGCGGTTACCGCGTGACCGGCCGCTGGAGCTTCGGCTCCGGCTGCACGCACGCGGACGTGATGCTCGGTGGGTGCGTCGTCGAGAGCGCGCCGCCGGGGCCCGTGCCGCAGGTCATCCACGTGCTCGCCCCCGCGCGCGAGTGGCGCATCGAGGACACGTGGTTCTCCACGGGGCTCGCCGGCAGCGGCAGCCACCACTATTCCGTGCAGGACGCGTTCGTGCCCGAGGCGCACGTGCTGAACCTGTTTGCGCCGTCGGGTCGCGACGAGCCGCTGTACCGGCTGCCGATGACGGCGTCCGTGTCGGTGCCGATGGCGGGCACGCCGCTCGGGCTGGCGCGCCGCGCGATCGACGAGCTGATCGCGCTCGCGGGCCAGAAGATCGTCGCGATTCCGCCGCCGCCCGTGCTGATCAAGAGCCTGCCGCGCGTGCGGCTCGCGGTCGCGAAGGCCGAGAGCCTGTACGGCGCCGCGCGCGCGTACGTCCACGAGACCGTCTCGCGCCTCTGGAGCGAGGCCGAGCAGGGCAGCGCGTCCATGCAGGCGCGCCGCGACGTGGGTCTTGCGCGCATCCACGCGCACCGCATGGCGGCCGAGGTCGCCGAAATGATGTTCGACGCGGCGGGTCCCGCCGCCGTGTATGCGAGCTCGCCTCTCGACCGCCTGCTGCGCGATGCCATGACGATCAAGCAGCACCTGTTGTTCAACGACGGCGTGCTGGAAGAGCTGGGTGCCATGGCGCTCGGCGACGACGTGCCCAGCCGGTTCGTTTAGGCGGCGGAGCGCGGGACGAATGGCCGAACGACGCTGCCTGCGCTGCGGCATGAGCACGACCGCGGCGCGGTTCGAGCTCGATCAGGCGCCGCCGCGCCGGAAGTGCCCCAAGTGCGACGACGAGCTGTACCGGCAGCACGACGGGCGGTTCCTCACGCGCGACATCGCGCACGGCCGCGAGACCGTGGCGCGGGCCATGCAGAAGCTGGACGAGCTGCTGCTCGACGGCTGGCGCGGGTACTCGCGCGGCGTGCGCATCATCGTCGGCGGCGGGTTGATCCGCAGCGAGGTGCTGGGGCAGCTGCGCTACTACCGCGAGCGCGGCATCGTGCGCGCGTACGGTGAAGACAGCCCGAATCGCGGGGCGATCGTCGTCACGTTGCGGGACTGACCGCGGCCGCGAAAAGGCCGTCGGCCCGAAGGCGTTCCCACGCCCCCGGGCCGACGATCGGCAGGGCTACTGCGCAGCCTTCTGCGTGCAGGCGTCGCCGCACGCGCATTCCGGACCGCACGCGCAAGCCTGCTGCGTTTCCGTCTTGCGGCAGCCGCAGGTGCAGCTCGCGTGCAAAGCCGGATGCGGCCGTCGAACAGGAAACAGATCTGGATGGCCTGATGCGCGTGCGCGGGGATCACGCCGCTCGTGCCCAGGAACACGGCACCGCCGTCCCACGGAAGGTACTGCGCGACGCTGACCGGTTGCGTCATCGAGCGTCGTCGTTCCCGTGTGCGCGAGCTAGCGCTTGCGCGCCGTTGCGTACACCTCGATCCAGGAAACGTTCGTGCAGCCGGCCGTGCCGTGGCCGCCGCCCGGCATGAGGTCGACGTAGCCGATCTCGTCCACGCGGCTCAAGTCCGGGTTGAAGACCTCGAGCTTCACGACGACCTTCTCGGGGTCGAGCTCGAACCAGCGCTGATCGTCGAACGTGACCTCGGACACCACGAAGTTGCCCGTGAAACCGGTGGGGCCCGTCATGCGCCGCTGCGGGCTCTCGAAGCGCTGGCTGCCGACCAGCAGCCTGCCGTCCGCGAGCTTCACGACCGGGTGCAGCACGTGCAGGTTCTCCGTGCGCGTGCGCCAGCGCATGCGCGTGAGCCCCGTCAGGTCCATGTACGCGTCCTTGACCTTCAGCGTCAGCGCCACCGGCGACGTCGTGAAGCCGTTCCAGACATCCGGGATGCCGTTGTGCGAGGTGACCTGGATGTCGCGCGCGTCCGGGCCGTAGAGCTGCAGCGAGAGGTTCGGGTTCGTCAGCGCCTGCGGCGTGATGCGGCGGTTCTCGTCGTTCAGCGGCCCCGTGTGCGGCGGCTGCTGCCAGGTCTCGCGGAACAGCAGGGGCGGCGTGACGGCGTCGTGCTCGAGGAAGAACGGCGTGCCTTCGCCCTGCTGCGCGGAGGCGCCGGCCGCGGCGCACACGAGCAGCGCGATCGAAGTTATGGTCCGGACGCGGGCACGGAAGAACTTCGCGATCATGATCACCCCCGGTTGGTCGACGCATCGATGGTACGCCCGCGCCGGGCGGGCCGGCTACGGGGTGCCGTCGTACACTGGTCCCATGGCGAAGACGCACACGAAGGCCACGCGCGCAACGCGGTCCCTGGAGCAGGCCGGCGTCGCGTTCACCGTGCACGCGTACGACTACGACCCCGCGGCCAGCCGCATCGGGTTGCAGGCCGCGGAGGCGCTCGGCGAGCCGCCGGACCGCGTGCTGAAGACGCTGATGACGCTCGTCGACGACAAGCCCGTGTGCGCGATCGTGCCGTCCGATCGCGAGGTGGCCATGAAGAAGCTCGCGGCGGCCTGCGGCGGCAAGTCCGCGCGCACGATGCCGCCCGCGGACGCGGAGCGCGTCTCGGGCTACAAGGTGGGCGGCATCAGCCCGTTCGGGCAGACGCGCGCCGTGCCCGTGGTCATGGAGGCGTCGGCCATGGTGCACGAGGCCGTGTACGTCAACGCGGGCCAGCGCGGCTGGCAGCTGCGCGTCGATCCGCGGGACGCGGCGAGGGTGCTGCGGGCCGTGGTGGCGCCGATCGTGGCCTGAAGCCGCGTGCTCAGCGCCGCAGCTGGTGCGCGAAATACGCCGCGAGCAGCAGCAGGGCCAAGCCGGTGAACACGAAGCTCGGCGCGTAGCCGACCGCGGTGATCGCGCGCCCGAACGCGGCCACGCCGATGGCCTGGCCGCAGAACAGGCACAGCGCGAACGCCGAGATGGCGGTGCCCCGCGCGCGCGGGTACATCTCGGTGGCCTTCGTCTGCAGCGTGTTGTGCAGCATGTAGAAGCCGAAGCCGCCGAGCATGCAGAGTGGCCCGGCCAGCTTCCACGTCGGCGCGAACGGCAGGCACGCGAAGAACGCCAGAAGTACGAGCGATGCCACGAGCGCGAAACCGGCTTCGCTCAGGCGGCGCAGGAGCCAGCGCACGAGCAGGCTGTACGCGAGCCCGCCGAGGCCGAATCCGGCCAGCATGGCGCCGATCAGCAGGTACGAGAGATCGAACGTCTCCTTGAGCCACGCGCCGGCGTACGCGAAGCCGCCGTAGAACAACGCGCCTTCGAGGAACACGACCAGCAGCACGGTGCGCACCCAGGGTACGCGGAGCAGCTCGCGGTACGTCAGCAGGAAATTTTCGGTCGCGTGCGGCCGCGGCGCGCCGTCGCGGTTGCGCTCCTTGCGGTCGAGCCGGAACAGCGCGGCGGACACGATCAGGAACGCGACCGTGAGCGCGTACAGCACTTCGCGCCAGCTGAACCACTCGGCCAGCGCGCCGCCGAGCGCGGGACCCAGGATCTGCCCCGTGATGCTGAAGCCGATGAAACGTGCAAGCGTCGACTGGCGGTTCTCGTAGTCGGTGTGATCGCCGATCCAGGCGATCGACACCGGGATGATGCCGGCGGCGCCGATGCCGGCGACGAAACGCAGCGCCGTGAGCGTCGCGAGCGTCGGCGCGAGCGCGGAGCCGAGCGAGCCCAGGCAGGCGACGGACATGGCCACGGCCACGGTTCGCAGCCGGCCCACGCGGTCGCCGAGCGGGCCGTGCACGAGCTGGAACACGCCGTACGAGAACGTGAACGCCGTGACCACGATGGACGCGACCGTGGCATCCACCGCGAAGTCCTCCGCCAGCGTCGGCAGCAGCGCATCGAACATGCGCAGGTTCGCGCCGGAGATGAAGGCGGCGCTGGCGAGGAACGGAAACGCGGGGTGCAGCCGGGCGCGCGTCAACCCGTGGCCTGCGTGAGCGCCTTCGTCAGCCGCGCCACCGTGCCGTCCACGTCGCCGAGCTTGTCGAGCCCGAAGAGGCCGATGCGGAACGCGCGGTAGTCCGCGGGCTCGCCGCACTGGAGCGGCACGCCGGCCGCGACCTGCGCGCCGGCCTTGCCGAAGCGCGCCACGATGTCCGCGAGCTGCGTGTACGACACGACGACGCACGGCGCCTCGAAGCCTGGGGCCGCCACGCTTCCGAAGCCGCGCTCCTTCAGCAGCGCGCGCACGCGGCGGCCGAGCTCGATCTGGCGCTGGTACAGCTTCTCGAAGCCGAACTTCTCCGTCTCGATCATGAGGTCGCGCAGGCGGCGCAGGCTGTCCGTCGGCATCGTGGCGTGATACGCGTGGCCGCCGCCTTCGTACGTCTCCATGATGTTGAGCCACTTCGCGAGGTCCATCGCGAAGCTCGTGCTCTTGCTCGCGACGACGCGCTCGCGCGCTCGCTCGCTCAGCATCACGAGGCCCGCGCCGGGCGTGCCGGACCAGCCCTTCTGCGGCGCCGTGATCAGCACGTCGACGCCGACGGAGCGCATGTTCACCCACAGCGTGCCGGATGCGATGCAGTCGAGCACGAACAGGCCACCGACGGCATGCACGGCCGCGGCGACGCGCTTCAAGTAGTCATCGGGCAACAGGATGCCGGAGGCCGTCTCGACGTGCGGCGCGAACACGACGTCCGGCCGCTCCTTCGCGATGTGCGCTTCCACTTCCTCGATCGGCGCCGGCACCCACGGCGAATCCGTGGCCGTGCCGGTGCGGCGCGCCTGCAGCACGGAGGCCGAGGCGGGAATGCCGCCCGTCTCGAAGATCTGCGTCCAGCGGTAGCTGAACCAGCCGTTGCGCAGCACGAGGCACTTCTTGCCGGTCGCGAGCTGGCGCGCGACCGATTCCATGCCGTAAGTGCCGCCGCCGGGGACGATCGCGACCGAGTGCGCGCCGTAGACCTTCTTCAGCGTGGCCGAGATGTCGCGCATCACGGCCTGGAAGGCCGCGGACATGTGGTTCAGCGAGCGGTCGGTGAAGACGACCGAGAATTCGAGCAAGCCGTCGGGATCGACGGCCGAGATGGGGTTCGTGGGCCCGTCCCTGCACTCCGAGCGTTGGATTTCGTGGGGGCGCTAGTCTACCGCGGCGCGCCGCGGAGCGTGACCCCGGAGGCGGGGTTTCTAGAGGTCGTTGCCGGGGATCGCCGCGGCGTCGGCGGGCGGCGCTGCTGGCGGCGCCCTATCGCAGGCGGCAGCGCCGTCG
>DASZSB010000194.1:0-83089 GCA_035548835.1 Gammaproteobacteria bacterium | reverse complement strand
GCCGTCCTCCATCTCCGCACGGCCGAATGCAGTCATTGCGAGCATCGCGTCGTAGCCCGAGGCTTGGGCTGGCCAGCGCCCGAGCGCGTGCTCGGCGACGGAGCGGACGCGCGCGCGTGCGCCGAGGAAGTACCAGCACGATTGCGCCAGGCGCAGCGCCAGCAGATCGGCCGGCGCGCCGAGCACGACGTGCGTGTAGAGATGGGCGGCGCGCAGCGGGTCCCGCGCGAGCCATGCGCTCGCCGCGGCGAGGTGCAGGCGCTGGCGCGCCGTCGCGCGCCGCTCGAGCCGGGCGACCGAGCCGAGCGCGGCGGCGAGCGGCGGTAGTGCGCTCGCGTCCTTCGCGGCCACGTTTTTGCCGATCGCGAGCAACGTCCATTCGAGCGCGTGGCCGCCGTCCCGACTCGCGGTCGGGACGGACGGCTCGGGCGCGCCGCGCACGTAGGCGAGTGTTGCCGCGCCGATGTCGGCAAGAGAGCGTGTGATTTGCGTTTCGCGTATCGCCATGGCCGGCAGTATTCCGGCCGGCCGTGCGTCGGCCCATGCCCGAAAGACCGCGCGACTTGCCCGAAACGCCGGCAAGCGTTGCGGTATGCTGCGCGTCGCACGGAAGTCCCCCCACGATGGATTCGGAATGACTACGACACCGTCCGCCGACGATGTCCGCGCGGAGCTCGAGCGCGTGCTGTCGAGCCCCACGTTCGCGCGCGCGCGACGCGCGCAGGCATTCCTGCGCCATGTGACCGAGGAGACGCTCGCGGGTCGCGCTGCCGAGATCAACGGTCACGCAATCGCGGTCGCCGTGTTCGGCAAGGGCGCGGATTTCGATGCCGCAACGGATCCCCTCGTGCGCGTCGAAGCCGGGCGCCTGCGCTCGCGGTTGCTCGAGCACTACGCGACGCTCGCCGGCACCGAGGGCGTGCGCATCGAGCTGCCGCGAGGCGGCTACGTGCCGTCGTTCGTGCTTACGAAGCCGGCGGTGCCGGCTGCCGCGGAGGCGGCGCCGATCGCACCGGCCGTTGCGGGTTTCCGCCGCCATCGTGCGGCCCTGGCGGCCGCGGGAGCGGTGGTGCTCGCGGTCGTGGCGGCCGTCTCGATCTACATTGGCACGCTCGGCTCCGGCGGCGAGCGTGCGGTGCGCACGGGCGTGCCGCCGCCGCGCGCCGCGGGGCCGCGTGTGTTCGTCCAGCCGTTTCGCGACGTTGGCGACGAGCCGTCGCCGCATCTCGCCTTCGGCATCACCGAGGAGGTCATGACGCGGCTCGCACGCTATCCGGACGTGCAGGTGTTCGTCGGCACGAGCGGCTACTTCGACGGCGGCAAGCCGGGCGGAGGTCGCGACGCGGAGGCCGGGCCCGAGCCCGCCGATGCGTCGAGGATGGACTACGTGCTGACCGGCACGCTACGCAGCTCCGGGCGGACGATTCGCGTGGAACCGCGGCTGGTCGATGCCCGTTCGGGCCGACAGATCTGGGCGGCAACGTACGACGAGTCTTACGACGTCGCGACCCTCTGGAGCATCGTCGACGCGCTTGCGGGCAGCGTCGCAACGACGCTGGGCGAGCCGTTCGGACCGCTGTTCGGGGCCGAGGTGGCGCAGGTCGAGCGATCCGTCGCGCGGAACGCGGACGCCTACCACTGTCTGCTGCGTTTCCTGTTCGCCGTGCAGACCATGTCCGAGGGCGCGCACGCGCGTGCCACGGTCTGCTTCGAGCACGCGGTGACCGTCGAGCCGGGGTCGTCGATGAACTGGGCGCGGCTCGCGGCCCTCTACCGCATGGAGTATCTGCACGACTTCAACGCGCGGCCGGACGCGCCGCCGGCGCTCGACCGCGCGCTCGAGGCCGTTCGCAAGGCGCTCGACATCGACGAGTCCAACGCGTTCGCGCACCAGGAGCTCGGCTTCGTCAGTCTGTTGAGCAACGACGAGGCTGCAGCCGAGGAATCGTTCGCCCGTGCGCTGGCCCTCAACCCGTCGGCCGACATCCGCGCGGCCATCGGCGTGAACTTCGTGAAGATGGGAGACACCGAGCGCGGGTTCGCGTTGATCGGGAAGGGCATGGCGGAGTCACCGCGCGCGCCGCCGTTCTTCTTCCTCGGCTACGTCGTGAACGCGCTGCGGACGCACGACGACGAGGCTGCGTTCCTGTGGGCGAAACGCATGGCCGCGCCGGACTGGCCCCTGAGCCAGGCCGTGCTGGCCGCCGTGGCCGCCCGCACCGGCCGCGACGACGTCGCGCGCCGCGCCGTGGAGCGGTTGCAGCGGCTCCGGCCGGAGTTCGCGGAGAACGGGCGCGAGCTGTTCCGCCGCGGCCGCCTCGGCGCCGACGTCGAGCAGCAGGTCGTCGACGGGCTCGCGCGCGCGGGCGTCGTGTTGCGCTGAGCGGCGCCGGCGGCGACACGCTGCGGTCGGGCGGTGGCGGCGGTGCGCGGCGTCGCCGTACCATGTGCGTATGCAGACACCGATTCGTTGTTTCCTGATGCGCGGCGGCAGCTCGAAGGGGCTGTACTTCCGCAAGGAAGACCTGCCGGCCGACGAGGCATTGCGCGACCGCGTGCTCGTGGCCGCGATGGGCAGCGACTCGCGGCAGATCGACGGTGCGGGCGGCGCGCATCCGCTGACCAGCAAGGTCGCCGTCGTGAGCCGCTCGACGTCCGCCGACGCGGACGTCGACTACCTGTTCGTGCAGGTCGTCGTGGGCGAGGGGCGCGTCGACACCACACCGAACTGCGGCAACATCCTGGCCGGCGTCGCGCCGTTCGCGATCGAGACGGGGCTCGTGCCGGCGCGCGAGGGCATCACTCCCGTGCGCGTGCGCATGCTGAACAGCGACAATCTCTGCGAGCTGCTGATCGAGACCCCGGGCAAGCGCGTGAACTACGACGGCGATGCGAAGATCGACGGCGTGCCCGGCACGGCGGCGCCGATCGTCTGCAACTATCTCGACGTCGCGGGCTCGGCCACGGGCAGCCTGCTGCCGACGGGCAGCGTGCGCGACGTGGTGGACGGCGTCGAGGTCACGTGCATCGACAACGGCATGCCGGTCGTCGTCATGCGCGCGCGCGATCTCGGCGTCACGGGCTACGAGACGCCGAAGGAGCTCGACGCGAACAAGGAGCTCAAGGCGAAGATCGAGTCGATCCGGTTGGCGGTCGGGCCGCGCATGAACCTGGGTGACGTCAAGACCAAGGTCGTGCCGAAAATGAGCCTGATCGCGCCGGCCCGCGCGGGTGGGCACGTCTGCACGCGTACGTTCATTCCGCACGACGCACACGCGGCCATCGGTGTGCTGGGCGCGGTGTCCGTGGCTACGGCCTGCATCCTGCCGGGCTCCGTGACCGAGGGCATCGCGACCGTGCCGGCCGGGCCGGTCAAGCGGATGTCCGTGGAGCATCCGACCGGCGAGTTCTCCGTGACGCTCGAGGTCGGCGGCACGCCTGAGCAGCCGAGCGTGCTGAAGGCCGGCCTGCTGCGCACGGCGCGCCTGATCATGCGCGGCGAGGTGCTCGTTCCCGCGGCCGTCTGGGACGGCCGCTGAGGCGTCAGCGCGTGGGCTCGATCGCCTTCTTGCCCGGCACGTAGGTCTTGTACAGATAGACCTCTGCGCCGAGATCGGCGAGCTGCGCGTAGATCAACGGTTTCACGTCGGTCCAGTCGAGCCCGCCCACGCCCGTCGCGAGCCGCGGCAGCGCCACGCTCGGCAGCTTCTCGTCCGCGACGATCTTGCGCAGCGCGCGCAGCGCATGATTCACGCTGCTCGTGCTCGCCTTGGCCGGCTTGCTGCCGTGCTCGTAGCCGCCTTCCTGCGTGATCAGGTTGATCACGCGCACGCCGCCCGTGCCGCTCCAGATCCAGGCGCTGCCGAGCTTCGGGTGCTGCTGCCGGCACCAGTGGTGGAAGTCCTTGTGCATCGCCGGGTACAGCTTGTGCAGCGCCGCGGCGAGGCCCTGGTTCATGGGATCGTTGGCGGCGACGCCGTGCGCGATGGCCGCGGCTCCCGTCTGCAGGATGTCGCCTTCGACCTCGTGAATCATGCCTGTGTCCTTTGCGTTGTCGATTGCGTCATTTAGGCGCAGGCCGCTAGGCTGCGCCATACGCATTTTCCGGGAGGGGAGGCCGCCGTGACAGTTCTGCGACCGCCGTTTCGCGCGGAGCATGTCGGCAGCCTGCTGCGGCCGGCGGCGCTGAAGGACGCGCGGGCGCAGCTCGCGGCCGGTGCGATCGACGCCGCGGCGCTCGCGGCCGTCGAGGATCGCGAGATCGAGCGCGTCGTGCGGCGGCAGGAGTCGATCGGGCTGCGCGGCGTGACCGATGGCGAGCTGCGCCGCTCGTGGTGGCACCTCGATTTCCTGTGGGGGCTCGCGGGTGTGGCCAGGCACACGACGAACTCCGGCGTGGCGTTCGCCGGCGCCGCGCCGCGCAGCGAAGGCGTGCGGATCGACGGCCGGATCCGTTTCGAAGGCCACCCGATGCTCGCGCACTTCGAGTTCCTGAAGCAGCGCGCGCGTGCGTTGCCGAAGCTCACGCTGCCGGCGCCGTCGGCGCTGACCGGCCGGCCCGTGCTGCCTCCGGTCGCGGCCACGGCCTACGCGTCGCGCGAGCAGCTCTATGCCGACCTCGGTGCCGCCTATCGCGCGGCGGTCGGCGCCTTCGCGGCGGCCGGCTGCCGCTACCTGCAGCTCGACGAGGTGTTCATCGCGATGCTGTGCGACGCGGGCTATCGCGCGAAGATGACCGCGCGCGGCGACGATCCGGACGCGTTGCTCGAGCTCTACGCGCGGCTCATCAACGAGGCGATCGCCGACATTCCGCCCGACATGACCGTCACGCTGCATCTGTGCCGTGGCAACTTCAGATCCACGTTCATGGGCGAAGGCGGGTACGAGGCGGTGCAGGACGTGCTGTTCAACCAGATCGGCGTGCACGGCTACTTCATGGAGTACGACGACGAGCGCTCGGGCGGCTTCGAGCCGCTGCGCTTCCTGCCGAAGGGCAAGCGCGTCGTGCTCGGTCTCGTGACGACCAAGTCGGGGCGGCTCGAGAGCAGCGACGCGCTGAAGCGGCGCATCGACGCCGCGGCACGCTTCGCGGATCCCGCGCAGTTGTGCCTGTCGCCGCAGTGTGGCTTCGCGTCGACAGAGGAGGGCAACCTGCTGACGGAAGACGAGCAGTGGGCGAAGCTTGCGCGTGTGGTCGAGGTGGCCGCGGACGTATGGGGTTAGGGCCGCCGCCTCAGGGCGCGTGGGCCGTGAACAGGATGTGCGGCGTCGTGTAGCCGCGCGCGTAGCTCGCCGTCTCGTCGACGACGAAGCCCGCGCGCGTCAGCGCGGCCGCGAGCACGTGGCGTGGCATGAACCCGATCGCGCCGCTCGAATGCGTGCGCCGCAACAGCCAGACCATGAGCCGTTCCTGCCACAGCGCCTTCACGGCGCGCCAGGAGCCGTCGTCCTCGGCCTCCTTCAATACGAGCACGCCGCCCGGTCGCAACAGGCGCCGCGCCGCCGCGAGGAACCCTGCCCAGGAGGCGGGTGCGAGCAGGTACAGCACGTCGGCCACGAAGACGCAGTCGAAAGCGGCCGGGCGCTCGGCGGCCAGCTCCTCGATGGTGCACGCCGCGAGCTCGACTTGCGGCTGGCGGCCGACGGAGGCGCGCGCCCATGCGATCTTGCGCCGGTCGGGGTCGATGCCGACGACGTGCCGGTCCGGATGGCCCTCGGCCAGCAGCGCCACCAGCGCCCCATGGCCGCAGCCCACGTCGAGCAGGTCCCGGCCGCGGGCCCGCGCCGCCATGGCCGCCAGGGGGGCCGAGGCCAGTCGGCCGCGCACGAACCACCGCTCTTTCCACGGCAGAGTGTCGAATACCTTCAGGCTGGGTTCAGGCATGTCGGTGCTATTATCCACCCGCGTTTTACAGTAATTCTCCATCCCGCCGCCCGCGGGAACGTGGGTCCAAAGAGTCCGTCAAAAGTCAGGGCATCGCATGCAATCGCAAGGGCGCGCCATGATCTCCATAGTCGTACCTGCCTACAACGAGGAGCGCAACCTCGAGGTTCTCCACCGGCGGGTCGCCGAGATCATGGATGGGGTCGTGGGCCGCGACGACTGGGAGCTGATCTTCGTCGACGATGGCAGTGCCGATGCCACGTGGGCGGCGATCTCGGTCCTGAATTCGAACGACGCGCGTGTGCGCGGGGTTCGGCTGTCGCGGAATTTCGGTCACCAGAGCGCGCTGATGGCGGGGCTCGCGGCCGCGCGCGGCCAGGCCGTGATCATGATGGACGCGGACCTGCAGCACCCGCCGGAGCTGCTGCCCGACCTCGTGGCCAAGTGGCGCGAGGGCTACCAGATCGTGCACGCAGTGCGCCGCGATCCCCCGAATCTCTCGTGGTTCAAGCGCAAGACCTCACGCGCCTACTACAAGCTGTTCGCCTTCCTGAGCGGCGTCGAGATCGAGCCCGGCGCCGCGGACTTCCGCCTGCTCGACCGGCAGGTGCTGGACGAGATCCTGCAGTTCGAGGAAGAGGGGCTGTTCCTGCGCGGCATCGTGCACTGGGTGGGCTATGCCACGGCCAGCGTGCCGTTCGATTGCGGTGAGCGCTACGCGGGCTCGAGCAAGTACAACCTCACGAAGATGCTGCAGCTCGGCTGGCACGGTGTGAGTGCATTCTCGCTGGTGCCGCTGCGCATCGGCATCGTGATCGGGCTGATCTCCTCGACGATCGCATTTCTCGGCGTGTGCTACGCCATCCTCGGCAAGTGGCTCGACAAGGAAGCGATTCCGGGCTGGGCGTCGTCGGTCGCGATTTCGTCGTTCCTGTTCGGCGTACTGTTCGTGTTCCTCGCGGTGCTGGCGGAGTATGTCGGCCGCATCGCGGTCGAAGTGCGCCGGCGGCCGCGGTTCCTGGTGCGCGAGACCACGCGCACGGCAGTTGCTGCCAGCGACAAGCGTGCGCGCCGCGGCGCGGTGGTCGACTTCCGGGCCGAGCCTTAGCCGCAGCGCATGGCCGACGTCGACATGCAGCATCCTGCGCCGCGGTTTGCGCTCGTCGGCTGCACGAACTTCGTCGTGAGCCTGGTCGCGTTCTATCTCTGCTACCACTACCTGCCGCTCGACCGGATTGCCGCCGCGCTGTACCTGCCGGTCGCGGGGCAGGCGGGTGAGGCGGTCGGCGCCGAGGGCGCCGTGGCCAATGTGCTCGCGTACTTCGCGGGCATGCTCAACAGCTTCTGGCTGAACCGCTGGTGGGCGTTCCGCGCCACCGACGGCGGCATCGTGGGCCAGGGCGTGCGCTTCGTGATCGTGAACGCCGTGAGCCTGATCTTAGGCACCGTCATCATGTTCGTGCTCGTGGATCGGCTGCATTTCCCGGAGCTGGCTGTGTGGCTGCCGCTCGCGGGCCTCATCACCGTCACCAACTACCTGGGCTTTCGGCTCTGGGCGTTCGCCCGACCGGAAGTGCCGGACGTCGTCGTGAGGCGCGCGTGAGCGCGGGGCTGCGACTGATCGTCAACGCAGACGACTTCGGCATGACCGAGGACGTGAACCGCGGCGTCGTCGAGGCGCACGAGCGCGGCATCGTGACCTCGGCCTCGATCATGGCGACCGGCCCGGCATTCGAGCACGCCGTGACGCTCGCAAAGTCGTACCCGACGCTCGACGTCGGCGTGCACCTGACGCTGACCGAGCAGCGGCCGCTGACCGGCGCCGCCGCGGTCAGCCTGGTGGGGCCGGACGGCCGTTTCCCGCCGCACCTCGTGCAGTTCGCGGGCCGCCATCTGCGCGGCAAGGTGCGGCTCGCGGAGGTGCGCGCGGAGCTCGACGCGCAGATCCGCAAGGTCCGCGACGCCGGCATCGCCGTGAGCCATCTCGACGGCCACCAGCACGTGCACGTGCTGCCCGGCATTGCGGCCGTCGTGGTCGAGCTGGCCGCGAAATACGGCATCGGCGCAGTGCGCTATCCCGCGGAGCGTGTGAGTGCCTACATGCTGCGCAATCTGCACGATGTGCGCAGGCTCGCGGAACAGGTCGTGCTGGGAATGGTCTGTGCCTTGTCGCCGCTGAAGTCGCTGCGGCGCAGCGACTCGTTCGTCGGGTTCTATTTCGGAGGCCGGCTCGATGAGGCCAGTCTCGCGACGGTGCTCGGCCGGCTGCCGGCGCGCGGCACCGTGGAGCTGATGTGCCACCCCGGCGGCGACGATGCGCGCGCGGCCGAAGGTTACTGGCAGTACTCGTGGAGTGCCGAGCGCGCGGCGCTGACGAGCCCGCGGATTCGCGCGCTCATTGCGGCGCGCGGTGCGCAACTCGTGTCCTACAGGGACGTGTGAGGGTCGACGTGGAAGAAGCCGAATTCGACAAGTTCGCCGCGGAATACCGTTCCCTGCACGCGGCCAGCATCAAGGCTTCGGGCGAGAGCCCGGAGTATTTCGCGGAGTACAAGATCGTCGACGTCGCAGCGGAGCTTGCGCGCGCGCGCGGCGGCGCCGTCGAGCGCGCGGCCGTGCTCGATTTCGGGGCCGGCGTCGGCTATTCCGTGCCGTTCTTCGCCCGCCACATGCCCGGTGCCCGCGTGACGTGCCTCGATGTCTCGCAGAAGAGCCTCGATATCGGTGCCGCCAGGCACGGCTCGGCGGCCGATTTCCGTCACTTCGACGGCAAGCGCATACCGTATGCCGACCGCACTTTCGACGTGGCCCTGGCCTCCTGCGTGTTCCACCACATCCCGCACGACGAGCACGTGGCGCTGCTCGCGGAGATACGGCGGGTCCTGAAGGACGACGGCCTGCTGCTGGTTTTCGAGCATAACCCCTTGAATCCACTGACCCGGCACGCCGTGAACACGTGCATATTCGACGAGCACGCAGTGCTGGTGCGCGCCCCCGAGATGCGGCGGCGGGCCGTGGCCGCGGGATTCGCTGCCGCCGACGTGCGTTACCGGATATTCTTCCCCCACTGGGCGCGTAGCCTGCGGCCGACCGAGAAGTGGCTCACCTGGCTACCGCTCGGCGCGCAGTACTATGTGCGCGCGAGCAAGAGATCGGGGGGTTGATGCGGGCTTTCCTACTCGCGGCCCTGCTGGCCATTGTGCCGGTGGTCGTCTACTGGCCGACCGCTACTCACGAGTACGGGTTTCGTGACGACTACGCGCACCTGCGCGAGTCGCACGAGGAGCCCGGCAAGCTGTTCCGGCTCACGACCTCCAACGGCCGGCCGGTCTATGGGGCCGTGCTCGAAGCCTCGCTCGCCGGCGTGCACGACGTGCCGGATCTCAAATGGCTGCGTCTGACCAGCATCGCGCTGCTGGCCGGCGTGGGACTGGTGCTCTTCGCCTTCCTGCGGCGCATCGGCTGGGGCGCCGTCGAGGCCGCGGCCGTGGGCGCGGGCGTGACGTTGCTGCCCGGCGCCCAGGTGGTCGTCGGCTGGGCGATCGCGTGGCCCATCAGCCTGGGGCTGCTGGCCGCGGTGGCCGGCTTCTGGCTCGTCGAGGCGCACCTTGCCGAGCGCGGGACGCGCCGTGTCGCCGGTGTGCTCGCGGGCGCGCTGCTGTACGTGATTGCGGGTCTGACGTACCAGACCAGCGCGCTGTTCGCGATCGTGCCTCTCGCGGCGTTGCTGCTCGAACGCGAGGACGCCCGCCGCTTCGGGCACGCGCGCTGGGTCGTGACTCACATCGGCATCCTGTTCGCGAGCCTGGTCGTTGGCCTGCTGGCGATGCACGTGGTCTTCAGCGAAGGCCTGGTGCCCGAAGCCGCGCGCATGCACATCGAGCCGGAGCCGCTGAAGAAGCTGCTGTGGTTCGTGCGCAATCCGCTGCCGAACGCGCTCGCGTTGTTCGAGTTGCGCGACCGGTTCGCGACGCACGCGGTGTTCTGGGTCGTCACGGCGGTCTTCGGCAGCGTCATCGCGCTCGGCTTCCACTTCGGCGGCCGCGGTCGCTCGCACAAGCTGCGCTGGCTGTTCTGCCTGCTGGCGTTGCCGTTCGTTGGGCACAGCGTGAGCCTCGCCGCGAGCTCCCAGGCCATCGGCTACCGCACGCTGTTGCCGATGTCCGGCCTGTTCCTGGTGCTGCTCGTGTATGCGATGCGTTCCGTCGTGCGCAACGGCGGTGTGCGTCCGGCGACGCAGGCCGCGGCGCTCGGCGCGCTGCTGGTCTCGGCCGCCGTGCTCGCGTACCACAACGCCTTCACGTTGATTGCCGAGCCACAGAGCCGGGAATGGACGCTGTTCCACTCGGCGGCGGCCTCGTTGCGTCTCGCGCCCGACACCGACGTCTACATCATCCGCCCGACGATCGAGGATCGCTCGACGGAGCAGGTATACGACGACGAGTTCGGTTCACTGTCGTCCGACGCGGACTGGGCGGCGAAAGAGATGTTCAAGACCGCGCTGCGCGAGCGGTTCCCCGCGCCCGTGGCCGACGGCAAGTCGTACCGGCTCGAGACCGGCCCGCTGCCGCCGACGCAGCCCGGCAATTACGATCTCGTGCTCGACCTGCGCCGGCTGAAGGCCGAGGGCGACCGCACGGTGGTGGCCGCCTTCGGGCAGGAAGCTACTGCTTTGCGACGCTGACGACTTCGGGCTCCATGTAGCTCTTGAGGCCGAGCGCCGAATACGCCCGGCCGAGGCCCGATTCCTTCGCGCCGCCGAAAGGCACGAAGGCCGAGGTCGCGCGGTGCTGGTTGACCCAGGCCGTGCCGACCTCGAGCCGCGCGGCGATCTCTGCGCCGCGCTGCGTGTCCTTCGTCCAGACCGATCCCGAGAGCCCGTAGCGCGTGTCGTTGGCACGCCGGATCGCATCCTCGACGTCGCTGAACTTCATGATCGGCACGATCGGTCCGAACTGCTCCTCGCGCACGAGGCGGCTCGACTCGTCGACGTCCGTCACGAGCGTGGGCGGCAGGAAATAGCCGGGGCCCTGGGGGACCTCGCCGCCGGTCAGGAACCTGGCGCCGGCCTTCTTCGTGTCGGCGATCAGGTCGACGACCTTGTCGTACTGCATCTTGTTCTGCAGAGGGCCGAGTTCGGTGCCCGGATCGAGGCCGTTGCCGACCTTGGCTTTCTTCGCTTCCTCGACGAGCGCCGCGCAGAGCGCGTCGTAGATGCGCTCGTGCGCGTAAATGCGCTTGATCGCCATGCAGACCTGGCCGCTGTTCACGAACGAGGCGAAGAAGACCTTCTTCGCGATGGCCTTCGGGTCCACGTCGTCCATGATGATGGCCGGGTCGTTGCCGCCGAGCTCGAGCGTCACGCGCTTCATCGTGGTGGCGGCGCTCGCGAGCACCTTCTTGCCGGTCGCGACGGACCCGGTGAACGAAATCTTGTCGATGCCGGGATGCTCCGTCATCCACGCGCCGAGCTGATCGCCGCCGGCGATCACGTTCATGACACCGGGCGGGAACACGTCCTTCAGGAGCTCCGCCACCTTCAGCGTCGTGAGCGGCGTGTAGGGAGAGGGCTTCAGCACGACGGTGTTGCCCGTGTACAGCGCCGAGACCAGCGGCCCCAAAGCCAGGCTGATCGGTGCGTTCCATGGCGTGATGATGCCGACGACGCCGAGCGGCCGGTACCTGAGCTCGATGTGATTCTGCCTGTCGTCGACCAGCACCTCGGTCGGGATCTCGATGCCCACCAGGCCGTCGGACTGCGCCGTGCCGCGGTCGATCTCGGCGAGGGATTGCGACAGCGGCTTGCCTTGCTCGCGCGTGAGCAGCTCCGCGAGCTCGTTCTGCTTCGCGCGCAGCACTTCGGAGCTCTTCTTCACGAGCGCGGCGCGCTCGGCGAACGACTTCGTGCGCCAGGCCGGGAACGCCGCGCGCGCGGCCGCGACGGCACGGTCCAGGTGCGAGCGGCCGGCCGCGGGGCAGCGTGCGAACACCGTGCCCAGAGCCGGATTGACGACGTCGAGGTGCTCGTCGCTCTGCTCGAGCCTGCCGTCGACCAGCAGCGAAAAATCGGTCCGTAAAGTCATGCTCTCTGCGCGTTCCGCCATGGGCGTATGCCTCCTGTAAGAGGAGTAGTGACCTCGAGTTGCTGCGCTGCCAGCGGCAGCGAGCGGAGCCGGTCAGCGGGTTCGCGGCCTTTAGCCACTGTGCTAACCTTGATCCGTCGAATAATACACGAACGCGCTCGCAGCGGACTTCCCGCGCCCGACTCGATAACGGCTCGATGCCCGTGCGGCACGAGCGGCACGGGTGCGCCGAGTCTCGAGCCCGCAATCAAAACGGAGAGGGGAAATGAAGATCGTCATGGTCGGCCAGGGCGCTTTTGGCCGCAAACACCTCGATGGCCTCAAGAACATTCCCGGCGTCGAGGTCGCGAGTCTCGTCGGCGGCAACCGGGAATCGACGGCCGCGGTTGCGAAGCAGTACGGGATCCCGCATTCGACGACCGACCTGGCCGAGGCGCTCGCGCTGCCCGGCGTGGAGGCCGCCATCCTGACGTCGCCGACGCAGGTGCACGCAGCGCAGGCGGAGCAGGTCATGAAGGCCGGCAAGCACGTCGAGATCGAGATTCCGATCGCCGATTCGCTGGCCGACGCGCGCAGGATCCTCGCGACGCAGAAGGCCACGGGCCGGATCGCGATGGCCGGGCACACGCGGCGCTTCAACCCGTCGCACCAGTGGGTGCACAAGCGCATCCAGGCCGGCGAGCTGAAGCTGCAGCAGCTCGTCGTGCAGACGTTTTTCTTCCGCCGCACGAACATCAATCTCGAGGGCAAGCCGCGCAGCTGGACGGATCACCTGCTGTGGCACCACGCCTGCCACACCGTCGATCTGTTCCAGTACCAGACCGGCGAGACGGCCTCCGTGGTGCACGCGCTGCAGGGGCCCATGCACCCCGAGCTCAAGATCGCGATGGACATGAGCATCGGCATGCGCACGCCGTCGGGTGCCGTCTGTACGCTGTCGCTGTCGTTCAACAACGACGGCCCGCAGGGCACGTTCTTCCGCTACATCTGCGACAACGGCACGTACATCGCGCGCTACGACGACCTCTTCGACGGCAAGGAGCAGAAGATCGATCTCTCGCACGTCGATGTGTCCATGAACGGCATCGAGCTGCAGGACCGCGAGTTCGTGGCCGCCATCCGCGAGGGCCGCGAGCCGCGTTCCAGCGTGGCGCAGGTGTTGCCCGCGATGGAGACGCTGGACCGGCTGGAGAAGAGCCTCAATGCGTGAGATTCCCGTCTGCATGGCGCCGGACCCGAACACCCGGACGCCGAAGTACCGTCCGCCGCCCGGCGCCTGTGACGCGCACTGCCACATTTTCGGTCCCGGCGACAAATACCCGTACGCGGCCGATCGCAGCTACACGCCGCCCGACGCGCCGCTCGAGCGCTTCGTCGAGCTGCAGAAGACGCTCGGCCTCACGCGCGCCGTGCTCGTGAACGCGAGCTGCCACGGTGTCGACAACGCCGTGATCCTCGATGCGATCGCGCAGAGCGGCGGCCGCTATCGCGGTGTCGCGAACGTCGACGAGACGTTCACGGACAAGGACTTCGAGGAGCTGCATGCCGGCGGCATCCGCGGCATCCGCTTCAACTTCGTGCAGCATCTCGGCGGCACGCCCGACATGGACGAGTTCCAGCGGCTCGTGGCGCGCGCCGCGCACTTCGACTGGCACGTGGTGCTGCACTTCGATGCGGCCGATCTGCTCGAGTTCGACGACATGCTGCGCACGCTGCCCGTGCCGTTCATCATCGACCACATGGGTCGAGTGCCGACGAAGGACGGTCTGAATCAGGAGCCGTTCAAGCGTCTGCTGAACGCGGCGCGCATGGACAACTGCTGGATCAAGATCTGCGGCGCGGAGCGCATCTCGTCGATGGGCCCGCCGTTCACGGACGCCGTGCCGTTCGCGCACGCGCTGCTCGATCTCGCGCCCGATCGCATCCTGTGGGGCACCGACTGGCCGCATCCGAACATCAAGAAGCACATGCCGAACGACGGCGACCTGGTCGACCTGATTCCGCTGTTCATGCCGGATCCCGCGTTGCAGCGGAAGGTGCTCGTCGACAACCCGCACCGGTTGTACGGGTTCACGGACTGATCGATCGGCGCAGCTCTACGTCACGTGCTCTCGAGGATGATGTGCCCCACGCCGGTCGAGGATGCCGGCACGTGATAGAAACGGTAGACCTCGCGCGCACGCGGCCCGAGCGCGCCGCGCATGATCAGCCACATCACGAGCTCGATGGCCTCGGCGCCGGCTTCGCGCAGGTACTCGATCGGCGGAATTCGCGCCAGGCGCTCCGGATCGCGCGTGAGATCGTCGAGGAACGCCTTGTCGAACGGCGTGTTGATGAGCCCCGCGCGCGGGCCCTGGATCTGATGCGACATGCCACCCGTGCCGAAGATCACCACCTTGAGGTCCTCGTCCCAGCTCTCGACCGCCTTGCGGATGGCCTTGCCGAGCATGTAGCAGCGGTGACCGGTCGGCGCCGGGTACTGGATCACGTTGACGGCGAGCGGGATCACGCGCACGGGCCACGCTTTCGGCTGGCCGTACAGCAGCGACATCGGCACCGTGAGGCCGTGATCCACCTGCATCTCGTTGACGATCGTGATATCGAACTCGTCGAGCACCAGCGACTGCACGAGGTGCGCCGCGAGCTCGGGATACCCCTTGACGACCGGCACGGGACGCGCGCCCCAGCCTTCGTCGGCGATGGGGAACTCGGCGCCGCAGCCGAGCCCGAACGTGGGGATGATCTTGAAGTCGAACGCGTTGACGTGGTCGTTGTAGACCACGATCGCGACGTCCGGCGCCGTCTCCGCCATCCACTTCTTCGCCGGCTCGTAGCCCTGGAACACCGGCGCCCAGTACGGCTCCGCCGTCTTGCCGTTGTCGAGTGCCGCGCCGATCGCGGGCGTGTGCGACGTGCCGATACCGGCAATGATCCTGGCCATCAGTCTTTCCTCTCGGCTTTGGAGCGCCAGCCGTCCGGCGATCGACCGCCTGCCAGCATCATCTTCACGTATTCGCTTTCAGGTACGCCGACCATCTGCGACGCCATGTACTGATACGACTTCTTGTCCGTGAACGCGAGCTTCGCGAGCGCGTACGACACGCCGCCGAGCTCGAGCAGCGTGTTCCACGCGCGGTTCACCACGGCGTCGCGCTGGGCTTCCGTCATCGGGAACTTCTGCAGGTACTTGCGCTCGTCGGCCAGGAACTCGGCGCGGTTCTCCGCCTTCATCAGCGAATACAGGAACGCGTTCAGGTGGTATCCGCGTCGAGCGCGCTCGGCGTCGAACACCCACGTGCCGGGAATGTCTTCGTATGCTTCGTGTTTCTTGGTCATATCGATGATGAGAACGTTACGTTCTTCCGGTGTCAATCCTTGCGCTTGATGGTGTCGGCGCTCTGCACGCCCTTGTAGAGCAGCGAATCGGCCATGCCCTCGGCGAGGCACCATTCCGCGAACACCTCGGGTGTCTGCTGGAAGGTGCCCGGCACCCAGCGCTCGTCGACCTGGTCCGAGTCGAAGTCGTACTCCGCGGCGCCGCCGCACGGCGAGTGGAAGTACCAGAAGTAGCACGACGAAATCGGGTGCCGGCCCGGGCCGAGCGCCGTGCGCCAGCCGCGGCGCGTCATGTTCAGGCCGCCGCCGAACAGCTCGTGGATGCTGCCGAGCTCGAACGCGAGGTGGTGGAAGCCGCGTTTCCTGCCGATGTTCAGCAGGAACAGGTCGTGATGGTGATTCGACGCGCCGCCGCGCAGGAAGTAGCCGCGGCCGGGATAGCAGTCGCTGACGATGAACCCCAGGCGCTCCGTGTAGAACGGCACCACCTTGTCCGCATCGTCGATCATGAACACCGTGTGCGTCATCTCGAGCGGTGTGGCCGAGGAGAAGAACTGGCCGCGCGTGTTGATGCGATCGGGATGGCCCGGCGTGTTGAACTTCAGCTCGGGGGCTGCGATGCGCGTGGCGCGCGCCACGCGAAACGCGATCGCGAAGCCGAGCGGGTCCGTGGCGTGCACGGTGCCGTCCGCGTCCACGCGAACCGGCCGGTCGCGCTCGAGCTCTGCCGCGATTGCGCGCAGGTCGGCCGGCGAGCGCACGCCGAACGTCGCCTCGCGCTGCGTGGCGCCGGGCTCGATGGGGGCGGGCAGGGCCGGATCGTCCGCCGCGCGCAGCACGACCGTGCTGCCGTTTCTGCACGTGAACACCGTGGCGCCCTCGGCCTGGCTCTCCACGAGGCCGAAATCGGTCCAGAAGCGCCGGCAGGCGGCGAGGTCGGTGACGCCGAAGGTGGCGGAATCGAGGTTCGTGACGTTCATGACGGTTCGTCGGTGTTGTGTCAGCCGAGCAGTGTACTTTCGAGCGCGACACTTTTGATCAGGGCGAAGACGTTCTGGCCCGTTTCGAGGCCGAGCTCGTCACATGCGTCGCGAGTGATTCGCGATCGCAGGTGCTCGCCGTCCACGTCGAGCAGCAGGTCGACGTTCCCGGACGCGGCGCCGTCGATCCGGAGGATCGTCGCCGTGAGCACGTTGCGGATGCTGAGCTGGCGCGGCCGCTCGGTGGCGATGGCGACGTCGCGCGCGTGGATGCGGAGCGGGCGCAGGGCGCCGGGCGGCGCATCCCCCATCGGCACCCGCAGGCGCTGCGCGCCGACGGCCAGCGTGGCCAAGCCGTCGCGTTGCTCGACGACGCGCGCGCGCAGCACCGCGCCGGCTTCGAGACCGCCCGTATACGATTCGAGATCGAGGCGCTCGAACACCTCGGTCACGGTGCCGTGCGCCGCGATCCGGCCGGCCGCGAGCAGCAGTGCGCGGGAGGCGAGGCGCGCGACCTCGTCGACGTTGTGCGTGACATAGAGCACCGGCACACCGAACGTGCGCGGCAGCTCTTCGATCAGCGGCAGGATTTCCCGTTTGCGGCCGACGTCGAGCGACGACAGCGGTTCGTCCATGAGCAGCAGCCGCGGAGTGGTCAGCAGCGCCCGGGCGATGGCGACGCGCTGCTGCTCGCCGCCGGACAGCGAGCCCGGTCGCCGTGCCAACAGCGCGGCCAGGTCGAGTGCCGCCACGGCGGCGTCGAGCCGGATGGTACGGGCCGGCGCCCGCTGCGCGGCGCGTTGCGCCGCGAATACGAGGTTGTCGCGGACCGTGAGGTGCGGGAACAAACGTCCGTCCTGGAACACGTAGCCGATGCCGCGCCGGTGCGCCGGGACCCAGTGCCGATCGTCCTGCCACAGGTTGCCGTCGAAGGTGACGCGGCCGCGCGCCCGCTCGAGGCCCGCCAGCACGCGCAGCAGCGTGGTCTTGCCGGAGCCGCTCGGGCCGAACAGGGCCGTAATGCCTTCGAGCGGCTGCGTATGCCGCACGGCGAGCGTGAACCCCGGTCTCTCGAGACTGACGTCGAGCTCCAGCGTGCTCACGGCGCGGGCCCTCAGGTCTTCACGAGCGGCATGCGCCGGTTCAGCGCGTACACGGACAGCAGCACGACGAACGAGAACGCGAGCAGGCCGGCGGCCAGCATGTGAGCCTGCGCGTATTCCAGAGTCTCGACGTGCTCGTAGACGGCGATCGAGATGACCTTCGTGCGATCGGGGATGTTGCCGCCGACCATGAGCACTACACCGAACTCGCCCAGCGTGTGCGCGAAGCTCAGCACGACGGCCGAGACATAGCCGCGCAGTGCGAGCGGGGAGGCCACCCGCAGGAACGCGTCGAGTGGCGCCGCGCCGAGCGTGGCCGCGGCTTCGAGAGGTGCCCTGCCGACGCTCTCGAACGCGGCCTGGAGCGGTTGCACGGTGAATGGAAAAGAGTAGATGACCGAAGCCACGACGAGGCCGGCGAATGAGAACGTCAGCGTGTGATCGGTCAGCTGCACCCACAGGCGCCCGATCGCCCCGGCGGGGCCGAGCAGCACGAGCAGGTAGAACCCGAGCACGGTCGGTGGCAGCACGAGCGGGAGTGCGACGATGGCTTCGACGATCGTGCGCGAGCGGCTGCGCGTGAACGCGAGCCACCAGGCGAGCGGTGTCGCGAGCACGAGCAGCACGATCACGGTGACGGCCGCGAGCTTCAGGCTCAAGGCGACGGGTCCGAGCTCGAAAGCCGTCATCCGCACGGTCCAGGATTTCGGGGCGGCCAGTGTAGCCGGGCGGCAATCGGCATTGTCAATCGCAGCGCCGGCTCGTGGATGGGGCGCATGCTATTCTGCGACCGGGCAGGCGGGTGGTGCGACGGCGACATGAGCAACACGGGCAAGCGGCGGATCGTCGTTGCGATCACCGGCGCGACCGGCGCCATCTATGGCGTGCGGCTGCTTCGGGAGTTGCGACGTCACGGCGGGGTGGAGACCCATCTCGTCGTGTCGAAGGCCGGTTTTCTGAGCGCCGCGGCCGAGCTCGACATCGGGCGGTCGGAGCTCGAGTCCCTGGGCGACGTGGTGCACGCCGACCGCGATATCGGCGCCGCGATCGCGAGCGGCTCGTTTCGCACCGACGGCATGATCGTGGCGCCGTGCTCCATGCGCACGCTGGCGGCGGTTGCCACGGGCGTCACGGACACTCTCGTCGCGCGAGCGGCCGACGTGACGCTGAAGGAGCGCCGGCGGCTCGTGTTGCTGGCGCGCGAGACGCCGCTCGGGCTCGTGCATCTGCGCAACATGGTCACGGTGACGGAGATGGGTGCCGTGGTGTTCCCACCGGTGCCCGCGTTCTACGCGCGGCCCGAGACTCTCGATGCGATGGTGGATCAGACGGTGGGGCGAGTGCTCGATCTGTTCGATCTCGATTCGCCGCTCGTGCGCCGCTGGTCCGGCGTCACGGCTCCGGCCGAGGAGTGAGGGCCGTTACGGCCGGCACGACGCCGGCAGGTAGTGAACCGGCACCGTCGGGGCGATATAGACGGCCGCGTTACCGCCACCCGAAGTGCCGAGCAGTTGTGCGGCTGGCGGCGGCGGCGCGGCACCGCAACGCCAGACCACGCCCAAGCCCTGCGTTTCGTAAGGCGTCATCGTCAGCGTCAGGCCCGCGATAGCCGCGTTCGCTTCGTTGCCGAACGTAACGACCAGCACGCCGTTGTTCACGTCGACCGATTGCACGTACTTGCCGACGGTGTCGGTGGCGTTCGGCGAGAGTCCGGCCGCGGCGCGATCGGTCGGTGCTTCGCCGTGGTTCAGGAACGATTCCTGGACGCGCGTCTTCGCATGGGCCCCCATGTTGAGGCCCTCGGCCACCTGCGCCCGGATCGTGTAGGTCTGGTATGCAGGGATGGCGATGGCGGCGAGAATGCCGATGATCGCCACCACGATCATGAGCTCGATCAGCGTGAAGCCGCGCGACAGTGAAGGCGAGGTCGTTGTCAGCGAAGAATTCGTCATTGCTTCGTCCGGAGTCTGCTTGTGCGTCTCACCGTCCCGGTGTGACTGGCTCAGCGTACACGATGGGGACCTGTTTGCGCTCGGCATAGCTCGTCGCGAGCTCGAGCGCCGCATCGACCGACATCGGCCGGCGACCCAGGAGCGTGCGCACGCGCTTCGTCGTGCGGCTGGCGGTGGTCCTGTCGGTGATGCGTTCGATCGTGGCCAGGGTCACCGTGTCGTCTTCCGGGGCGGAGCACGTGTGCACGCGAATGTAGTCCTGATCCGGACAGTCGTTGCCTGGCAGCGAATTCAGCACTCGCACTTCCATTTCGTTCCCCCGTCCATCGGCGTGGCGACTGGGAGCAGAGGAGCAAGACACGTGCCACCCATCGACGGCCGCGCCGGCAGTACGTGTGCGCGGCCTTTATGTCCACTCGGACTGACGGTGCGGGTCAGGCGTTGACCCGGCCAGCCAGCGTGCGGGGCATTATGTCCGGATGCTCCGGAGGGGGTAGCCCTCCGTGCCGGGGTGCAAGCGGGCTTCGCCGCTGGCATATTGGCCGCCCCGAAGATGGGTCCTCGCACGCATGAGCGCTCGGCAGATCCTGCAGTCTTTCGAAGCGTGGCGGACCGCCGGCGAGCCGCTGGTGCTCGCCACGGTCTACGACACGCTCGGCTCGACCTACACCAAGGCGGGCCATCGCATCCTGATTGCCGGGAGCGGCGACTATCGCGGGCTCGTCAGCGGCGGGTGCCTCGAGGGCGATCTCGCGGAGCGCGCCCGCCAGGTCATCGCGGCCGATCGACCGGCTGCCGTCACCTATGATCTGCGCGATGCGGCGGACGAGCTCTGGGGGCTTGCCGTCGGCTGCAATGGCCTGCTGCGGGTGTTCCTGCAGCCGTTGCTGCCTGCGCGCGGATACGAGCCGTTCGAGTCGATCGCGACGCTGCTGCGCGGCAGCCGCGGCGGCGGGCTCGCCACGGTGATCGAAGGCGCCGACGCAGGGGGCACCGTGATCGTGACGGCCGAGAAGACGGACGCGTTCGGGTTCGCCGCGGCGGCGCCCGCGGCGATCGTGGCCGGTGCGCGGCGCGCCGCTGCGGACGGTCAGGTCTGCCTCGTCGCCGAGGGTGGTACCACCGTGCTCCACGCCCCCCTGCGCCCGATTCCGAGGCTGCTCGTGCTCGGCGGCGGGCTCGACGCCGTGCCGCTGGTCGGCATGGCCGTGGAGCTCGGCTGGTTCGTGACCGTGGCCGATCATCGACCGGCGTACGTCGCGCGACCGGGGTTCGATCGCGCCGACCGCAAGGTGCTCGTGGAGGCGGGGCAGGTGGCGCGCGAGGTGCCGCTGGCCGAGTTCGATGCGGTCGTCGTCATGAGTCACCACCTGCCGACCGACCGCAAGTATCTCGGCGAGCTCGCCCAGCACACGCATCGCTACGTCGGCGTGCTCGGACCGCGAGCGCGGCGCGACCGGCTGCTGGCCGATCTCGGCGACGCGGCTGCGCCGCTGCGCGCGCGTCTCAAGGGGCCGGTCGGCCTCGACATCGGGGCGGACTCGCCGGAGTCGATCGCGCTGTCGGTCCTCGCCGAGCTGCAGTCGACGCTGCACGCCCGCTGAGTTTCCCGGCCTCTGCGTCGCGCCGGGTACCCTGGGGCGCGCAGGCGGACCGTGGCGCGCACCGCCTCCGCAACGGTGTGTTGGGCGCAGCGCGCGACGAGAGGAAGGGCCTCGAAAAAAGGAGCGGTGGCCCGGCCGTCCCTGGCCGGGCAACCGCGATCACACGCTAGAGGAACAACCGAAACTCGCTTCCGAAGCCGTTGCGCTAGACCGGGTTCGTGATCACGTTGTTCACGATCGGCGCGAGCCCGATCAGGCGATCGATGTTCGAGCCCAGGCCGTTGTTCGGAAACACGTTCGCGAACTGGCCCTGCTGTCCATGCAGCGCCATGTAGTTCAGCACCACCTGCTCGACCAGCAGATTCACGTTGTTGGCGCCCGGAGTGCCCGAGCGCACGACGTCGCCGGTCGCGGCGAACGAGCCGAGCTGCTGGTGAACGGCCGGGGCGCCGCCATCCGCCGTGTAGATCGTCGGTCGGCCGCCGGGCTTGTAGACCAGGAAGAACGGCGAAGCCGTGTCCTGGTTGTCGCTGGTCCACTGGCCCTTGCCGCGGCCGTTCACCGAGTTGTCGATGGCGCCGTTGCTCGAGATCGCGCCGTCGCTGAACACGTACATCATCAGCGGCACGCCCCTGCGCGCGGCGAACTCGAGGCACGCACCCATGCACTTGCCGGCGCGCTCGTCCCTGACCTCGCCGTCCATGCGGTTGCCGTTGTGGTAGTCGTAGCCACCCATCGTGATGACGCCGGCGCCCGCGAAGCCTTCGACCACCAGCTTCATGATGGACGCCGTCTTGCGGAACTCGGTCTGGTCGGTGCCGCCGCTGTTCCACTCGGCCGTCGAGAAGATGCCCGCCGCGCCGACGATGTCCGGGTCGAGGCCCGGGTCGAGAATCACGTTGCCGAAACGGTCGGCCACGTCCGCCGACTTGAGGTAGCCGCAGTTCACGAGATCCTTGACCACTTCGTCCTGCGTGATCGGCAGGCCGGTGCTCACGGCGTTGTTCATGCGCTCGCGGCTGATGCGGTAGATCGACTCGAGCACCGCCGTTGCGTCCGATGCGTTCAGCAGGCCCACGAGCTGGCCCGTGTCGACGAGGCCCGTGACGTCGCTCGGACGGTCCACTTTCGTCGGCTGTGCCGTCGGATCGATCATCGCGAGCGGCGCCATCGAGTTGCCGCCCGACACCGAGTTCTGGGAGCCGCACAGCGTCAGGATCGAGCCGTCCGCGCCCGCCTTGCGGATCGCGTACAGCGGATTGTGCGGGTTGTTGCTCGTGTCGTTCTCCGAGCGCGCCGGAATCACCACGCCGTTGACGTTCGCGCGCGTCGTCGTGCTCATGCGGCTCAGCATGCCGCGCAGATAGGCGCTGTCGCTGTGGAACGCGAGGCCGAGCGTCGTGTCCGTGTGGTCGCCGTTGCTCGTGGCCGTGCGCGCGGCCTCCGTGACGCCCGGTACCTGGTCGCCTGGAATGCCGAGCTTGCTGTAGCCCGCGGTGCCGAGCAGATCCAGCTGCCCGCCGGCCTTGCCAACCAGCACGTTCGAGCCGGCGATGTTGCCGCCGCCCGCGAGGTCGAAGCAGATGAACGGAATCTTGCCCGCGCCGTTGCTGATGCCGCAGGCCTGAGTCAGCGGCTTCAGATCGTTCGCGAGCGCGGCGTAGGCCGCGCGCGGGTTCGCGAACAAGCCCAGGAATCCGCCCGTCAGCAGCGTGGCCGAACCCGCCAATAACCCCTGGCCGATCAGCTGACGGCGCGTCAGCCGTCCGCCGTGGAGCGGCTCGTTGGGGTTGCGCGGCTTGTTCTTCACTCGGATCAGCATGGGTGTACCCTCTATCTCAAGGCGCGAATTACTGAACCAGCATTGCGGCGCTGCCGATCACGGCCGAGCACACCGCCTTGGCGATGTTGCGCGTCCGCGCAGCGTCGTTGGTCGTGCCGGAATTCAGCAGGCCGGGCCGCGTGCTGTCGCCGGGAATGCCGTTCACGAGCTGGTCGAGCTCCTGCTGCACGGCGGCCCTGTTCGGCTGGCTGGCGAGCTGCGTGACGCCGAGCACGCGGTCGAGCAATGGATTGAACAGCGCGTTCTCGTTGGCGAACGCGACGGCCGGAGTTGCGCCGAAGTTGAATCCCTGGAACATCGTGTCACGCGCGATCGTCGTGCTGCGGTTTTCCATGAGCGCGTCGCAGTAGCCGATCGCGAGCTGCGCGATTGCCACCTGGTGCGACGCCAGGATGGCCTGGATGTCCGCATCGGCGGGCAGCGACTGGCGCACGGTTGCGAACGTGTTGGCGACCTGCGTATCGCGCTGGCTCACGCCGGTGATCGCGGCCATCGTGGCGCTGATCTCGTCGAACGTGCGCACGCCGATCGCCGACGCGGGCGGCAGATCCACCGGAGTCGGAGCCGGCGGAGTCGCCGGGGGCGGCCGGCTGAAGCTGTGCGCCGCGAGCTTGTCGAAGGTCAGGAAGAACTCGTCGGAGTCCGGCCCCTTCTCGAGCGGCACGACGGCGCCGAGATCGAGCAGCGTCTGGCCGGTCTCGGTGCTGTACAGCGAGCTGCTGATCTGCGTGTCGAGGTTCGCGAACGACTGGCCGACGTGCGCCTCGGCACCGTTGATGCCGATGCGCAGGCCCTTCACGTCGAGCGCGTCAGGATGCTGTGTCCCGTCGAGACTGATGAAGAAAGGCTTGCGGAACAGGTAGCTGTAGCTGTCGAACTGCGAGGCCTCGAAGACCACGAAGCTCTCGGGCACGTTCGTCAGGTGCTCCACGCTGAACATCAGGAAGAACTTCTCGCCGACGCCGGCCTGGAAGTTCTGCTGGATCTGTGCGGGCGTGAGAGCCCGGTTGTGGATCGCGACGAAACGGATCACGCCGTTCCACATGCGCGTGCCGGACACCTCGTTGCCGAGCACGAACGCGAAAGTGTCGTCCCAGTCGTTCAGCAGGCCGCCCGGCACCGGATCCATGGAGGCCACGAGCACGCCGTTCACATAGATCTTGCGGCCGTTTGCCGGGTCGAACGTGGCGACGACATGCTGCAGGGAGGCCTGGAGCACCTCGGCGGCGTCCGGCGTCGACAGCTGCGGGTTGCCGTTGGCGTCCGATTTGTCCGAACGGTTGAAGAAGTCGTAGTTGTACATCGTCTGGCCGAGGTTGAAATTGCGCTGCATGAGGCCACCCGAGTAGCTCACGATGCGCATGTCCTCCTGCACCACGTTGCCGGGCGTGACCCACGCCTCGATCGAGTATTCGCCCGTGGCGTTGATCAGGCGCTTCAGCTTCGCGCTGGCGGCCGTGGAGGCCTGCGCCTTGCCGCCCGAGAAGTTCAGGCCCCAGCCGCCGAACCACTGCACGTTGCCCGACAGCGTCAGATCCATGGCCGGGTCGACGCCGCTGGTGTCGTACGCGGTGGCGCAGGCGCCCGTGATCGACGTGCCGCAGGTCTGGCCGGTCTTGAACTCGTACATGGCGATCACGTTCGCGTCGTAGCGGCTGCCGCCGGACGCGATCGTGCCTTCGTACAACGTCGTGGCCTTGCTCGTGACGAGGTTCGGGTCGACCGTGGTCGGTGTGATGCCGGAGGCGAACTGCGTGATCGCGGCCTGCATCGCGTTGGCGTCGTTCGCGCAGCTCGAGGTCCAGCAGTTGTGCGACTCGTTACGCAGCCGCAGCACGAACCGCGAGTTCGCCGGATCGTCGAGATCCATCTTCGGCTTGGCGGCCTCGTACGCCGCCTGAATGGCGGTCGCGCTGGTGGTCGGGCCTTCCGCGAAGAACGGCTGCTGTTTCAGCGACGAGCTCGAGCTGTGGCAGTTCGAGCAGAACTTCGACGTGATCTGGTAGACCGTCTGGGAGTACAGCAGTCCCTGGTCGTCCGGGAAGTTCTTGCTCGTGCCGGGGTCGCGGATCACGGGCGGCTCGAGCTGGATCTTGCGGCTGCCGCCGCCGGCGGTCGCGCCCGCCCAGTTCGTGATCCACGTCGTCAGGATGTCCGCGCAGGCCGCGGGGCTCGCGAGCCAGCAGTTGTGACCGCCGCCGACCTTCTGGACCATCATGGAGTCCTTCGGGGAGGCGAGGTTCACGACGAGGTTCGCGGCCGCGTAGGCCAGGTTCACGTCGTCGCCGCGGGCGAACATCGGCACCTGACCGCCTTTCTCGCTGTGGCACGTACCGCAGCGGTTATCGGCGTGGATGTTGTCCCACAGATTGATCTTGAACGACTGCACGTCGGCCGTGGTGGGCGCGGGGCCCGTGTAGGTCTGCGTCACGGGCCCGCTGCCGGCGCCGGGCGTGACCTCGACCGGCGCGCCACTGCCGCCGCTGCAGCCTGCGAGCAGCGCGGCGACCAGCGCGACGCCGGTCGCGACCAGCCGCGCGTGCGGCACGCGGAGACGATTCGTCACGCGCGCGAGCGACGTGCCGGTGATGGAGATTGCGTACTGCATCGTCCTGACTCCCTGGCCGCGGGCCTACTGGCCCATGCAATACCCTGCGGACTCGGCGAAGACCTGTCGCAGGTTGAAGTTGTTGTTGCGGAAGCTCGTGGTCATCGTGGCGACCTGATTGCGATCGGCCTGATCGACCGGATCGCGGAAGCAGACCGCCTTGAACACCTTCTTGACCTGGCACTGCGCGAACGCGGTCGTGCCGGCGAGCTCCTGACCGAGCGACTTCGCGCCCTGGCCCTGGCCCGGCAGCGCCGGGTTCCAGCCGATCAGGGCGTTCTGCCCCTGCCGCCAGTGGTTGTTCCACGAATCGTCGGGCGTGATGAAGCCGTCGGGGAACGTCTTGTTGTTGTTGAAGTACTTCGCCTGCACCGTGCCCGGCGTGTACACCAGACGGCCGGCCGTGGTGTCGTAGTCGTAGTACGCGAACGCACGCGCCAGCGGGTCCATGCCTGCGTGGCAGCCTATGCAGTTGTTCATGAACACACGACTGTCGCCGCCCGGGCTGCGCGAGACGTCCTGACGGACGTTGTCCGGCGTGACGCTCGTATCGAGCACCTGCTCCATGTCCATGCAGAGATGGTTGATCAGCGTGAAGCGGAACATCGCGCGGTTCGTGCCTGCCACGAAGAACGCCTCCGACGCGGCGCGCGTCGTGATCGCGCCCGCGGTGGCCGCCGGTGGAATGCCGTACGTGGCCGACTGCGTGGTCTGCGAGAGCTCGCTCTGGTTGAACGCGGGATCGCGCATCCGCGCCTCGAGTGCGGCGAAGTGGTCGTTGTTGCTCGGTGAGGGCGCCGGCGACACCCCGGGTGCGACGTACAGCAGGTCGCCCGACAGGATCTGATCGAACGGCACGTTGTCGCGCACCATGCCCATCACGAGCGTGACGTAGTCGTTCAGCGGCACGAACGCCGACCGGTCGCGGTTCGTCCATGGCGCCGCGAAGTTCTTCAGCGTGACCGAGTAGAAATTGGGGTTCTGCATCGCGATGTTCGCTGCCGCGGTCGGATTGCCGGGCAGTTGCGCCGCCATCTGCGTCAGCACGGCGTCGCTCGCGGGCACGCCGGCCAACCGGTCGTGAATCCGGGCCGCCTGCTCGCGCGGTCCGGCGAGCGCGACCGAGAGTCCGCAGACGACGAGCCCGACTGCGATGAACAACCGCCACATCGAGCGATGGCTGCTGAACGTGCTCAGCGTCGACATCCAATGCATCCTGCTAGTCATCACGATTCGTCCCGTTGTGTTGATGTCACTGCCGCAATGCGAGCCGAATAAAAACACAAAAAAAACCGCCGGGTAATGTGGGAAATCACAGACGTCTCAAAACGGCGACGGTTTCGGAAGCACCGTAACCGGCGTGTAAGCTCCCCGCGGTGATTGAGAGCACGCAGCGCGTGTGCGACGCGACGACGCGCGAGTGTTTAGTGAAGTCGTTCGCGATGATCTGGGGTACCGATCGATCGTTCGGAGAGATCGGTCACAGTTTTGATGCAGGTTCGATCCGGGATGGTTCTGTGATCACGTTAACGGAAGGCGACAAGGTCGATGCCCATGATTACGGGGCGCCGACATTACGTCGCATCGCGGGCCGGTGGCCCGGACATTATGCAAACGCACGGCACGCGCGGGACGCGCGTGCCGCGCACTGCGCGGAGTGAACCGTTGACTGACGCACGGAGCCCGGAAGCGAACCTCCATTCGGGATCAATGGATGGAGAGGGACGTTCCATGAGCCATCGGACAGGGACTGTCATGATCGGGCGCCTGCGCACGGGAGTGCAGCTCGCGCTCGTGACGATCACGGTGTTCGTGCTCGCTGCATGCGGCAACAGTGACGGCAACCTCGGTGTCGGGAGCGGTCAGCAGCCGGACCCCGTCGCACCGGATTTCGCGATCGCCTATACGAAGGGCCCGCTGTTCGACGATCAGATGCAGGTCCAGTCGCCGACGGACGTGCGCGACGTGCTGCGATTCAACGTCGGCACCGACCTCTATGTGCGCGACCGGGCATCGCCCACGGCGCCCGAGCGCAACGTGACGCTGCGCGAGACGCAGGGGCAGGGCGATGTCATGGGCGTGGAGATCTCCACGGACGGCAAGAAAGTGCTGTTCGCGATGCGCGGGCCGTTCGACCCGAACAAGACCATGGACGAACAGCCGACGTGGAACATCTGGGAGTACACGTTCGCTACCGATACGTTGCATCGCATCATCGCGTCCGACATCACGGCGGAAGCGGGGCAGGACATCTCGCCCCACTACCTGCCCGACGGCCGCATCCTGTTCGTCTCCACCCGGCAGCGCCAGGCGAAGGCCGTGCTGCTCGACGAGGGCAAGCCGCAGTTCGACGCGCGCGACGAGAACCGTCGCAATCCCGCGTTCGTGCTGCACGTGATGCGCGACGACGGCAGCGATCTGCATCAGATCTCGTTCAACCAAAGCAACGACTACGATCCGATCGTGCTCGCGAACGGCAAGGTGCTGTTCAGCCGCTGGGACCACGCCGGCAGCGTCAACGGCATCAACCTCTATCAGATGAACCCGGACGGCACGGATCTCGAGCTGGTGTACGGCGCGCACAGTCACCTGACCGGCACGGACAACACGCAGGTGCAGTTCCTCGATCCGCGCGAGATGCCGGACGGCCGCGTCATGGCGATCGTCCGGCCCTTCGATCATCCGGAGCTCGGCGGCGCGGTCGCGGTCATCGATACGAAGACGTACGTGGAGAACACGCAGTCCGTCGCGAGCTCCCCGGGCATGACGGGCCCCGCGCAGACGCCGGCCACGCCGAATCAGGTGCGAACGGACCTGCTGCCGTCGAAGGGCGGGCGCTACAGCTCCGCGTTCCCACTGTGGGACGGCACCGGCCGCGTGCTCGTGAGCTGGGAGATCTGCCGGCTCGCCGAGCCCGATCCGAACGACGCGACGAAGACGATCTTCGTGCCGTGCACGGATGACAAGCTGGCCGCGGCGAACCCGGTCGTTGCGCCGCCGCTCTACGGCATCTGGATGTACGACCCGCAGACGCAGACGCAGCTGCCGATCGTCACGGGCGAGGAAGGCGTGCTGATCGGCGACGTGGTGGCGGCGCAGCCGCGCGCGAATCCGCAGTCGATCCCGGACAAGGTGGCCGGCGTCGACTTCGACTCGAAGCTCGTTGCCGAAGGCGTGGGCATCCTGAACATCCGCAGCGTCTACGACATCGACGGCATGGCGTCCGTGAACATCGCCGATACCGCCGATCCGGTGAAGACGCCGGTCGCCAACCGGCCGGCGCGCTTCCTGCGCGTCGAGAAGGCCGTAGCGATCCCGGATCCGCAGGACGTGAACATTCGCCCCACGGCCTTCGGCCCGAACATCCAGCAGGGCATGCGCGAGATCATCGGCTACGCCCCGATCGAGCCGGACGGCTCGGTGCGCGTGAAAGTGCCCGCGAACGTGGCGCTCGCCGTCAGCGTGCTCGACGCGAACGGCCGCCGGATCTCGGCACGCCACCAGAACTGGCTGCAGGTGGTGCCCGGCCAGGAGCTGAAGTGCAACGGCTGTCACGACGCGCAGAGCGGGCTGTCGCACGGCCGCAGCGACGCGTTCAATTCGGTGTACCCGGGTGCCACGGGCACGGGCGTGCCGTTCCAGAACAGCGTCCCGGCGTTCTCGCCGGATGCGGGCGACACGATGGCCGAGACGCGCACGCGCGTGAGTTGCCAGACGGACTGTGCCGCGCTGATTCCGAGCGTCGACCTGAAGTACACGGACGTGTGGACGGATTCCGCGGTCGCCACGCCGGCCACGTCGTTCTCGTATCTGTATACCAATCTGACGACGCCCGCGCCCGTGAGCACGAACTGCATCACGAAGTGGGCGCCGTCGTGCCGCATCGAGATCAACTACGAGACGCACATCCACCCGCTGTGGAGCACGCCGCGGCAGGTGATCGACCCGATGACGATGACCGTGCTCGAGGACCACACCTGCTCGCAGGGCGGCTGCCACGCGCCCGTGGATGCGGCAAACCAGCCGATGGTGCCCGCCGGCCAGCTCGACCTGTCCGACGGGCTCTCGGCCGACGAGCCCGACCAGTTCAACGCCTACCGCGAGCTGCTGTTCGCCGACAACCAGCAGGTGCTCATGAACGGCGCCGTCGTGGATCAGCAGGTGCAGATCGGTGTCGACGCGATGGGCAATCCGATCATGGCGCCCGTCTCGATCTCGCCGCCGATGAGCTCGGCCGGTGCGCGTGCGTCGCGCTTCTTCGGCTGCTTCGACGCGGGCGGCACGGGTTGTCCGAACGAGCCGCACAGGGGCTTCATGACCCAGGACGAGCTGCGCCTGATCGCGGAGTGGCTCGACATCGGTGCCCAGTACTACAACGACCCGTTCAAGGCTCCGGTGATGTAGATGCGTCGATGGTGGCTCGTTCTCGCGCTATGCCAGCTTTTCGTCGCAGCTACTGCAGCAGGCGCGGAACGGCAGTACAGGGAGGTCGTGATCGACGACCCGTACATCGATCTGCACACGGGTCCCGGAGCGGGTTATCCGATCTTCTTCGTCGCGGAGCGGGGCGAGCAGATCGCGCTGCTGATGCAGCGCACGGACTGGTTCAAGGTGCGTGTGCCGCGCGGCCAGGTGGGGTGGGTGCATCGCGACCAGCTGAAGACCACGCTGAATCTGAACGGCGAGCCGTTCGACCTGCCCGAGCCGGGTCTCGAGGAGTACGCCGCGCGGCGCTGGGAGGTCGGCGCGCTGTATGGCGACTTCGGCGGCGCGAACGTGATCGCCGCCTACGGCGCGCACGGATTCACGCCGAATCTCTCGGGCGAGATCTGGGTGTCGGAGGCCATCGGCCAGTTCGCCGACAGCAAGCTCGCGACCATCAACATCGTTCATCTGATGTATCCCGACTGGCGCATATCGCCGTACTTCACGCTCGGCGCCGGGGTCATCACCACGCATCCGAAGGCGACGCTGGTCGCCACGGTCGATCGCACGGATTCGCTCGCGCTGGTAGGTGCAGGCATGCGCATGTACCTCTCGCGCCGGTTCGTGTTCCGCGCCGAGTACAAGGCGCACGTCGTGTTCACGAGCCGCAATGAAAACGAGGACATACGAGAATGGAAGGCAGGAGTGTCGTTCTTCTTCTGACGTTGACGCTCGCCGTCGGCGTCTTGAGCGGCTGTGGCCGCGACAGGCTCGTGCGCAGCGACGACAACGGCCAGCCGCCCGTGATCGAGCCCGACGTCGAGCGCCGCGAGATCAAGGTTCCGAAGATCAAGAAATCGGACTTCGAGGTCGGCGTGTTCGCGGGCAGCCTCAGCATCGAGGACTTCGGCGTCCACAACGCGACCGGCGCCACGTTCGCGTATCACGTCACGGACAAGGTGTTCGTGCAGCTCGGAGCGGGCCGCACGACGGCCGGCCTGACCAGCTTCGAGCGCCTGAGCGGCGCTGCGCAGTTGCTCACAGATGCCGAGCGCGACTACACCTACTATAACGTCTCGGTGGGGTACGACATCCTGCCCGGCGAAGGGTTTTTCGGTAAGAAGCGCGCGTGGAACACCGCGACGTATCTGATCGGCGGCGTCGGCAAGACCAAGTTCGCGGGGGATGACCGGTTCACCATGAACATAGGGCTCGGCTACCGGATCATGCCGCTCGACTGGCTTGCGGTTCATGCCGACGTCGAGGACCAGATATTCGACACCGACTTGCTGGGCCAGGCCAAGACGTCCCACAACCTGGGCGCCCACCTCGGCGTGACGTTCTTCTTCTAGTTTCGGCAGACACGGAGGTCCCCAATGTTGCGAGCGTTTTCGGTCATCGTCGTGAGTGCTCTCCTGGCGTCGCTGGCCTTCGCGGCGGACTCGGTCAAGGGGCCGGCACCCGGATTCACGCTGCCGTCGCGCGACGGCGGCAACGTATCGCTCGGCTCGCTGAAGGGCGATGTCGTGATGATCAACTTCTGGGCCACGTGGTGCGTCCCGTGCCGGCAGGAGATGCCGCATCTCGAGGCGCTCTATCAGCGCTACAACAAGCTCGGCTTCAAGCTGCTGGCCGTGAACGTCGAGGACAACCCCGAGGGCGCCCGGAAGTGGCTGAAGGAAACCCCGGTGTCGTTCCCCGTGCTGTTCGACACGAAGAGCGAGGTCAGCAAGCTCTACAAGGTGGAAACGATGCCGAGCACCGTGATCGTCGCGAAGGACGGCACGATGCGCTACCTGCATCACGGCTACAAGCCGGGGTACGAGGGCGATTACCAGAACGAGGTTCGCGCGCTGCTGCGCGAGTGATTCCCATGTCCATGCTCCACGTTCGTCGTGCGGGTGCGGGCGTCGCTCTGGCGGCGCTGGCTTGCGGCGTGCTCGGCGGTTGCAGCATCGAGCCCTGGGTGAAGCCCTACGAGCGCGATCACATGGCCGACCCGATCATGTCGCTCGACCGCAATCCGGTGTCGAGCTCGTACATCGATCACGTTCACGACGCGCGCGAAGGCGCCCGTGGCGCGACCGGCGGCGCGGGCGGCGGCTGCGGCTGCAACTGAGGTGCACGTGATACGCGGAGTCGTCTTCGGTCTGGTGCTCATGGCGGTCGCACGTGCCGGCGTGGCCGGCGTGCTGCCGGAGGACCGCATCGACGTGCTGATGCACCGCTACGACGGCGGCGGCGTGACGATCCAGGGCCCCTCGGTGCTCGTTCGCAAGCAGTTCGCGCAGAAGTTCTCGGTCTCGGCCAACTACTACGTCGACCAGGTGTCGAGCGCGTCCATCGACGTCATCACGACGGCGAGCCCATACAAGGAAGAGCGCACGCAGAAGTCGATCGGGCTCGATTACCTGCACGACCGCTGGACGATGAACATCGGCGTCATCAACAGCGTCGAGAACGACTACACGGCGAACACGTTCACGTTCGGCGTGAGCCAGGACGTGTTCGGCGATCTGACGACGATCTCGCTGGGGTATTCGCTCGGCAACAACGAGGTGCGTCGTCGCGGCGATCCCACGTTCCACGACACCGTCAAGACGCAGAGCTACCGGCTCGGCGTCTCGCAGATCCTGACGAAGAACCTGCTCGTGGGCCTCTCGTTCGAGACGATCACGGACGAAGGTTTTCTGAACAACCCGTACCGGCAGGTGCGTTACGCCGACCCGGGCAGTCCGCTCGGCTACAGCTACCAGCGCGAAATCTATCCGCGCACGCATACGAGCGACGCCGCCGCGCTGCGCATGCGCTATTTCCTGCCGTATCGCGCCGCGCTGTCGGCCGAGTATCGCGACTATCACGACACCTGGGGCGTGAAGAGCGGGACCTTCGAGATCGGGTATACGCACCCCGTCGATCACTGGACGTTCGAAGGCAAGATCCGCAACTACTCGCAGACCAAGGGCGATTTCTACAGCGATCTGTTCCCGCGCGTGAACTATCAGAATTTCCTCGCGCGCGACAAGGAGCTCAGCACGTTCACGAGCCAGTCGCTGAGCCTCGGCGCAACCTACGACATCGTGCGCAGCGGCTGGAAGTTCATCGACAAAGGCACGTTGAACGTGATCCTCGATCACATGATGTTCGACTACAAGGATTTCCGCGACCTGCGCACGCGTGGGGTCGCCGCCGGCACCGAGCCGTTGTACAGCTTCGACGCGGACGTCTTCCAGCTGTTCGTGTCGTTCTGGTTCTAGCCGCCGCTCACCAGCGGAAGAGACGCGCCACGGTGCCCGCGGCGTAGCTGCCGCGCTTCGCGGCGAGCTCCACGAATCCCTCCGTGCCGGCCAGTGTCACGAAGTCGCCCGACGTGTTCGTCGGATGCGGCTGCGCGAGCGCGGCCCCGCGCTTGGACCACGAGAGCGTCACGGGAACGAACATCGTCAGCGTCGGCGACGCCTCGACGGGGGCCGCGAGCTCCACGAGCTCCGGCGGCGCTGGCGCGAGACCGGAGGCCGCCCGCAGTGCCGGCAGCAGATAGCGCGTGGCGCACACGAGCGTGGACACGGGATTGCCCGGCAGCGCGAAGATCGGCTTGCTGCGCGCGCTGACGCCGAACCACATCGGCCGCCCCGGCCGCTGCTCGATCTTGTGCAGCACGAGCTTCGCGCCGAGCTCCTCCAGCACCGACGGCACGAAGTCGAACTGACCCATCGACACGCCGCCGCTCAGCACGAGCGCGTCGAGCTCGGTATCGAGCCGGTCGATGGCGACCGCGAGCGCATTGGCGTCGTCGCGCAGCCGCGCGCGCGTGACCGTGCCGAGCCGGTGCCGCGCGAGGCTGGCCTCGATCGCGCGGTCGTTCGTGGAGCGGATCTGGTGGGCCGCGATGGGCTTGCCGGCGTCGACGAGCTCGTCGCCCGTGGAGATCACGGCGACCCGCGGCAGCTCGGTCACCCGGGCGGTGGCGCGGCCGGCTCCAGCCAGCACGGCGATCTCGGGCGGGCCGAGGCGCGTGCCGGCGCGCAGCACCGGAGCGCCGGCCAGACGGTCGCTGCCGCGCCGGTGCACGAACTGATTCTCTTTGACGACGGCGTCTGCGCCGACTTCGGCCGCGGGTCCCGTGCGCGTAATGCGCTCCACCGGGATCACGGTGTCGGTGCCCTGCGGCAGGGCAGTGCCTGTCATGACTTCCACGCACTGGCCGGGCCCGGTCACCGCCATGGGCGGCGCGCCGGCCGGCTGGGTGCCGGCCACCGTGAACTTCCGGCGGCCGTCCTGCCACTCACGGAAGGCCACGGCGATGCCGTCCATGGTCACCCGGTCGAACGGCGGCTGGTCGCGCTCGGCCGCAATGTCCTCCGCCAGCACGCGGTCCACGCAGGCGGCCAGCGGCTCTTCGCGGGCCGCGAACCGGGGCATGTGGGCCAGGATCAGGGCTTCTGCTTCGGCGACTTCGGTCACGGTACTATACTAACGTGGAGGAGAGTAACGTGGCGCGCTGGGTCATCTGCGGTCTAGCCGTGTATTGCGTGGCGAGCGCCACGTCGGGCCAGCCTGCGCAGCTTCAGGACCCCTCCAAGCCCAGCGCGGACAGTCGCACCGTGATCGGTGTGGGCAACGAGTTTCTCGCCGCCGGCGCCGAAGCCATCCGCGCGCAACAGTACGACGACGGCATTCGCCTGACGAAGCTCGGCCTCGCGCGGCCCGGCTCGACGCGCGACCGCGCCGCCGGCCTCTCGAATCTGTGCGCGGCCTATGCCGCGAAGGGTGAGCTCGATCTCGCGATCAGGACCTGCACCGAAGCGCTGCAGATCAACGATCAGAACTGGCACGCTTACAACAACCGCTCCTACGCCTACTACAAGAAGAAGCAGTATCGCCGCGCCAATGCGGATCTCGAGAGGGCAGTAGCCATCAATCCGAGCGCACGCACGATGACCACGATTCGCGGCATGATCAACGAGAGCACGCTGCAGCCGAGCGTCACCGTCGAGGAGCATCAGTAATGCGCGCAGCCGGCGCGTTCACGTTCGTGGTCCTTGCGATGCTGCTCGCCGCGGCCGTCCCGGGCAGCGCCCGGGCCGAGCGCATCGATCCCGTCGGCACGTGGGGCTGCGTGCTCTACGGACGCCCGGATTTCGGCGATCAGCGCGTGCTGCTGCATTTCGCATCCGGCGGTGCGGCCCACATCGCGCGCATCGAGGCGGACCGCACGAGCCCGTGGAGTGCGTTGACCGGCTGGTTCCAGGAGGGCAGCCGGCTCGAGTTCAGCGATCCGCAGACGGGCCGGCAGTTCAACGCGGATCTGCGGCAGCCCACGCTCGGGGGCGGCTGGCGCACGTTCGCGAACGTCGGCGGCTGGTGGTGCTCCGCGCTCGATTCGGGCGAGGTGCCGCCCGCGGTTGCGCCGACGGGCCGGCCGTTGCCGCCGCTCGTGCCCGTGACCACTGCGACCCCGTACTACCCGGTGCAGGCCATTCGTCAGGCCAAGCAGGGGTACGCCGTGACGTGTTTCTTCGTCGATTCGAACGGCGTCATCCAGCGGCCGGAGCTGATCGAGCTGTCCGACGAGATCTTCCGCGAGCCGATCCTGGCCGCACTGCGCCGCTCGCGCTATCAGGGCTGGACGGACTCGGACGTGCTGCGCCCGGGCTGCCGCAGCTACACGTTCAAGCTGGATCAGATCGTCAGCCTGATGGCCGAGTAGCTACGGGCTCTGCGGCAGCCTGGCCGCCGTCACCGTGACCTCGAGCGTGGCGGTCGGCGCGAAGGGCCCGAGCCCCGTCGCCAGCCGCTGCGTCTGACCCGCTGGCAGCGGGCCCGCGAGCGTGCGGCTCTGCTCGCGAATCGTGCCCTGCGCGTCGGCGTAGCGCACCCTGACGACCACGTCCGTCACCGCCATGTGCGTGGGGTTGCCGACTTCGACGATCAGCTGGCCGTTGCTGTCCAGAGTCCCCCGCGCCGCCAGGTACTTGCCGGGGTTCGCCGGCAGGTCGAGTCGCACGGCCGCCTCCTGCGCCGCCTGGCCCGCGGCGCCCGACGATTGCGCCGCGCGCGCGTAGTGCTCGAGCGCCGCCGCCCGATCGCCGCGCTGCTCGGCGACGACGCCGAGCGCGTAGTAGCCCTCTGCGGTCGGCAGCAGCTGCACGCTGCGTTCGAGCTCGGTGCGCGCCGGGTCCCACTGACGCAGCTGCCGGTGCGCGATGCCCTTCTGCAGGTGGTAGTAGAAGAAACGATCGTTGCGGGCGACGGCGTCGCCGTAGTGGCGCACGGCTTCGTCGTAGCGCTTCTGCTGCAGCGCGATGTCGCCCTGCAGCGCGTGGAACTGCGCTTCCGCGGGCAGCAGTCGCACGGCTTCCTGTGCGAAGCGTTCGGCGTCGGCCGGTTTGTTGTCCGCGAGCGCCGCGCGGCCCTTGTCGTAGGCGTCGTAGGCCGGCTGCCGCTGGCGCAGAGCGGCGGTGGCGGCCTGATAGCGCTCGCGGCCCACGTCGCCGCCCTTCGGCAGCGTCGCGGCCGTGGCGCGGTTCTTCTCCACGCGCTCCGTGGAGGGCGGATGGCTCGCGAACAGCGCCGCGAGGCGGCCCTGCTCGCCGCCGGATTGCTGCGAGATCCGCACGAAGGTCTCCTGCAGCGCGACCGCGGCGCTCGGGTCGTAGCCCGCGCGCGCCATGTACTGCATGCCGTACTGGTCCGCCTCGAGCTCGTTCTCGCGGCTGTTGCGCTGCGAGATCAGCTGCGCGCCCACGCTGGCCGCGCCGACGGCGAGTCCGGCGAAGTTGCCGCCGCGCGCGGCGACCTGCACGCCGGAGACCACCACGCCGAGCAGCAGGCCGCGCTGCATGGCAATGGCACCGTGGCGCGCGGCCGCGTGCACGATCTCGTGGCCCAGCACGGCCGCGAGCTCGGCCTCGGAGTTGAGCTCCGTCAGCAGGCCGCGGTTCACGGCGATCTTGCCGCCGGGCAGCGCCCAGGCGTTCGGCACCGAGTTGTTCAGCACCACGAATTCGTACGGCAGCGAGCGGTCGCTGACGGCCGCGAGCTTCGCGCCCACGCCGCGCACGTAGGCCGTGAGCGCAGGATCGAGCGAGTAGTCGCCGCCCTGCATCTGCTGCGACGGCGCGTACTGCTCCTGGCCGATCGCGATCTCCTGATCCGCCGAGATCAGCGCGAGCTCGCGGTTGCCCGTCACCGGATTGATCGTGCAGGCGGCGAACACTACGAGCGAGGCGGCGAAGGCGGCGTTGACGTAACGCTGGGCGTGCATGAGCCGGAACCTTTGCAGAGCCGCTGCCGTGGGTCAAGGCGCCGGGCGGGGCTGCCGCGCGCCGCGATGTCTGCGAATGCCGACGGTGAAACCGCTTGTTTTCGCCGGCGCGGATGCGCAGCATGAATCGGGGATGATTGGGCTGAATCACACCATGCGTTTGCGTCGTCGCCATCTGCTGGTGTGCGTCGGTGCGTTGCTGACGGCCTGCGGTGGCGGGGGCGGCGGATCGTCGAGCAATAACCCTCCGCCGCCGGGCTCGCCGCCGGCAGGGCTCGATGCGCGGCCCGCAAACGCCACGTGCGTCGCACCCGCGAAGACGGCAAGCGGCGCCGGCAGCACCATTGCGCTGCAACGCGTGTTCGGCGGCGTTGCGCTGAACCAGCCGCTCGCGATGCTGCAGGCGCCGGGCGACGACTCGCGCTGGTTCGTGCTCGAGAAGACCGGCGCGGTGCGCGTGTTTGCGAACACTGCGAACGTCGCGACGGCCAGCACTTTCCTGTCGCTGACCGTGAACAGCAACCCCGAAGGTGGGTTGCTTGGCATGGCGTTTCATCCGGGCTGGGCTACGAACCACTACGCCTACGTGTCGTTCACGGAAGGCTCGCCGATGGTGTCGGTCATCGCGCGCTTCACGAGCACGGATGGCGGCGCCACGCTGAATCCGGGCACGCGGCAGGACGTGCTGAAGCTGAACCAGCCGTACGACAACCACAACGGCGGCAACCTCGGGTTCGGCCCGGACGGCAATCTGTACATCGGCTTTGGCGATGGTGGCTCGGGCGGCGATCCGCAGGGACACGCCCAGAACACGCAGGACATGCTCGGCGACTTCCTGCGCATCAACGTGGACGGCGCGGTGCCATACACGATCCCGGCCGACAATCCGTTTGCCGCGAGCGGTGTCATGTGCACGGCCGACTTCACCGTCAAAGCCGGCAATTGCAAGCAGATCTACGCGTCCGGCGTGCGCAATCCGTGGCGCTGGAGCTTCGACCGCTCCACCGGCGAGCTCTGGGCGGGCGACGTGGGCCAGAACCAGTACGAGGAGATCGACAGGATCGTGCGCGGTGGCAACTACGGCTGGAACTGCCGCGAGGGCACCCACGCATACGCCGACAGCGCACCTGCCGCGGCGTGTGCCGCGGTCACGGGCCTGATCGAACCCGTGATCGACTACGACCACAGCGAAGGCAACTCCGTGACGGGCGGCTACGTGTACCGCGGCAGCGCTTTGCCCGCGCTCGCGGGAGCGTATCTGTTCGCCGACTACGGCAGCGGCCGCATCTGGCGGCTCGCGCCGAGCGGCGGCGCCTACACGAAGGAGCTGCTGCTCGATACCGGTTACGGCATCGCGTCGTTCGGCCAGGGCAACGACGGCGAACTGTACGTCGTCGACCTCAACGGCGGTGCGCTGTACAAGATCGTGGACGGTGGCGGTGGCACGGCGCCGGCGTCGCCCGTGCCCACGTCGCTGGCCGACACCGGCTGCGTGAACCCGCAGAACCCGGGCCAGCCCGCGGCTGGCCTGATCCCGTACGCGCCCGCGGCCGCGTTCTGGTCCGACGGTGCCACGAAGGACCGCTGGCTCGCGATTCCGAACGGCACGTCGATTGCCGTCGGCGCCGACGGCGATTTCACGTTCCCGAGCGGCAGCGTGCTCGTGAAGAACTTTCGCCTGAACGGAGCGCTGATCGAGACGCGACTCTTCATGCGCCATCCCGACGGCGAGTGGGCCGGCTACACCTACGAGTGGAACGCGCAGCAGACCGCCGCCACGCTCGTCACTGGCGGCAAGACCGTCACGATCGGCGGGCAGAGCTGGCGCTATCCCAGCGGCGACGAGTGCAACCGCTGCCACACGCAGGCCGCAGGCTACGCGCTCGGCCCGGAAGCCGCGCAGCTGAACCACGACTTCGTCTACGCGAGCACCGGCCGCACCGCCAACGAGCTGCGCACGCTCGATTCGATCTCGATGTTCAGCACGCCGCTCGGCGACCCGGCCAATCAGCCGGCCATGCCGGACCCCGCGGATACCACCGCGCCGATCGGCCAGCGCGCGCGGGCCTATCTGCACACGAACTGCTCGCAGTGCCACCGGCCCGGCGGCGGCACGCCGAGCTCCATGGACCTGCGCTATTCCACGCTGCTGTCCGCCACGGCCGCCTGCGACGCACCGCCGCAGGCCGGAGACTTGGGGATTGGCGCCGCCGCGCGCATCGTTGCGCCGGGCAGCCCGGCCAACTCCGTGCTCGTGGCGCGTGCCAACCGACGTGACGCGAACGGCATGCCGCCGTTGGCGTCGAGCGTCGTGGACGCGGCCGGCGTGGCGCTGCTCACGCAGTGGATCGCGGGGCTCACGAGCTGCCAATGAATTGAGTTTCGCGCCGCGCTTGAACGACAATGCGCGGCCATGGAAACTTCGGATCCGAACAGCACAGAGGCCGGCCGCGACTTCATTCGCCAGTTCGTGGCCGAGGACGTGGCCGCGGGCAAGAACGGCGGCCGCGTGCAGACGCGCTTCCCGCCCGAGCCGAACGGCTACCTGCACATCGGCCATGCGATGGCCATCTGCGTGGATTTCGGCGTCGCGCAGGATTTCGGCGGCACCTGCTATCTCCGGTTCGACGACACGAACCCCGAGCGCGAGACGGAGGAGTTCGTCGAGAGCATCAAGCGCGACGTGCACTGGCTCGGCTTCGACTGGGGCGACCAGCTCGCGCACGCGTCGGACTACTTCCAGCAGATTCACGACTTCGCCGTCGAGCTCATCGAGCGCGGCCTCGCGTACGTCGATCACCAGAGCGCGGACGACATCCGCAGGAACCGCGGCACGCTGACGGAGCCCGGCAAGGACAGTCCGTATCGCGACCGCTCCGTCGAGGAGAACCTGAGGCTGTTCGAATCGATGCGCCGCGGCGAGCTCGAGGAAGGCTCGTGCGTGCTGCGCGCGAAGATCGACATGGCCGCGCCGAACATCAACCTGCGCGACCCGACGCTGTACCGCATCCGCAAGGTCGCGCACCAGCGCACGGGCGATACGTGGTGCATCTATCCCATGTACGACTACGCGCACACGCTCTCCGACGCGATCGAGGGCACCACGCACTCGCTGTGCTCGCTCGAGTTCGAGGATCACCGGCCGCTGTACGACTGGTTCCTCGATCAGCTGTGGAAGAAGCCGACGCGGCCGCGGCAGATCGAGTTCTCGCGGCTGAACCTCATGTTCACCGTCATGAGCAAACGGATACTCAAGCGGCTCGTGGACGAGCAGCACGTGGAAGGCTGGGACGACCCGCGCATGCCCACGCTGTCCGGCATTCGCCGCCGCGGCTACACGCCCGAGGCCATCCGCACGTTCGTGCAGCGCGTGGGCGTGACGAAGAAGAGCAAGGTGGCCGAGCTCGGCCAGTTCGAGACCTGCATCCGCGACGACCTGAACGAGCGCGCGCAGCGCCGCTTCGCCGTGCTCGACCCGCTGAAGATCGTGATCGACACGTACCCGGAAGACAAAGAGGAGTGGGTCGACGCCGCGAATCACCCGAACAAGCCGGAGCTGGGCAGTCGCAAGGTGCCGTTCACGCGCGAGATCTACATCGAGCGCGAGGATTTCATGGAGAACGCGCCGGGCAAGTTCCACCGGCTGAAGCCGGGTGGGGAAGTGCGTCTGCGCTACGCGTATATCGTGAAGTGCGAGCGCGTGGTGAAGAACGCAGCCGGTGACGTCGTGGAGGTGCATTGCAGCCACGACGCGGCGTCGCGCAGCGGTTCCGAGGATTCGGGCCGCAAGGTGAAGGGCACGATCCACTGGGTATCGGCGAAGCACGCGTTCCGCACGTCCGTGCGCCTGTACGACCGGCTGTTCTCGAAGCCTTTTCCCGGCGAGGATCTCGCGAGCGAGCTGAACCCGCAGTCGCTGACGTTCGCCGCGAACGCGGCGCTCGAGCCGGCGCTGCAGGACGCGAAGCCCGAAGAGCGGTTCCAGTTCGAGCGCGTGGGCTACTTCGTGGCCGACAGCAAGCTGTCGCAGCCGGGTGCGCCGGTGTTCAACCGCACCGTCACGCTGCGCGACTCGTGGGCCAAGATCGAGCAGGAAGCCCTGGCGGCGGCCCAGAAATAGCGATCGCGCTGCCGAGAAGTTCGTGGCTCAACGTGGCCAGCATGGCCAGCATGGCTGGCGTGACACTGATTCTGACACCCGGGCCCTCGCGCCTTTCCGGGTGCCGAGTGCTTGAATAGGCCGGGTCTCGAAGCGTAACGCGGGAGGTCACATGCGTAGTTTTGTGGTCGCTTCCCTGGCGGTACTGATGGTCGTGTGCGCCACGGGCGTGAGTGCGCGCGAATGGCGCAATCTGCGCATCGACGCGAGCAGTCAGACTCGATTCAATGAGTCCGTGCAGCAGATGCGGGATACGCTCCCTTACAACCGCGCGTTGCTGTTCGGGCTGGTTCTCAAGGATCTGCAGGCGCGCCTCACGCCAGCGGCCTATCGGCAGCAGCTCGACGGCCTGACCTACAAGCAGATCGCGAGTCTCGCATCGCCGAACGTCACGGCGGAGTACCTGGCGCACTACTACGGGGGTGGCGCGGGCGGGCGAACCATGATGCCCGACGCAGGCGGCTTCAGCAGTAGCGTGCCGAACCCTTTCGGCGTGTTCCCCGGATTCGACTCGAATACGGGGCAGCCGCTGCTCGCCCAATAACGATTGCCCGACCAGTGTGAGCGCGCGGCATGCCCCCGAGAATTCGGGCCGGCGCCTATCGCGCGGGTTGCGACGCTGCTGATCGACGGCTTTGCGGACGCGGGCTCGGCGGCTTGGCGCGCTCGCGGCGAGGCGGTCGAGGCGATCGAGGTCGCGCGCTCGTGGTCGACTACTCGCGCTCGGCGCGGCGTCAGGCCAACACACCGCCAAGATACAGGAGACCACCATGCCCGCCCGCAAGCCAGCCAAGACGGCCAAGCCCACAGTCCGGGAACCGGGCAAGCGCCGGACGGCACAGCGCAAAGCTGTCGCGACGCTTCCGGATTCCATGATCACCGGCAAAGCAAGCTCCGCGAAGGCGGCAAACGGCGACAAACCGGTCTTCGCCTACATCGCCAGCTTGCCGCAACCGCAACGCGGAATTGCCGAAAGCGTTGACGCCCTGGCTGCCAAGACGCTGCCCGGCCTGCAGCGCTCCGTGAAGTGGGGCATGTCGTACTATGGCGTCGGCGATGGCTGGTGCTTCTGTTGCGGTGGTTTCGCGAAACACGTGAAGCTCATGTTCGTGAACGGCGTGACGCTAAGACCGGTACCGCCGGTGGTGCCGGTCGCCATGGGTAAATCCACGCGAGGCGTGGAATTCGAATCCGCGGATGACCTCGATGAACGCCAGATTGCGGCGTGGATGAAGCAAGCGGCGGCCATGCCCGGCGTCGGCGGTAAGAGGCGATAGGCCCGAGCCTCGCTCATCCGGGTGTGGTTCCGGACCAAGTGGTTTATGCGATGACGGACGTCGATCGCGTGAGCGTCAGGTAGCGGCGGCATTCACGGCGTGCGCTCGCGGATCGCGGCATCGAGCACGGTGACGATCGCGCGCGGCAGGAGTGCGTCATGCCGATTCGGCTCGGGGCTTGCGTTGCCGCGGTGATCGCCGTGCTCGGCGCCTGCCCGCTCCCTGAAGGGCTGGCGGCGAAGCCGCGCCCGCAGGAGCCCTGTGTTTCCCGGCCAACGGGCCGGGTGTCGATATCGCTCTTGCTAGGATCCGCGGCGTGCCTCGAGCCGTGGGCATGACGGGGGCAACGTGCCGTACCAACTTCTCGCTGACGCCGTGCTCGCGGTGCACTTCGGCGTCGTCGTGTTCGTCGTCGGCGGGCTCGCGGTCGTCATCGCGGGAAACGGGTTGGGCTGGCGGTGGGTCAACGGCTGGTGGTTCAGGCTGACCCATCTCGCAGCCATCGCATTCATCGCCGCGCAGGCCTGGCTCGGGGAGCTGTGCCCGCTCACGACCCTGGAGTCGTGGCTGAGATCGCGCGCGGGCGCGACCGGCTATTCGAAGAGCTTTCTCGAGTATTGGCTGCAGCGCGCCATCTTCTACGATGCTCCCTCCTGGGTCTTCACGCTCGCGTATTCGGTCTTCGCGCTTCTGGTGTTCGCGGCCTGGTGGCACTTTCCGCCGCGGCGCAAACGGCGCTAGCGCGGCCGCACGACCTGGGCCGCACGGCGGTGGCAAGTTCGCGCGCTTCGGGCAATGATTCGGTGCCATGCAAAGCGACGAACAACAGATCCGCGACCTCGTGGCCAGGTGGCACGCGGCTTCCAGAGCCGGCGACGTCGACACCGTGCTGAGCCTGATGACGGACGACGTGGTGTTCCTGGTCCCGGGCCGTCCGCCGATGCGCAAGCAGGAGTTCGCCGCGCTCTCGCGCGTGCCGCCGGGCGTCACGCCGCCGCAGATCGACGGCCGATCCGAGATCCAGGAGATCGTGGTCTCGGGCGACATCGCCTTCATGTGGACGAAGCTCTCCGTCGTCGTGACGCCGCCGGGCGGCCAGCCGATGGAGCGCGCAGGGCACACGCTCACGGTGCTGCGCCGCGAGAACGGCCGCTGGTTGCTCGCGCGCGATGCGAACCTGCTCACGGCGGTGCCGCGCCCTTCGGGCTGACGCGGTCCGTTCGTGCACCCCAGACCTTCGGTTGCCCCGCTCGCGGGCTCTCGGGGCCGGGCTCTTCGAGCTGCGTCCACGCGGAAGGTCGGGGCTCGGTCGTGCCTTCTATTGCTTCGCGTCTGGCAGGCTGATCGTCGTGGTGCACGCGTTCGCAAAGAAGACTGCGAAAACTCCGGATCGGGAGGTGGTGTTGGCCCGGAAACGCGTGAAGGAAATTCTAAAATGGCTGAACTAAAACTCGAACCGGTCAAACATGACCACGCAACATTCTTGCGCCGAGCGCGGTCCCGCAAGGGATTTGCCGCGGCGTATCGAGCGCTCGAGCTCGAATACCAAGTGGCCGATCAGCTCCTGAAGGCGCGGGCTCGCGCCGGCCTGACGCAGGGTGCGGTCGCGGAGCGAATGGGGACGACCACCAGCGCGATCTCAAGGCTTGAGGCTGCGGCGAAACACGTGCCTTCGCTCGGCACGTTGAAACGCTATGCGCAGGCAGTTGGTTGCAGACTCGAAGTCCGGTTGGTACCAGAAGAGTAGGCGACGGCAACCGACCTGCCGCTCACTTCCCCGCGAGCACCACCTTCTTGTACAACGTCGGGGCGTTGCCCTCGGCGTCGTATTTCGCCTTCAGTGCCTTGTAAGCGGCGCCGTTGTACAGCGCGTCGAACTCCTGCTCGCTCAGGAACGAGGAGCTGTACAGCATCTTGATACCGCCGAGCTCGAAGCACTTGCGGTCGAGAATCTTCGTGTAGTGGTACGGCTCCATGCCGTCCGGCCGCTGCACCTGCAGGTAGCAGCCCAAGTTGAAGTAGAGCTCGTTCGGCTTGATGGGGTAGAGCGTCGGCTGACGCGGCGTCCTGATCGGCACGGCCGCGTAGGGCCGGCCACTCAAATCCACGTTCTCGATGGCGAAGCGGATCAGCTCTTCGCCGTGGTGCCACGGCACTTCCCAGTCCTGGATCAGCGGCTCGGTGCGGTCGTCGTGAATGCCGATCTTGCCCAGCAGCCTGTTCTTGGTCGCGACGTACCTCGTGTAGAACGCGGAGTTGCGCCACTTGTCGGGCGCGAAGCGGCGGAACAGGTTGTAGAACCCGGTCTCCGGCACGTTCCAGAACCAGTCCGGGTCGTAGCGAAAGATGTAGTCGAACGTCTTCAGATAGATGTCGCGGCGCTGCTCGACGAGCCGGTAGAACACGTGCTTGTGAACGATGTCGTCGACTTCGCCGGGTTTGTCCACGAAGCGGCCCGTCATCAGGTAGAACCGGCCGTCCTCGAAGAACAACCCCTCGACGAACGCGAGATCCGGCGACTCCGTGGCCATCTCCATCGCGTCGAGATAGGCCGGAATCGTGCGGAACAGCTGCACGTGCAGATGCACGAACGGCTTCACGGGGTGCAGCGCGATCTTCGCGCGCAGGATGTATCCCAGAGTGCCGTAGGAATTCGGCAGCGCGCCGAAGAGGTCGGCGTACTCGTTGTCGGCGCGCGCCGTGACGACCTTGCCGCTCGGCAGCAGCACGTCGGCTTCGCGCAGCCCGTCGTGCACGAAGCCGTAGCGGAAGCACGTGGACTCGATGCCGATGCCCACCGTGGCGCCGCCGACCGTGATGTGCTTGAGCTCTGGTGCTACGAGCGGCAGGAACCCGTGCTCGACGCAGTAACGGACCACGGTCTCGTACGTCGTGAGGCCCTCGACCTCGACGGTGCGGGCGTCGGCGTCGAGGCGGAGCACGTGGTTGAACTCGCCGAGCGAAACGCGCCGCGCGGCGGTGCCGCGCGGCTGGTAGCGAAACAGATTCGAGATCGTCGACTTCGCGAGCCGAAGCTGGCCGCCACCCTGCTGCCAGTTGCTCGTGAGCCGGGCGACTTTCCCGGCGTAGCTCTCAGGGGTGGTCGCGGTAGACATGCGCGCGCGTCCATGGGACGTCTTTCGCGCCGGAACGCGCGTACAGCACCTGGAACAACTGCAGCTTGCCGGTCGTGAACGCCGCGATCGAGCCGACGAGGTACAGCCGCCACGCGCGCACGAACGTCTCGTCGAACATGCCACGCACCGCCTCGACGTTCTCCTCGTAGCGCTGCAGCCACCACTCGAGCGTCTTCGCGTAGTGCAGGCGGATGTTCTCGATGTCGAGCACGGAGAGCCCGTTCGGCTCGAACATGTCCATCATCTGCCGGATGGTCGGCGGCTGCGCGCCCGGGAAGATGCGCTTGTCGATCCACTGGTTCAGCATGGCCGGCGTGTCGCGGCCGATGGAATGCACGAGGCCGCGGCCGTTCGGGCCGATCAGCTTGCTCATCAGAGCGCCGAGACCTTTGTAGTTGCCGACCCCCACGTGCTCGAGCATGCCGATCGAGACGAACGCGTCGTACGTGCCCGTGGCGTTGCGGTAGTCGTCCTCGACGAACTCGACCTGATGGTCGAGGTTGCGCTGCTTCGCCCACTCGCGGGCGAACGCCACCTGTTCCTTCGAGATGTTGAACGTGCGCACGCGCACGCCGTAGTTCTCGGCCATGAACAGCGCGAAGCCGCCCCAGCCGCTGCCGGCCTCGACGACGGTTTCGCCGGCCTTGAGCTGCAGCTTGCGGCACACGTGGTGCATCTTCGCTTGCTGCGCCTGCTCGATGGTCATCGAGGGGTCCGCGAAGTAGGCGCATGTGTACTGGTGCGCCTCGCGATCGAGCCACAGGTTGTAGAAGTCGTTGCCGATGTCGTAGTGGTGATGGATGTTGCGCTTCGACTCGGACAGATCCGGCGCCAGCGCACGGAAGCGCGCGACCACCGACGCCAGCACGCCGAGGCCGCTGGCGGCGCGATAGACCTCTTCCAGCAGCAGCTGCAGGTTGCCGCGGACTTCGATGCGGCCGGCGCTGTACAGGTCGCCGAAGTGCAGGTCCGGGTTCACGGCCAGCATCCAGAGCGCCCTGCGGTCCTTGAAGTGGACGCGGACGGTGCCGTCGCGCGGCGTGACGTCGGGCTCGTCCCAGAGCGCGGCACGCACCGGGGTATTCGGGCCGAGCTGGCTCAGGATCGTGCGCAGCAGCCAGCGGTCGAGCGAGCTCGGCGCGCTCCGGGCTGCCGTATCCTTGATCTCCACGTCGCTACCGGGAACACCCAGCGGTTCCAAACGACCTCGGTTCATGATCCTGCGCCTCCGCCTGCAACTCCGTTTGGCCGCCCCCGCGCCAGAGCGCGGCATGAGCCCCGGTCTTTCGCCGGGTTGGGCCCCCACGCGACGCGGGGTGCGAGCAGCTCGTTTGCCAGAATGCCGATTCCGCGGCCGACCGGGCCGGGATTCGGTTCGTTCTTGGCGCGTAGGTTACTATACCCGCAGCACATCGGCATACGGGTTCATGACCTAACCCTAAGGCGTTGATCCACATGACGGAGACCGTAGCTCAGTGGCAGACGCAGGCGTCCGTGAAGGACCGCCTGAACCGGCCGCTGCGCGACCTGCGGATCTCGGTGATCGACCGCTGCAACTTCCGCTGCCCGTACTGCATGCCGGCCGAGCTTTTCGGCGACGATCACAAGTTCCTGCCGCGCGCGCACTGGCTCACGCCGGGGGAGATCAAGCGCGTGGCGAGCGTGTTCCTGCAACTCGGCGTCAGGAAGCTGCGCCTGACGGGCGGGGAGCCGCTGCTGCGCCGCGACATCGTCGACATCGTGGCCGGGCTCGCGGGACTCCACGGCGCGGACGACATCGCGATGACCACGAACGGCTCGCGGCTGGTCACGCACGCGGCGGATCTCAAGGCCGCCGGCCTCAAACGCATCACGGTCAGCCTGGACAGCCTCGACCCCGACGTATTCCGCGAGATGAACGGCGGCCGCGGCGAACTCGCCACGGTGCTGGCCGGCATCGATGCGGCGCGCAAGCTCGGGTTCCCCATCAAGCTGAACACGGTGGTCGAGCGCGGCAAGAACGACCACACGCTGCTCGACCTCGTCGAGCACTTCCGCGGCACGGGCATCATCGTGCGGTTCATCGAGTTCATGGACGTCGGCACGGTCAACGGCTGGCGGCCGCAGCAGGTCGTGCCGTCGAAGGAACTGCTCGCGCGGATCGCGGCGCGCTGGCCGCTGTCGCCGGTCGGCAGCAACTATCGCGGCGAGGTCGCGAAGCGCTACGCGTTCGACGACGGCCAGGGCGAGATCGGCTTCATATCTTCCGTCAGCGAGCCGTTCTGCGGGGATTGCCACCGCGCGCGGCTCTCGGCCGACGGCACGGTCTACACATGCCTGTTCGCCTCGAGCGGCGCGAGCCTGCGCGAGCCATTGCGCTCGGGCGCCAGCGACGCCGATCTCGTCGGCCTTCTGCAGAACGTCTGGCGCAATCGCACGGATCGCTACAGCGAGATCCGCGGCCGGCTGCTCGAGCACAAGCCGGAAGGGGCCGAGAGCCGCGAGCGCGTCGAAATGTACCGGATGGGCGGCTGATGCTGACGCACGTCGATGCCGCGAACCGGCCCACGATGGTCGACGTCGGCGACAAGGTCGTGACCACGCGCACGGCCGTCGCGCGCGCCGTGGTGGTGTTTCCCGCCGACGTGACGCTGCGCTCCGGCGACGAGCTGCGCACGAAGAAGGGGCCCGTGTTCGACACGGCCATCATCGCCGGCGTCATGGCCGCGAAACGCACGCACGAGCTGATCCCGTTCTGCCACCCGATTCCGCTCGAGGACTGCAAGATCTCCATCGAGTGGGGCGAGGGCAATGAGGTGCTGATCGAGTGCGCCGTGCGCGCCACGCACAAGACGGGTGTCGAGATGGAAGCGCTCACCGGCGCCACGACCGCCGCGCTCACGATCTACGACATGTGCAAGGCGCTGACGCACGGCATCGTGATCCGCGAGGTCGGGCTGCTGTCGAAAACGGGCGGCAAGCGCGACTTCGTGGGCGCGGAGAAGGCGGCGCGATGATCGAAGTCACCGCACGCTACTTCGCTGCGTTCCGCGAGCGCGCAGGCCGCGACCGCGAGCGACTCACGACCAGTGCGCGCACGGCCGCCGAGCTCTATGGCGAGCTCGCACGCAAGCACGGTTTCGCGGACTCGATGACGCGCTGCAAGGTGGCGGTCAACGACGAGCTCGCGGACTGGGGCGTGACGCTCACGGCCGGCGACGAAGTGCTGTTCTTTCCGCCCGTCGCCGGCGGCTGAGATTCCAATGTCGTTCAAGATCACGTCGAATCCGATCGACCCGGAAGCACGCAAGCGCGAGCTCGTGCACGCGGCCGCGGGCGCCTGCGTGACGTTCGAGGGCTGGGTGCGCAACCACAACGAGGGCGAAGCCGTGCAGGCGCTCGAGTATGAGGCGCACGCCGCCATCGCCGAGAAGGAGGGTGCGAAGATCCTGGCCGAGGCGAAGCAGAAGTTCGCCGTCGACATCGCGCTCTGCGAGCACCGCGTGGGCAAGCTCGCGATCGGCGACTGCGCCGTGTGGGTCGGGGTCGCGGCGGGGCACCGCGGCGCCGCGTTCGACGCGTGCCGCTACATCATCGACGAGACGAAGGCGCGCGTGCCGATCTGGAAGAAAGAGCACTACGCCAGCGGCGAGACGGGCTGGGTCAACTGCGCCACGCGCTGACGTCTTCGGGCGTATCGAGATCCACGGCCGCTTCCGGCATGTCCACCAGCGTGAGAGAGGGCGCTTCGCGCAGCAGAGCGCGCGCGCCGCTGTCGCCGTGCAACGCGCGCACGGCGCGCCACGAGCCGCGCGGCAGCACGGCCGGCACGCCGGCGCGGTTGTCATAACGCGCGGCGGCCGGCACCGCCGGGTGCCGCTGCCACGCCGCGAGCAGCCGGCGCAACGCGGCCTCGCCGACGCGCGGCTGATCCACGAGCAGCACCAGAATGGCGCGCGTGCCGGCGGGCACGCGGTCGAGACCTGCCCGCAGCGACGACGCGAGACCTTCCTCCCAACGGGGGTTCGTTGCGATCAGGGCCTCCGGTGCCGACCGGCGCAGCGCGAGCCGCAGACGCATCCGGCGTGCCCCGAGCACCACGACGAGCGGCGCGCCCGGCGCGGCCGCGCGCGCCGCGGCCAGCGCGTGCAGCAGCAGTGGCCGTCCCTGCCTGCGCAGCAGCTGCTTCGGTTGGCCGAGACGTCGCGACCCGCCCGCGGCGAGCAGCACGCAGGCGAGCGCAGGCGAACGACGGGCTGCGAAGCGGGCCATGTGTCCACTATACTCAAGCCGTGACGCAGATCCGCCTAGGTTTGGCCCGTGCCGACGAAGCGCCGTCGATCGCGCGCATGTCGCGGCAGCTCGTGGAGCACGGCCTCAAATGGTCGTGGACCGAGCCGCGCGTGGAGCAGTGCTTCCGCAATCGCGAGTGCATCGTGCTCGCGGCGCGCGACCGCCGCCGCCTGGTCGGCTTCGCGATCATGGAGTTCTACGACGTGCACGCGCACCTCGCGCTGCTCGCCGTGCAGCCGGGCTATCAGCGGCAGGGCGTCGGTCGAGCGCTGCTCGAGTGGCTCGAGGCGTCGGCGCGCACCGCGGGCATTTTCTCCATCCGGCTCGAGCTGCGCGCGAGCAACGACGCCGCGCGCCTCTTCTACGAGCGGCTCGGCTACCGCGAGGCAGGACGCAAGCAGGGTTACTACGACGGCCGCGAGGACGCGCTGCGCATGCTGCACGATCTCGCGGTGACGACTACGTCCGGCACGACTCCGCAATGACGACCACCGAGCCGCGGGCGTTCAAGCCGCTGAAGATCGCGATCCTCACGGTGTCCGACACGCGCAACGAGGCGACGGACAAGTCCGGCGCGCTGCTCGTCGAGCGCCTGCGCGCGGCGGGCCACACGCTCGCGGCGAAGAGCATCGTGCGCGACGACGTTTACGCGATCCGCGCGATCGTCTCGGCGTGGATCGCGGATGCGAACGTCGAGGTGGTCATCACCACCGGCGGCACCGGCATCACGGGCCGCGACGGCACGCCGGAGGCGGTCGAAGTGCTGCTCGACAAGCAGATCGACGGCTTCGGCGAGCTGTTCCGCACGATCTCCTACGAGGAGATCGGTCCCTCGAGCCTGCAGTCGCGCTGTCTCGCCGGCGTGGCCAATGCGACGTACATCTTCTGCCTGCCCGGCTCCTCGAACGCGTGCGCCACGGGGTGGGACAAGCTGATTGCCTCGCAGCTCGACTTCCGCACGCGGCCGTGCAACCTCGCGGAGCTCATGCCCCGTCTCAAAGAGTAGGCGGCGGGAAGAGGCTCTCTCGCCAAGGCGCCAAGACGCCAAGGGAAGAGAATGAAGGGAGTATCGAGTAGTCCTTCGTTCCTCCCCGTCTCATCCCCCTTGTTTGCACTTGCCATTTCTTCCTCGGCGCCTTGGCGTCTTGGCGAGAGCAAGTCTTCTCTTCTGCAACGAACGGTAGCGTCCCCACCGCAGCTGAAATATGATGGCGGCGCTTAGGACCGAGGGGTGGCCGGCAACGGCCTGAGAGATCGGCGGCATGCGTCGATCAACCCTTTGAACCTGATCCGGTTAGTACCGGCGAAGGGACGGGAATCTGCCTTTTTCCCCACTCGCTAGATACGAAGACCGGATCTCACTCGCAGAGGAGATCCGACATGCAGCGTTTGTTCTTGCCCGTGGCGGCCGTCGCCGCCGTTCTACCCGCCGCGCTTCGCGCGCAGCCTCCGGAAGGTCTCGAGGAGATCGTCGTGACCGCGGCATTCCGCGACACGAACATCGAGCAGCTCCCCGCGAGCGTCACCGTGCTCGACCGCGAGACGCTGCGCGAAACGACGCAGCAGCACTTCGAGGAGGCGATCCGCCAGGTGCCGAACCTGAATCTCTCGGGCGAGGGCTCGCGCGCACGCTATTTCCAGCTGCGCGGCGTGGGCGAGCTCGAACAGTATGAAGGCTCGCCGAATCCGTCGATCGGCTTCATCGTCGACGACATCGACTTCTCAGGCCTGGGCGCCATCGGCACTCTGTTCGACATCGATCGCGTCGAGGTGCTGCGCGGACCGCAGGGTTCGCGTTACGGCGCGAACGCGCTCGGCGGCCTGATCTACCTGCGCTCGATCGAGCCCTCGCGCGAGCGCGACGCCGACGTGGAGGCGACCGTTGGCAGCGACGGCACGCGCGGTGTCGGCGCCGCGGCCGGGGGCCCTCTGAGCGACACGCTCGCGTATCGCGCCTCCGTGCAGAAGTACGAGAGTGACGGGTTCCGCGACAACGTGTACCTGAACCGGCACGATACCTACGGCCGCGACGAGCTCACGGCGCGCGGCAAGCTCAAATGGACGCCGAGCGACCGCGTGGCGGTGGACTTCACGGCGCTCTACATCGACATCGACAACGGCTACGACGCCTGGGCCATCGACAACGGGTTCAGGACCTACACCGACAAGCCGGGGCGCGACGCTCAGCGCTCGAAGGCTGTGTCGGCGCGCGTCACGGCGGAGCTCGATCGCGTCGACATCGTCAGCATCACGGGCGTGGCCGATACGAGCGCGGTGTTCAGCTTCGATGCGGACTGGGGCAACGCGGCGTACTGGGCGCCGTACGTCTACGACTACGTCGACGCCACGAACCGCGAGCGGCGCACGTACAACGAGGAGCTGCGCGTGCTGTCGAAGCCCGGCGCCATCGCCGGCGGGCGCGGTGACTGGCTCGTCGGGGTGTACGCGCTCGATCTCGACGAGAGCAACGACCATCTCGTGAACGGCGTGTACTCGGATCCGTTTTGCGGTCCCGACTGCGACCTCGTGACGGACAGCGACGTCCTGAGTCGCTACGACGCCACCAATGTCGCCGTGTTCGGACAGGTGCGAATCTCGCTGACCTCGCGGCTCGATCTGACCGCGGGCTTGCGCGCGGAGCGGCGCACCGCGCACTACGGCGACTCGTCGGGGTACCACTTCGCGCCGGACGACAACATGAACGGCGGCGACGTCGCGTTCGACTGGAAGCTCGCCGAGCGGCGCGCCGCTTATGTGCGGCTCGCACGCGGCTACAAGGCCGGCGGTTTCAACGTGTCGCTGGCCGGCGTCGATTTCTCCACGGTCGACGGGCTCACGCCGAACGAAATTCAGTTCGGCCCCGAGTTCCTGACGAGTCTCGAAGCCGGCGTGCGAGCCACGTCCGCCGACGGCCGGCTGCGAGTCGACGTCGGGGCGTTCGCCGCGCGCCGCATGGATCAACAGATCAAAGTGCCGATCCAGCTGCGTCTCGGCGACCCGTCGTCGTTCCTGCTCGTGACCGCGAACGCGGAGCGTGGCGAGCACCATGGCGTCGAAGCCAGCCTCGACTGGCGGGCCGGCGAGCGCGTCGCGCTGAACGCGGCCGTCGGCTGGCTCGCGACGAAGATCGACGAGTTCTCGCTGTTTCCCTCGATCGAAGGCCGCGAGGAGGCGCACGCGCCGCGCTACACATACTCGCTGGGTGCCACGTATCGCACGCCGTCGGGCTGGTGGGGCAGGGTCGATGTGCAGGGCATGGACAAGTTCTTCTTCGACTATGGCCACGATCAGATGTCGAAGCCGTACAGCCTGACGAACCTGTCGGTCGGTCGCGATTTCCGCAGCTGGTCCGTGAAGCTCTGGGCGCGCAACGTCTTCGACAAGGAATACTTCGTGCGCGGCTTCTACTTCGGCAACGAGCCGCCGGATTTCCCGAACAGGCTGTACACGCGGCTTGGCGATCCGCGCCAGGTCGGGTTGACCATGAGCTACCACTGGTAGGAGCAAACATGCGCGTCACCGTCGAGATGAGCCTGTATCCGCTGGCCGGGCAGCCGCTCGAGAAGATCCTCGCGTTCATCGGTACCGTCCAGGGCGACCGCCGCATCGAAGTCGTCGTGAATCAGCTGAGCACGCAGGCGCGCGGCGAGTTGCGCGATGTCATGGACGTACTCACGACCGCGATCGAGCGCTCGTTCGGTGCCGGCGGCTCGCAGGCGCTGGTGCTGAAAATCCTGAATGCCGATCTGCCGATCGGCGAGCCACCGGTGCTCACGCGCCCGTAACAGGGCAGGCGGCCGCATGGACCTGCTCGCAATGGCGAAGGCGCTGCCGCCGCTCGAGGCGGCGGGCGTGCTGCTCAGCATTGCCTATCTCGTGCTCGCGATCCGCGCGAGCATCTGGTGCTGGCCGGCCGCGTTTGTGTCGTCGTTGCTGGCCGTGATCGTGCTGGCCGAGGCGCGCCTCTACAGCGAGTCGGCGTTGAACGTGTTCTATGCGGCCATGGCCGTGTATGGGTGGTACCAGTGGCGCTACGGCGGCCGCGGCCCCGGCAGCGGTGCCGTGCCGCTGCCGATCTCCGTGTGGCCGTGGCGTGCGCATGCACTCGCGCTCCTGATCATCGCCGCGGGCGGTACGGCGATCGGCTGGACGCTGCACCGTTACACCGCGGCGGCGTATCCGTATGCCGACTCCTGGATCACCGTGGCCTCGATCGTCACCACGTACATGGTGGCGCGCAAGATCCTCGAGAACTGGCCCTACTGGCTCGTGATCGATTCCGCGAGCCTGTACCTCTACGTGCAGCGCGGGCTGAATCTCTACGCGGCGCTGTTCGCCCTGTACCTCGTGCTCGTCGTGATCGGCTGGTACCGCTGGTGGCGCGACTGGGGTGCACAGCGCGAGGCCGCCGCGTGACGCCAGGCGCGGACATTGCGGCGGCGCGCGCGGCGCTGCGCCGGGTCGTCGCCAGCGACGCCGACGTGGCGAATGCCACGCTCGAGCCGCTGCACGGGGGGCTCCACCGGCGCAGCTGGCTCGTGACGTTCGCGGACGGTCGCCGATGTGTGCTGCGCGCACCGGTCGAGCGCTCGAGTGCGTTGCTCGATCTCACGGCCGAGGCGGATGCGATGATGGCTGCGGCACGGGCGCAGCTTGCGCCGCGCGTCGTGGCCGTGGCGCCCTACGAGGGTGTGCTGCTGACGGAGTATCGTGCGGGCCCGGCGTGGACGCCCGCGGTCGCGCGGCGCATGGCGAACATCCCGCGCCTCGCGGCGACGCTGCGCCTGCTGCACACGGTCGCGACCTCGCTGCCGGTGTTCGCGGCCGAGCGTATCGCGCGCAGCTACGTCGATGAGCTGGGCTCCGCCATGGCGGAGCCCAAGTTCGTACGGCGGGCCGAGGATCTGCTAGCGCTCGCGCGCCGTTACGACGCGACCTACGCGCCGACGGCGTTCTGTCACAACGACCTCGTGGCCGCCAACGTGCTCGACGACGGCAAGCTGTCGCTCGTCGACTTCGAGTATGCTGTGCGCGCCACGCCGCTGCTCGATCTGGCCAACTTCGCGGGCATGAACGGCCTGGGGCTCGCCGAGCAGCGGTTGCTGCTCGAGTCGTACCAGCGCGATACGCCGACCACGGCCGCGCTGGCCGAGCTCGCGACGATGGTGCGGATGGTGCGGCTCCTGGCGTGGTTTTGGGCCGAGCTCGGCGCGGGGCGCGCGGCGGATCCTGTTCCGCATCGGGCGCTCGCGGCGGAGCTCGATGCGGCACTGCAATAGGAACAAAGAACAATGGCGAACGTAGCGTTTCTCGGTCTTGGCGTCATGGGCTTCCCGATGGCCGGCTGGCTGGCGCGGAAGGGTCACACCGTCACGGTGTTCAATCGCACTGCGGCGAAGGCCGAGCGGTGGGCAACGGAGTACGGCGGGCGCACGGCGGCGACGCCCGCTGCCGCGGCGCAGGGCGCGGAGATCGTGTTCAGCTGCGTCGGCGACGACCCGGATCTGCGCGCCATCGCGATCGGCGACGGCGGCGTAATCGCTGCGATGAAGCCGGGCAGCATTTTTTGCGATCACACGACCGCCTCGGCGGACGTGGCGCGCGAGATCGCCGCGGCGGGCAAGGCGCGCGGCGTGCACTGCCTCGATGCGCCGGTGTCGGGCGGCCAGGCCGGCGCCGAGAACGGCAAGCTCACGGTCATGGTGGGTGGGGACGCCGCGGCCTTCGCGACCGCCGAGCCCGTGATCCGCTCCTACGCGCACAACGTGCGGCTGCTCGGGCCCGCGGGCTCGGGCCAGCTCACGAAGATGGTCAACCAGATTGCGATCGCTGGCGTCGTGCAGGGCCTTGCCGAGGCGCTGAACTTTGCGCGCAAGGCCGGGCTCGACGTCGCGACCGTGATCGACACGATCTCCAAGGGCGCCGCGCAGTCGTGGCAGATGGAGAATCGCTGGAAGACCATGAGCGAGAACAAGTTCGACTTCGGCTTCGCCGTGGAATGGATGCGCAAGGATCTGCGGATCTGCCTGCAGGAAGCGCGCAACAACGGCGCCGAGCTGCCGGTCGCGGCGCTCGTCGATCAGTTCTACGCCGACGTGGTCGGCATGGGCGGCAAGCGCTGGGATACCTCCAGCTTGATCGCGCGGCTGAATCGCCACGAGAAGCGCTAGCGCCATGGAGCCGATCCTCGCGGACCTGCTGCACCTGCTGAAGCTCGAGCGGGTCGAGGATCGCATCTTCCGTGGTGAAAGCCGCGATCTCGGCGGCGCGCGCGTGTTCGGCGGCCAGGTGCTGGGGCAGGCGTTGACGGCCGCGAGCTACACGGTGCAGGGCCGCGAGGTGCACTCGCTGCACGCGTACTTCCTCGTCGCGGGCGACGTGGACGCGCCGATCATCTACGAGGTGGATGTCGCGCGCGACGGCAAGAGCTTCAGCAACCGGCGCGTAGTGGCGATCCAGCACGGCCAGCCGATCTTCAACATGACGGTGTCGTTCCAGGTGCCGGAGCGGGGGCTCGAGCACTCCGATGTCATGCCCCAAGTGCCGGGGCCCGAGGGGCTCGCCGACGCGCGCGAGTTGCCCGAGGAGATGATCCTGAAGGTGCCGGAGAAGATGCGGCGCTTCCTGACGCACGAGCGGCCGTTCCACGTGCGGCCCGTGGAGCCGATCCAGGTCGTCGCGCCGCCGCCGGCGCCGCCGGTGCGCCACATCTGGATCAAGACCACCGACGCGCTGCCGGACGATCCCGACCTGCACCGCAACGTGCTCGCGTACGTGTCGGACTATCAGCTCGTGGCGACGGCGACGCTGCCGCACGGCATCCACTTCGCCGAGGGCAACGTGCAGATGGCGAGCCTCGATCACGCGATGTGGTTCCACCGGCCGTTCCGCGTCGACGACTGGTTGCTCTACGTCATGGAGAGCCCGAACGCGTCGGGCGGGCGCGGTCTTGCGCTCGGCAAGTTCTTCACGCGCGACGGTCGCCTCGTGGCGTCGACGGCGCAGGAAGGCGTGATCCGCGTCTGGCCCGGGCGCTAGGCCGCGTTCTCGAGCAACAGCAAACCCGCGGCCGTGTTCGACACGGGGATGTGGTAGTGCCGGTGCACCTGACGCACGCGCGTCGACAGCGCGCCGCGCATCACGAGCCACATGATGAGCTCGACGCCCTGCGTGCCGGCGAGCCGCACGAGGTCGTGGATCGAGTACTTCGTCAGCGCCTGCGGATCGTTGACGATCTTCTCGAGGCACTCGAGATCGAATTCCTTGTTGATGAAGCCCGCCCGCTCGCCGTCGAGCTGGTGCGAGAGGCCGCCGGTGCCGAGCACGACGACGCGCAGGTCCTTCGGATACGACGCGATGGCGCGGCCGAGTGCCTCGCCGAGCTTGAAGCAGCGGTGCGGTGTCGGCAGCGGATGCTGCACCGTGTTCACGGCCACGGGCACTGTCTTGACGCGCCGCTGCGTGCCTGGCCAGAGCAATGCGATCGGCACGGTGAACGCGTGGTCGACACGCATCTCCTGGCAGCTCGTGATGTCGAACTCGTCGTTCACGAGCGATTCGATGATGTGCCACGACAGATCCGGATCGCCGGGGTAGGGCGGCAGCGTCGGCAGGCCCCAGCCTTCGTCGGCGTTCTGGTACTCGGCGGCCGCGCCGATTGCGAACGTGGGCATCTTGTCGAGGAAGAAATTCAGGCCGTGGTCGTTGTAGACCATGACGGCCACGTCCGGCTTCACGCGCTCGAGCCACTCACGCACGGGTGGGTAGCCCTCGAAGAACGGTTGCCAGTACGGATCGTTCTGCAGCCCGCGCGCGATCGCGTTGCCGATGGCCGGAATGTGCGAGGTGCAGATGCCGCCGACGATGCGCGCCATGGTCACTTCCCCGCCGCTTTGAGCTTGGCCTTGAAGGCGTCGAGCGTCATGCCGGTCTGCTGTGCGCCGATATCCTGCACGCCGAGGCCGAAGATGCCGGCGAACTTCGCGAGGTAGTACACGTTGCCGCCGGCGGCCAGCAGCGCGAGCACGTCGCGCTTGCGGACAGCTTCGCGTTGCTCGGCGTTGAGGCCGAATTTCCGGCAGTACGCGTCCTCGTCGCGCACGAACTCGGCGCGGTTGGCCGCGTCGTTGAACGAGTAGCACATCTTGTTCAGCGCGTAGCCCTTCTGTGCGAGCCTGCCGTCGAAGGGGTAGGTGCCGGGAATGGCATCGAGGTCTGCAAGCTTGGCGGCCACACGCGAGCCCTGCGTCAAGGAGGTGGGCTCACTCTAGCGGCCGGTCGAGCCGCGCCGCTGCTGTGGATTCTACGTACCGTGCGGTACGGCTGGGAGCCGCGCCGCGTCTAGCGCGGCTTCAGGTCGCTGCGGTACTGGCGGCCGAGCTCGGCGTAATGGGCGGCGCTCGCCTCGAGCGCGCGGCATTCGGCGTCGGTCAGCTCGCGCAGCCGCCGTGCCGGCGCACCGATGATCAGAGATCGATCGGCGAACACCTTGCGTTCCGTGACCAGCGCGCCGGCGCCGACGAGGCAGTAGCGGCCGATCACGGCGTGGCTCAGGATCACCGCGCCGATGCCGATCAGGCTGAAGTCGCCGACGGTGCAGCCGTGCACGGTGGCGCCGTGGCCGATGGTGACGTCGTTGCCGACCGTGCACGGCGCGTCGCTGTCGACGTGCAGCACCGCGGTGTCCTGCACGTTCGTGCGATCGCCCACCCGGATGTCGTTGCCGTCGCCGCGCAGCACCGCGTTGAACCAGACGCTGGCGTCGCGGCCGAGCGTCACGCGCCCGATCACGGACGCACTCGGCGCCACGAAGAAGTCGTCGCCGGCGGTTTGAACGCGATGCGCGCCGAAGTCGTACAGCACGGAGACTACTTCTTCGCCTTCGCCTGGTTGGCGACGGCCTGCGCCGCGACGGCAATCGCGGCCGGATCGCCGAGGTACTCGGCGCGCGTCGGTTTCAGCGCTGCGTCGAGCTCGTAGAGCCGCGGCACGCCGGTCGGGATGTTGAGCTCGGTGATGTCGTCGTCGGAGACGCCTTCGAGCATCTTCACGAGTGCGCGCAGGCTGTTGCCGTGCGCGGCCACGAGCACGCTGCGCCCGGCCAGCAGCTGGGGTGCGATGCGGTCCTCCCAGTACGGCTTCACGCGTGCGAGCGTGGTCTTCAGCGATTCCGTGCCGGGCAGCACGCTCGGCGTCAATGCGGCGTAGCGCGGGTCGTGGCACGGATGCCGCTCGTCGCTGGTTTCGAGTGCCGGCGGCGGGATGTCGTAGCTGCGGCGCCAGATCTTGACCTGCGCCTCACCGTGCGTCGCCGCGGTCTGCGCCTTGTCGAGACCCTGCAGCGCACCGTAGTGGCGCTCGTTCAGGCGCCAGGAGTTCTCGACGGGAATCCACATGAGCTTCATCTCGTCGAGCACGAGCCACAGCGTGCGGATGGCGCGCGTCAGCACGGACGTGAACGCCATGTCGAACGCGAGCCCGTATTTCACCAGCGTGCGCCCCGCGTCGCGCGCTTCGGCCTCGCCTTTGGGTGAAAGATCGACGTCGGTCCAGCCGGTGAAGAGGTTCTTCTCGTTCCAGTCGCTCTGGCCGTGGCGGACGAACACCAGTCGGCCGACCGCCGGCCGCGCATTGCTTGTTTTCATGCCGCCATTGTTCGGTGTTCGCGGCTCGAGATCAACCGGTTACGTCACGCCCGTGCGGCGGCTTTGCCGCAGCGGGCGGAGCGAGTACCCTGTTCGCATCAGGGAACGAGCCGTGAGGCCGGGATCGCGAACCATGACCGTGCAGTCCGATCCGGAACAGAACGCCGAGCCGGTCGCGTCGACGTCGCACCTCGTTGCCGGCCAGGTCCGCTACGAGACGTATCTGCAGCTCGATAGGCTGCTCTCCTCGCAGCGGCCGATCAGCAACGCGCCCGAGCACGACGAGATGCTGTTCATCATCCAGCATCAGGTCGCGGAGCTCTGGTTCAAGCTCGTGATTCACGAGATCGATGCGGCGATCGAGCGCCTGCAGAACGACCAGCTGCCGCAGAGCATCAAGGTGTTCGACCGCATCAAGCGCGTGCAGCAACAGCTCGTCAACCAGTGGGCCGTGCTGGCGACGCTCACGCCGTCGGAGTACTCGGCGTTCCGCGACACGCTGGGCACCGCGTCCGGTTTCCAGTCGCCGCAGTACCGGCTGCTCGAGTTCAAGCTCGGGCGCAAGGATCGCGCGGCGCTGTCGCGCTTCACGCACCATCTCGACTACTACCGGAGCCTGAAGTACGCGCTCGAGCACCCGGGGCTCTACGACGAGTTCCTGCGTTATCTGTACCGCGTGGGCCATCGCGTGCCGGAAACGCGCGTCGAGCGCGACTGGACCGAGAGGTACGAGCACCATCCGGGCGTCGTCGACGTGCTGCAGATCATCTATCAGCACCCTGACCAGTACTGGGCTGCCTACGAGGTCTCCGAGCGGCTGGTAGACATCGAGGTGAATTTCCAGCTCTGGCGTTTCCACCATCTGAAGACCGTGGAGCGCATCATCGGCATGAAGCCTGGCACGGGCGGCACGTCGGGCGTGAAGTACCTGCAGCGCACCGTCGACAACGCGTTCTTCCCCGAGCTCATGGAAGTCCGCAGCCGGCTCGGCTGAGCGCGCGCCGTTACGGCCGGTGCGCCTCGGCCAGATAGTCGTGAGTCTGCATCTCCTGCAGCCGGCTCTGCGTCCGCCCTATGTCGAACCGCAGCTTCTCGCCCGCGTACAGATCCGTCACGGGAGCGGCCGCCGACAGGATCAGCTTCACGCGCCGGTCGTAGAACTCGTCGACGAGCGCAATGAAGCGGCGTGCCTGATTCTCGAGCGTCACGTCGAAGCGCGGCACGTTCGACACGAGCACGGTCTGATACAGGCGTGACAGCTCGATGTAGTCGTCCTGGCTGCGCGGGCCGTCGCAGATCTGCGCGAAATCGAACCAGATCACGCCGTCGGCCGCGCGCCGGTAGTCGATGCGGCGGCCGAACAGCTCGATCGTCCCGCCGTGGTCGCCTTCGTCCGGCGCGATCGCGTCGAAGAACTCCGTGAGCTTCTGATCGGCGGCCGGACCGCTCGGTGTCTGGTAGGTGTCGGCGCGCTCGAGCGCGCGCAGCCGGTAGTCGGTGGCGCCGCCGACGTGCAGAACCTCCGTGTGCTCGCGCAGCAGCGCGATCGTCGGCAGGAACCGCTGGCGCTGCAGGCCGTCCTTGTACAGGTGCTCCGGCGCGATGTTCGAGGTGGCGGCCAGCGTCACGCCGCGTGCGAACAATCCGGCGAACAGGTTGCCGAGGATCATGGCGTCCGCGATGTCGGTGACCACGAACTCGTCGAAGCAGATGATGCGCGCCTCGGCCGCGATCTCGTCGGCCACCAGCTCGAGCGGATTCTCGACGTCGCGGTGGTGCTTCAGGCGCTCGTGCACCGACGCCATGAAGCGGTGGAAGTGCTGACGCGTCTTGTCCTTGAACGGCAGCGCGCCGAAGAACAGGTCCATCATGAACGTCTTGCCGCGTCCCACGCTGCCCCACAGATACAGGCCGCGCACGCGCGGAGGGCTGGCGCGACCAGTCAGCGCCGCGAGCCGCTGCCGCCAGCCGCGCCGCGGCGGGCCCGCGCGCACCAGGTCACGATGCAGGCGGTCGAGCGCCGCGATGGCTTGCGCCTGCGCGGGATCGGCGGCGAGCTCGCCGCGCTCGACGCGCTGTCGATAGAGCGCGAGAGGGCCGGTCATTGCGCGAGTTCTGGGCGGCCGCGGAAGTGCTGCAGCGCCTCTGGGTTCGCCAGCGCGTCGAGATTGCCGACCGGCCGGCCGTGGATCGCGTCGCGCACCGCGAGCTCGACGATCTTGCCGTTCATCGTGCGCGGAATGTCGGCCACCGCCAGGATCTTCGCCGGCACGTGGCGCGGGCTCGCGCGCTTGCGGATTTCATCGCGCAGGCGCTTCTCGAGCGCGGCGTCGAGCGTGCAGTCCGGTTGCAGGCGCACGAACAGCACGACGCGCACGTCGTCGGCCCAGTCCTGACCCACGACGATGCTCTCCGCGATCTCGGGGAACTGCTCGACGATGCGGTAGATCTCCGCGGTGCCGATGCGCACGCCGCCCGGATTCAGCACGGCGTCGGAGCGCCCGTAGATGATGAGGCCGTCGTGCGCGGTGAGCTCGGCGTAGTCGCCGTGGTGCCACACGTTCGGAAAGCGCTCGAAGTACGCGCGGCGGTACTTGCTGCCGTCGGGGTCGTTCCAGAAACCTACCGGCATCGAGGGGAACGGTGCCGTGCAGACGAGCTCGCCCTTCTGCTCGCGCACGGGGCGGCCGTCGGCCGTGAAGATCTCCACCTTCATGCCGAGCCCGCGGCATTGCAGCTCGCCGCGATACACGGGCAGGAGCGGATTGCCGAGCGCGAAGCACGAGATCAGGTCCGTGCCGCCTGCAATCGACGCGAGCTGCAAGTCCTGTTTGATATCGGCGTACACGTAATCGAAGCTCGAGGGCGCCAGCGGCGAGCCGGTCGAAAGAATGCTGCGCAGCGAGGCCAGGTCATGGTGCTCGCGCGGGCGGTAACCGGACTTCTCGAGCGCGCTGAGATACTTCGCGCTCGTGCCGAACACGTCGATGCGCTCGCGTTCCGCGATGCGCCACAGCACGCCGGGGTCCGGATGCAGAGGCGCGCCTTCGAACAGCACGAGCGTGGCGCCGGAGGCGAGGGCGGATACGAGCCAGTTCCACATCATCCAGCCGGTGGTCGTGAAGTAGAACACCACGTCGCCGGGCGAGATGTCGGAATGCAGCACGTGCTCCTTGCGATGCTGCAGCAGCGTGCCGCCCGCGCTGTGCACGATGCACTTCGGCACGCCCGTCGTTCCGGACGAGTAGAGGATGTACGCGGGGTCCGCGAACGCGACCGGCGTAAACTCGAGCGCCGCCGGTTGACGCAGCAGGTCGGGGTACAGTGCGGCATTCGGAATGCCGCTCGCGTCGGGATTGCGGTTGCGGTACGGAATCACGATTACTCCGCGCAGCGACGGCAGGCGCGCGGCGATCGAGCGGATCGAGGGCAGGCAGTCGATGCTCTTGCCGTTGTAGAAATAGCCGTCGGTGGCGAACAGCGCCTTGGGCTCGATCTGTCCGAAGCGATCGAGCACGGCATCGACGCCGAAGTCGGGCGAGCAGGATGACCACACGGCGCCGAGACTCGCCGTCGCGAGCATCGCAACGACCGCCTCGGGGCGATTCGCAACGAACCCGGCCACGCGATCGCCCTTGCCGACGCCGAGTGAGCCCAGCTTCGACGCGACGCTGGCCACCTGCGCCCGCAGCTCCTGCCAGCTCAACTCGAGGCGCTCGTCGCGCTCGTTGACGAAGACGATCGCGGCGCCGGAGCGTGCCGGCGCCAGCAGGTTCTCTGCGAAGTTCAGCGTGGCGCCTTCGAACCAGCGTGCACCCGGCATGCGGTCGGCATCGCGCACGACCGACGAGTAGCCCGTGCGGGAACGAACGCCGCAGAACTCCCAGACGGCTTCCCAGAACTCTGCGGGCGATTCGACGCTCCAGCGGTAGAGGGCGGCGTAATCGTCGCCGGCGAGGCGTGCGCGGTGTGCCGCGATGAAGCGCCGCATGTTGCTCTTGGCGCTGCGTTCAGCGGAAGGCTTCCAGATGGGTTCGGTCACAGCGTGTCGAAGTGATGGTCGGCCTGGGGCACGTTCGGAGCGCGATGTTACAATGCGCCGCCATTTCCCGCTTGCCGGCCAATTCGCAGAACGTGTCCCGCGAGAGCATGGAATTCGACGTCGTCGTGGTCGGCGCTGGGCCCGCCGGCCTCGCTGCGGCATGTCGTCTCGCGCAGCTCGCACGTGCTGGCGGCAAAGAGATCTCCATATGCGTGGTCGAGAAGGGCGCGGCCGTCGGCTCGCACATCATGTCCGGCGCCGTGTTCGATCCGCGCCCGCTCGACGAGCTGTTCCCCGACTGGCGTGCGCGCGGCGCACCGGTCAGTACGGCCGTCGCCGCGGACGAGCTCACGTGGCTGCGCGACGCGCAGCGGCATGTGCCGGTCGAGGACCGCTGGGTTCCGCACACGCTGCGCAATTCCGGCCATTACGTGATCAGCCTGGGTGATCTGTGCCGCTGGCTCGGTGAGCAGGCCGAGGCGCTCGGCTGCAACGTGCTGCCGGGTTTTGCGGCGGTCGACGTGCTCTACGACAGCGGCCGGGTCATCGGTGTGGTGACCGGCGACATGGGCGTTGCGCGCGACGGCACCATGAAGCCGAACTACCAGGGGGGCTACGAGCTCAAGAGTCGTTACACCGTGTTCGCCGAGGGGTGTCGCGGGCATCTCGGTCGCCGCCTCGAAGCGCGGTTCGATCTGCGCGCCGGCGTCGACCCCCAGCACTATGCGCTCGGTTTCAAGGAGATCTGGCAGGTCGATCCCGCCAGGCACCGCCCCGGCGCCGTGCTGCACACGGTCGGCTGGCCGCTCGGGCTGTTCACCGATGGCGGCGGGTTCGTGTATCACGCCGACGGCGGCAAGCTGTACCTCGGCCTGATCGTCTCGCTCGCGTATCGCAATCCGCATCTCGATCCGTTCGCGGAGTTCCAGCGCTGGAAGCAGCATCCTTTGATTCGCGAGCTGCTCGTCGGAGGGCAGCGCATCGCCTACGGCGCCCGCGCGGTGAACAAGGGTGGGCTGCAGTCGCTGCCGCGGCTCGACGTGCCCGGCGGATTGCTCGTGGGTTGCGATGCGGGCTTCCTGAATCCGGCCAAGATCAAGGGTTCGCATACCGCCATGAAGAGCGGCATGCTCGCGGCCGAGACGCTCTTCGCGGCGCTCGCGCAAACGGGTGAGGCGGCGGACGCCGAGCTCGCGCGCTACGGAGACCGCATTCGCGCGTCGTGGATCTTCGACGAGCTGCGTGCCGGCCGCAATTTCAGTCCCGGTGTCGCGAAGCTGGGTCCGCTGCTCGGCGGTGGGCTCGCCGTGCTGGAGCAGAATCTGCTCGATGGGCGGTCGCCGCTGACGTTGCACAATCGCAAGCCGGATCACGCGCTGCGACGCGCGTCGCGTTCGCGGCGTATCCGCTATTCCGCGCCCGACGGCGTCGTCTCCTTCGATCGGGCGAGCTCAGTGTTCCTCGCGAGCACCGCGCACGAGGAAGACCAGCCGTGTCACCTCGAGCTCGCGGATGCGAAGGTCCCCATGGCCGTGAACCTGCCGCGCTATGCGGAGCCGGCACAGCGTTACTGCCCGGCCGGTGTGTACGAGGTCGTGACGGGCGCGGGTGGCGCGCCGGAGCTGCGGATCAATGCGGCCAACTGCGTGCACTGCAAGACCTGCGACATCAAGGACCCGGCGCAGAACATCACCTGGGTGCCGCCCGAGGGTGGCAGCGGCCCCAACTACTCCGGCATGTAACGGGGTGACACCCTCTTGACCCCGAAGCGGCTAAGGCTCTTCCGGCTGAGCCAGGTCCGGCTCGTCCAGGTGAACGAGCATCGTGCGGCGCGTGAGTTGCATCAGGGTTCTCGGCGATACTTCGTCCGTGGCATGCAGCGGGTCGCAGATACGGATGCGCAGTGGCCCGGGGGCCGGTAGCACCCGCCCTGCGGGCAGTTTCTCGCGCGCGCCGTAGATCACGACCGGCACCACCGGCAGCTTGGCCCGCGCGGCGGCGCTGAAGGCGCCCAGCTGGAAGGGCTTCAGGCCGGGCGAGGCGTCGAACGTTCCCTCGGGAAAGAATCCGAGCGCAGCGCCCTGGCGCGCCTGGCCAACCAGCGTCCGCGCGATCCGGTGACGGTCGCGGGGATCGGTCCGATCGACGAACGCCGAACCCAGCCGCCGCAGGATGTAGCCGACGACCGGCACCTGCGTCATCTGCTGCTTGATCAGGTACGTGAACCCGGCGGGGAGGGCGGCGGTCAAAATGATGCCGTCGAGGTAGCTCGCGTGATTCGCGACGATGACGCAGGGGTAGTGCCGAATCTCGCCTCCCTCGACGCGGATGGGGCTGCCGATCGAGGCGAAGAACATCTTCGACGCGTTTCGGGCGATGTTGCGGCGCCGATGCACGCCCGGGGTGACGGCGAGCAACACGCACATCGGCAACGCGATCGCGGCCAGCGCCACCCATGCATAGGTGCCGTAGCAGGCGCGTATGAGCCGCCGAACCCTCATGTCGAGGCGGCCGATGTGGCGCCGAGTCGCGCCAACGCGACGTTTATGTCAAAGCACGCGTCGCACGGTAGCGACACCCCAGACACTTTTTCGCCGGCTTTCTGTGACACGCTTCTCTTTATGTTAACGCTGCCGGCCTTCTGTGAAGACGGTCACGCAGGTGGGTTTGGGGCTCACGCATACTCGATCCACTGCAACGCCCCGAATTGGGGCCTGCAGAATGTGTATAACGTGTTGAATCATATAAAATATTCTGCGACCGCACCGTAGGCAATGGCGCACAACTTTCTGCACAGCAGCCCGGCTCAGGCAGGTGTGAGTCTACCCGGCGACCCGAAGGTGCTCATCGATCGCTTCCTCGATGCGATCTGGATGGAGCGAGGGTTGTCCGAGAATACGCTCGGCGCGTATCGCGCCGACCTGCTGGCGCTGAACCAACGCCTGGTGTCGCGTAACGTCGAGCTCGCGCGGGCCAGCCGCGCGGATATTCTCGATTACATCGCGTGGCGCGTCGAATCCGGGGCCAAGCCGCGTTCGACCGCTCGCCAGCTGTCGAGCTTCCGTCGTTTCTATCGCTACCTGCTGCGCGAAGGGCTGCTGAGCGAGGATCCGACGGCGCAGATCGCGATGCCGAAGATCGGCCGCGCGCTGCCGCAGTCCCTGACCGAAGAAGAGGTCGAAGCTCTGCTCGCGGCCCCGACCGTCGCCGAGCCCCTGGGTCACCGTGACCGCGCGATGCTCGAGGTGCTGTACGCCACGGGTGTGCGTGTCTCGGAGCTCATCAATCTGAAGATGAGTCAAGTGAACCTGAACCAGGGCGTGCTCCGGATCGTCGGCAAGGGCGATCGCGAGCGGCTGATCCCGCTCGGCGACGAAGCGCAGGACTGGGTCAAGGAGTTCGTGAACGGCCCGCGCGTCGAGATCCTGCTCGAGCGTCAGACCGATTACCTGTTCCCGACGCGCCGCGGCGACCGCATGACGCGCCAGGCCTTCTGGCACATCATCAAGCGCTACGCGAAGAAGGCGGGGGTCAAGAAGAAGCTGTCCCCGCACACGGTCCGGCACGCGTTCGCGACGCATTTGCTGAACAACGGCGCGGACCTGCGCGTGGTCCAGCTGCTGCTCGGCCACAGCGACGTCTCGACGACACAGATCTACACGCACGTCGCGCGTGAGCGCATGAAAGAGCTTCACAGCCGGCACCACCCGCGCGGCTGAACCGACGCTTCCCGCAGCGGTCTTTACTGGTAGAATCGTCGGACGCTCGTCGCGTCCCTCCCATTAGGAGACTGCCCGTGCAGACACACCGCGCTCTCGTAACGCTGAGTCTCTTGCCTCTCGCACTGGCCGCCGCAGGCGCCGGGGCCGAGGAGCTCACCAAGGAGCAGCTCGCGGGGCAGCTGAGCGGCATCGAGGTCAAGGACATCAGCAACTCGCCGGTGGCCGGCATCTATCAGGTGGCCATTGGCTCGAACGTCGCCTACGTCACCACGGACGGTCGCTACATCATCAAAGGCGACATCTACGACGCGAAGACGAGCTCGAACCTGACGGAAGAGACGCGCGCCAAGGCGCGCGTCGCGATGCTGAAGAGCGTCGATCCCGCCAGCATGATCATCTTCAAGCCGGCCGCGGGTAAGCCGGTCAAGCACGTGGTCACGGTATTCACGGACGTCGACTGCGGCTACTGCCGGCAGTTCCACCGTGACATCGACAAGGTCACCGCCCTCGGCATAGAGGTCCACTATCTGTTCTACCCGCGCACGGGCCCGAATACCGAGTCCTGGGCAAAGGCCGAAGGCGTGTGGTGCGCCCCCGATCACGCTGCCGCGCTGACGCGCGCGAAGCTCGGCGGCGAAGTGCCCACGGCGAAGTGCGCGAAGACGCCGGTCGAGGCCCACTACACGCTGGGCCAGAGAATCGGCGTGCGCGGCACGCCGGCCGTGTTCTCCGAGACCGGTGAGCTGATCGGCGGCTATCTGCCTCCCAATACGCTCGCCAAGGTGCTCGACGACCCGCACGCCGCAATCGACGAATAACGCGCCACTCGCTCCCGTTCCATGGAGTGGCTGTCGTCGCCCGAGGCGTGGATTGCGCTGTTCACGTTGACCGCGCTCGAGATCGTTCTCGGCGTCGACAACATCATCTTCATCAGTATCCTCGTCGGCCGCTTGCCGCAGGCGCAGCGGCAGCGGGCCCGGATCCTCGGTCTCGCTTTCGCGATGGGCACGCGCATCCTGCTGTTGCTGCTGCTGACGTGGATCATGCGGCTGCAATCTACGCTGTTCACGGCATTCGGCATCGACATCTCGGGGCGTGACCTGATCCTGATCGGCGGCGGTCTGTTCCTGATCGCAAAGTCCACGCTCGAGATTCACTCGAGTCTCGAAGGCGCGCAATCCGAAGAGCACGAGGTGCGGCACGCCGGTTTCGTCAGCGTGATCTTCCAGATCGGGATCATCGACATCGTGTTTTCGCTCGATTCCGTGATCACGGCGGTCGGGCTCGCGAACGACGTCATCGTGATGATCGTGGCGATCGTGATCGCCGTGATCGTCATGATGTTCTCGGCCGGTGCCATCGGCCGCTTCGTCGACGATCACCCCACGATCAAGATGCTCGCGCTCTCGTTCCTCGTGCTGATCGGCGTGGCGCTGATCGCGGAGGGCGCCGACGTGCATCTACCGAAGAGCTACATCTACTTCGCGATGGCGTTCTCGGTGGTCGTGGAGATGCTGAATCTGCGGATCCGGCGCGGCCGCAGTCCGTTGCAACTGAAGAAGAAAGAGCCCTGAGTCGGGCGCGGCGGCCCGTTCATGGCCGCACTGGGGGATCGATGCACGAACAGGCCTTCGACCTGACGCATGGCGCGAACATTCTGCGGATCGTCTGCGGGCTCTTCCTGCTGCCCCACCTGTTCGTGAAGTTCCGCAACCAGGACTTCGTCAAGGGCTTCATGGACAAGGCCGGCCTGCGGCCGCCGATCGCCTGGCTGTACGCCTCGTTCGCCGTCGAGATCGTGGCTTCGGTCGGGCTCGTCTTCGATCTGTACACGCGTTACGTGGCGAGCCTGACCGGGCTGTTCCTCGTGGTGGCCGCGTGGGCGAGCTGGCGCGTGTCGGCGGGCAAGTGGATGTGGAATTTCGGCGGCGCCGAGTATCCGTTGTTCTGGGCGATCTGCTGTTTCGTCGTGGCCCTGCAGGCCTGAGGTTCGCGCTTCGTCAGTCGGTGCTCGCGAGTTTCATCAGCGCAAGGCCAGAAACGATCAGCGCGGCTGCGAGCACGCGCAGGGCGCTGACCTGCTCATCGAGCACCCATACCCCGACCAGGAAGGCGCCGACCGCGCCGATGCCCGTCCATACGGCATAGGCCGTCCCGAGCGGCAGCGTGCGCATCGAGAACGACAGCAGCACGAAGCTCGCGATCATCGTCGCGATCGTGACGACCGAAGGCACGAGCTTCGTGAAGCCGCCCGACTGCTTCATGTAGTAGGCCCATACCACCTCGAGAACGCCGGCGACGATCAGCAGCAGCCATGCCATGGGAGACTCCGTTCACGTTCCGCGGACGTCGGGGCGGGGACTCGAGGGTAGTGGTGCGGTCGAAAAAGAGTGGTGCCCGAGGTCGGAGTCGAACCGACACGCTGTTTAGGCGGTGGATTTTCGTGCCACTTCGGCTTTCGCCGCCGTCGCTCGCGCGACGTTCGTGGTCTGGAGCACGCCTTCACCCTAGCCTTGCGGCCTTAGGTGCCCGCCGTCTGCTCTCTACACCTTCCCCGCTCCGGGGTTTGGCTCGGCATTAGCTCGGACCGGGTGTCCAGGGCCTTCGCCGACTTTGACGGGCTTCACCTTCGGGGTTTCCCCCGGAGGGCTCAAATTCAGTCTGAGTCCACTGCGTCTACCAATTCCGCCACTCGGGCACGCGGGACCTTATAGCGCCAACGCGCGCATTCTACCAGCGAAAAGCACGGCGCGACCCTTTTCACGCCCGTAGCATCTAAAAGCAGTCGTGCTGCCACCGAAACCGCCGCCGAAGGTCGATTCCGTTCTGCTCGCGCGCGCCCAGCGCGGCGACCGCGACGCGCATTCGGAGCTCTACGCGCTGTTCGGCAGCGTGGTGTTCACGCTCGCGCGGCGCATGCTCGCGTCCAGGGCCGCCGCGGAGGACGTGCTGCAGGACACCTTCATCGAGGTGTTCCGCAAGATCGGCACGTACCGCGGCGAAGCCGATCTCGGGTTCTGGGTCAAACGCATCGCCATCAACAAATGCCTGATGTACCTGCGCTCGGGGTGGATGTCGCGGCGGTGCGTCGACGGCGAGGACATCCTGAGCGAGGCGCCCGCGCGGTCCGCCGCCGTCGACGAGCAGATCGCGCTCGAGCGCGCGCTCGATGCGCTGCCCCACATGGCTCGCGCTGTCGTGTGGCTCCACGACGTGGAAGGGCACACGCACAAGGAAATCGGCGCCATGCTGGGTTACACGGCCAGCTTTTCGAAATCGCAGCTCGCGCGCGCTCACGAGCGCCTGCGCGTGCTGCTCGAGTCCGGTGAGGAAGAGAGCGAATCGGATCTATGCGCCCCAGTACTGAAGACCTGTTAGCGTTGCGCGATGGCGAGCCGCTCGATGCGCGAGCGCGCGCGAAGATAGAAGCGACGCCCGCCTATGGATGCGAGATCGCGCGTCTGCAGCGCATGCAGCGCGCGCTGCGGTCGCTGCAGATGCTCGAGGCGCCGCCCGAGGTGCTGGATCGCGTGCTCGCCGCCGAGAAGGCGAACGGCGTGGTCCGCAGTCGCCGGTCGTGGTTGGTGGCCGGCGCCGGAGTTGCCGCGGTCGCAACCGCCGCCATCGCGTACGTGACGACGTCCGGCGGTCCCGGCGACGACGGCGAAGCCGCGCCGGTCCCGGTCGTTGCGGGGCGCGAGCTCGAAACACCGCTGCCGGCCGCCGGCTCGTATGGCGCGTTGGTCGAGGAGTCCGCGCGGCTGGAACGGTTGCTGGCCGAGCTGCCGGCGCAGTCGCCGCTGATGACGGGGGCCACGGCCAGCACGATCGCCGGCCTCGAGGACCGCATCGCGTTCGTCGACGAGCAGCTCGTGTACGGCGCGGCACGCAAGCTGCCCGTTCCGCAGCAGGCGGCGCTGTGGAGCGACCGCGTCGAGCTCATGAACGCGCTCGTGAACGTTCGCTATGCCGAAGCGCAGAGCGGTGGCTACTAGAGGCTGTTTGCGGAGAATCAGCATGAGGACGCACGCACGATTGTTGACGCCCGCCACACTGGCCTTGCTGACCTCGGTGTGTGCGCCGGCCGCGTTCCCCCAGAGCGAGCGGGCGCCCGCGGCGCGCGAGCAGGCCGAGGCGCAGCGCAATCAGGTGGAGCTCAGGCGCGAGCTGCAGAAGGCGCGGGAGCAACTGCAGGCAGCGGCGCGTGACGTCGCGCGGCTGTCGGCGCAGCTCGTGGATCCGGTGGTGAAGGACGTCACGCGGCAGTTCCGTTTCGGGCCCCCGCGCGGTGTGCTCGGCGTCGCGATCGAGGATACGGAGCTCGGCGCCCGCATCACGGGAGTGACTCCGAACGGGCCCGGCGCCGACGCGGGGCTTGTGATCGGCGACACGATAGTGGCCATGGATGGGGCGGAGCTCGCGACACCGCCTGCCGCCGGCGCCGCCCGGCAGTCGCCCTCGCAGGCGCTGCTCGGCCAGATGGCCAACGTCGCGCCCGGCGACGACGTCGAGCTGCGCGTGCTGCGCGGCGGCGACTACCGCACGGTGCACGTGAAGGCACGCGGGCAGCAGTGGAATTCGTTCCTGCCGGACATGCCGAACCTCCCGGGGCCAGGCTCGTGGCCGGACATGTTCTGGCGCCACAACGCGTGGGCGGACCTCAAGCTCGCGACGCTGAGCCCCGGGCTCGGGCAGTACTTCGGCACCAGCGAAGGGTTGCTCGTGGTGCGGGCGCCGGAGAACGCCGCGGTGGCGCTCATGGACGGCGACGTGATCCTCGAGATCGACGGTCGCAAGCCCACGTCGCCCGAGCACGCGATGCGCATCCTCGCGAGCTTCGAGCCCGGCGAAACGTTGCACATCGTCGTGCTGCGTCATCAGAAGCGCGAGACGCTCGAAGGGAAAGTTCCGGCCGAAGCGCGGCGTTGACGCTAGAATTTCGCTCCGATGCGTCGGAGCGAATTCAATTTCGAGCTGCCCCAGGAGCTCATCGCCCAAGCGCCGCTGCCCGAGCGCAGTGCGAGCCGTCTGCTCGTGCTCGACGGCGGCACGGGCGCCGTGAGCGACCGGCTGTTCACGGATCTGCCCGCGTTGCTGCGCCCCGGCGACCTGCTGGTGTTCAACGACACGCGCGTGCTGCCGGCGCGGGTCATGGCGCGCAAGCCGAGCGGCGGCCGTGTCGAGCTGCTGCTCGAGCGGCTGCTCGGCCCGCGCCGCGCGCTGGTGCAGCTCAAGGCGAGTCACAAGCCCAAGGCGGGCAGCGAGCTCGAGCTGCCCGGTGCGGCGCGGGCCCGCGTGCTGGGGCGCGACGGTGCGTTGTTCGAGCTCGAGCTCGATCGCGACCTCGTGCCGTTCCTCGAGGCGCACGGACAGGTGCCGCTGCCGCCGTATATCGAGCGCGCGGCCGGTGACGCGGATCGCGAGCGCTACCAGACGGTGTTCGCGCGCGCGCCGGGCGCCGTGGCCGCACCGACCGCCGGGTTGCACTTCGATGCCGCGACGCTCGCGAAGCTCGAAACGCTCGGCGTGGAGCGCGCGTTTTTGACCTTGCACGTCGGTGCCGGTACGTTCGCGCCCGTCCGGACGGATCGGGTGGAGGACCATGAGCTGCATGCGGAGTGGCTGGAAGTGTCGGCGCAGACCTGCGCCGCGGTGGCGCGCTGCCGCGCGCGCGGTGGCCGCGTCGTGGCTGTGGGCACCACGAGCGTGCGGGCGCTCGAGACGGCCGCGCGCGGCGGCGAGCTCGCGCCGTTCGCCGGCGACAGCCGGCTGTTCATCTACCCCGGCTTCGGGTTTCGGGTCGTCGATGCCATGGTGACGAACTTCCACCTGCCCGAGTCGTCGCTGCTGATGCTCGTATGCGCGTTCGCGGGCCGGGATGCCACGCTCGCGGCCTATCGCCACGCCGTCGCGCAACGTTACCGGTTCTTCAGCTACGGCGACGCCATGTTCGTCACGCCGGCGCGCGCCGCGCGCGCTTCCACCCATGCGGTTTGAGTTGCTTCGTACCGACGGCGCCGCGCGCCGCGGCCGCATCGGCTTCCGCCGCGGAACGATCGAGACGCCGGCGTTCATGCCCGTCGGCACGTACGGCACGGTCAAGGCCATGACGCCCGAGGAGCTCGAGGCCATAGGCGCCGAGATAGTGCTCGGCAATACGTTCCACCTGTTGCTGCGCCCCGGCATCGACGTGATCCGCGCGCACGGCGGGCTGCACGGCTTCATGCACTGGCAGCGACCGATCCTTACCGATTCCGGCGGCTTTCAGGTCTGGAGCCTGAAGAGCCTGCGCAAGATCACGGAGAAGGGCGTCGAGTTCCGCTCGCCCGTCAACGGCGACCTGATCGAGCTCACGCCCGAGCGCTCGGTCGAGATGCAGGACGCGCTCGGGGCCGACATCGTCATGGTGTTCGACGAGTGCACGGCGTACCCGGCGGACCGCGCGGCGGCCCGCGAGTCCATGCAGCTGTCGTTGCGCTGGGCGAGGCGCAGCCGCGCCGCCTTCGAGGCGCTGAAACGGGGCACCGGCAGCGACGCCGCGCTGTTCGGCATCGTGCAGGGCGGCGTGCATCACGATCTGCGGCAACAGTCCCTGGCCGGGCTCGTCGAGATCGGGTTTCCGGGGTACGCCGTGGGCGGCCTCGCCGTCGGCGAGCCGGAAGAGGAGCGCCTGGCGGTGCTCGAGGGGCTCGCGCCGGCGCTGCCGGCCGATCGGCCGCGCTACCTCATGGGCGTGGGCACCCCGGCCGACCTCGTGAAGGCCGTGGCGCGCGGCATCGACATGTTCGACTGCGTGATCCCCACGCGCCACGCCCGCAACGGCCAGCTGTTCACGAGCGAGGGGCCGTTGAACATCCGCAACAGCCGGTTCCAGGCGGACACGGGGCCCATCGACCCGCGCTGCGGCTGCTATGCGTGCCGGAATTACTCCCGCTCGTACCTGCGCCACCTGCAGCAATGCAACGAGATTCTGGGGGCGAGGCTCGCCACGCTCCACAACCTGTACTTCTATCAGCAGCTCATGGCGCGGCTGCGCGCCGGCATCGAGGCTGGGCAGTTTGCGGCCGTGGCGGCCGCCGAGCTCGAGACCGCGAACGTGGGGCCTGTGTCATAATGCCGCGCGTTTCCCGAGTTCCCACGTTACCCTACGCGCTTACGGCATTGGATCGACCATGGAATCCCTACTGAACCTGTTCATTAGCGACGCGGCCGCCCAGACGGGCGCTGCCGGTGGCGCGGGCAATCCGCTCAGCGCCTTGTTGCTGCCCGTCCTGCTGATCGTGGTGTTCTACTTCCTGCTGATCCGGCCGCAGCAGAAGAAGCAGAAGGAGCACCGCCAGATGATCGAGGCACTGACCGCGGGCACCGAGATCGTCACCGGCGGCGGCGTGCTCGGCAAGGTCACGGACCTCGGCGAGCAGTTCGTGACCGTCGAGATCGCCGATGGGGTCAGGATCAAGGTCCAGCGGCAATCGATCGCGGCCGTGTTGCCCAAAGATACGCTGAAGCACGTCTAGCCGTTCGCACGAGCCAACGCCATGAATCGCTACCCGCTCTGGAAGAATCTGCTGGTCTTCGGCATCGTCTTCGTGGCGATGATCCTGGCGCTGCCGAATCTCTTCGGCGAGGACGAGGCGGTGCAGGTGTCGCGCGCGGATGGCGTGGCGGTCGATCAGACCACGATCACGCAGATCCGCACCGCGCTGATGGAAAAGAACATCCCGTTCCTGTCGATCGAGCAGAACGGTCCGGCGGCGCTCGTGCGGTTCGAGACCGTTGAGCAGCAGCTGCGGGCGAACGATGCGTTGCGTGACGCGCTGCCCAACAACGTGGCGGCGCTGACCACGTCGTCGCGAACACCGGCGTGGCTGCGCGCCGTGGGACTCAAGCCGATGTCGCTCGGTCTCGACCTGCGCGGCGGCGTGCACTTCCTGTATCAGGTGGACCTGAACGCCGCGGTCAATCAGTTCCTGCAGACCTACGAATCGGACCTGCGGCAGCAGTTCCGGCAGGGCAACATCCGCAACGATATCCGCATTGCCGACGGCGTGCTGCGCATCGCGATCGTCGAGCCCGGCGACATGGATCGCGCCGAGGCCATGATCCGCAAGCTCGAGACCGGCGACCAGCTGGTCCAGCTCGGCCAGCTCACGAGCCGCCTGATCATCGACCGCGGCGACGTCGACGGGCGGCCGGGTTTCCTCGTGCGGCTGACTCCGGCCGCCATCAAGGAACGGCAGGATTTCGCGATCCAGCAGAACACGCTGACGCTGCGCAACCGCGTCAACGCCATCGGCGTGTCGGAAGCCGTCGTGCAGCGCCAGGGCCTCGACCGTATCCTGGTCGAGCTGCCGGGCGTGCAGGACCCCGGTCAGGCGAAGCGCGTGCTCGGCTCCACGGCGACGCTCGAGTTCCATCTCGTCGACATGGAGAACAACGCATTCGACGCGGAACGCCGCGGCCGCGCGCCGATCGGCTCCGAGCTGCAGAAGACGAAGGACGGAACGCCGATCCTGCTGCGCCGCGACGTGATCGCGTCCGGCGGCAACCTGATCGACGCGGTTTCGAACCCGAGCAACGGCCAGCCCGCCGTGCAGGTGCGGCTCGACGCGGCCGGCGCCCGCAAGATGCTCGACACCACGATCAACAACCTCGGCCGGAACATGGCCGTGCTGTTCATCGAGGACCAGCCGCAGCTCGTCGAGCGCGACGGCAAGATGGTGCCCGGGCCGCCGAAGCGCAAGGAAACCGTCATCAACAACGCCCGCATCAACGGCGTGTTCTCGAACCGGTTCGAGATCACGGGCCTGACCGTGTTCGAAGCCCGCGATCTTTCGCTGCTGCTGCGTGCCGGCTCGCTGGCTGCGCCGATCGTGCCGGTGGAGGAGCGCACGATCGGCCCGTCGCTCGGCCAGGACAATATCGATCGCGGCATTCGCGCCACGATCATCGGGTATCTGCTGGTTGTGCTGTGGATCTCGTTCTACTACCGGTTGATGGGCATTCTCGCGAACATCGCGCTGCTGGCGAACGTCGTCATGCTCGTGTCGGTGATGTCGCTGTTCTCGTTCGTGCTCACGCTGCCTGGCATCGCGGGTATCGTGCTCACGATGGGCATGGCCATCGACGCGAACGTGCTGATCTACGAGCGCATCCGCGAGGAGCTGCGCAACGGCAGCACGCCGCAGGCGAGCATCCGGGCGGGCTTCGACAAGGCGTACTCGACCATCGTCGATGCGAACCTCACGACGCTGATCGCCGGCATCGTGCTGTTCATGTTCGGCACGGGCCCGATCAAGGGCTTCGCCGTGACGCTGTCGATCGGTATCGTGACGTCGATGTTCACGGCCATCACGGTGACCCGAGCGCTCGTGAACCTGGCCTACGGCGGCAAGACGAACCTGAAGAGCATCTCGGTCGGCGGCGGGCCTTATACGGCCTCGTCCGCGAAGGCGCCGGCCGCGACCTAGGTCAGAGGCCGGCCGCGAACGGAGCGACGAGCTTCGAGAGCGCGGCGTAGATCTTCGGGTTGCCGGCGACGACGTTGCCGCTCTCGAAGTAACCGTCCGTGCCGTGGAAGTCGCTGATGCGGCCGCCGGCTTCGCGGATCATCAACGCGCCCGCAGCCGTGTCCCACTTGCTCAAGCCGAACTCGAAGAACGCGTCGACGCGGCCCGCGGCCACGTAGCACAGATCGAGCGCGGCGGAGCCCGGGCGGCGCACGCCGGCCGTCTCGAGCATCACGGCACGCAGCATCTGCATGTAGCGGTCGAGGTACTGCAGGTTCGCGCGGTACGGAAAGCCCGTCGCGATCAGCGACTGCTGCAGGCTCGTGCGCTTGCTCACGCGGATCCTGCGGCCGTCGAGCTGTGCGCCCTGGCCGCGGCTCGCCGTGAAGATCTCCTGGCGCAGCGGGTCGTAGACCACGCCATGCTCGATCTCGCCGCGGTGGGCCACGGCGATCGACACGGAGAACACGGGAAACCCGTGCACGTAGTTCGTGGTGCCGTCGAGCGGATCGATGATCCACTGGTATTCGTGCTCGCCGGAGGCACCGCTTTCCTCGGCCAGGATGGCGTGATCGGGATGGTGGTCCCGGATGACCTCGATGATCGCGGCCTCGGCGGCCTGATCCACCTGCGTGACGAAGTCGTTGCGGCTCTTTTCGACGACCCGCAGCGATTCGAGCTGGTTCATCTGTCGAACCATGAGCTCGCCCGCGCGCCGCGCCGCGCGGACTGCGATGTTGACCATGCCGTGCATTGGGCGCGCAGCGTAGAATACTCGCCGGCTCCCTGGCAAACCCGCGACGCCGCCGGTACGTACCGCGGGCGCGCATGGCGGTCCTCACGCAGTGCACATTCCCGTCCGCATCGTCCTCGTCGACACCTCTCACCCCGGCAACATCGGAGCGACCGCGCGTGCGATGAAGACGATGGGGCTTTCCGATCTCGCGCTCGTGCGGCCGCGGCAGTTCCCGAGCGAGGAAGCGACCGCGCGCGCCGCCGGCGCCGACGATCTGCTCGCGATGGCGCGCGTGTACGGCGATCTGAACGACGCGATCGCGGATTGCGGCTGGGTCGTCGGCGCGAGCGCCCGGCTGCGCACGATTGCGTTGCCGATCGTGGATCCGCGCGAGTGCGCCGTCACGATCTGGCGCGACCGTCTGCCGGGCAGCAAGGTGGCCATCCTCATGGGGCCCGAGCAGTCCGGCCTCACGAACGACGATCTCGCGCGCTGCCAGCAGCTCGTGCACATTCCGACGGCGCCGGGCTACAGCTCGCTGAACCTCGCGATGGCCGTGCAGGTGCTCTGCTACGAGCTGCGCATGGCCGCGCCCGAGCGCGAGGCCGCCAGGGGGCCGCAGAGCGACGAGCCGCTCGCGACCGCGGCCGAGCTCGAAGGGTTGCATGAGCACCTCGAGCGCCTGCTGACGGATTCCGGGTTCCTGCATCCGGAGCACCAGAAGCAGATCAGGCTGAAGCTGCGCCGGATTTTCCTGAAGGCGACGCTCGATCAGAACGAGGTCAACATCCTGCGCGGCATGCTGACGTCGCTGGACCCGGCCAAGCGGCAGCCGCCGCGCGCGAAGTGAAGGACGAGGTCATCTACCTCGATTACGCGGCGACGTCGCCCGTCGATCCGGCCGTCGTGGCGGTCATGCGGAGGTGTCTCGAGCACGAGTACGGCAATCCGTCGTCGCAGCACGCGGCGGGCCGGCGGGCGCGTGCGCTCGTGGAGGCCGCGCGCGCGGCCGTCGCGGCGCGTGTGGGCGCACGGCCCGAGCATCTGGTGTTCACGTCGGGTGCAACGGAGGCCAACAACCTCGCGCTGAAGGGGGTCCTGCGGCGGGCCGGCGGCGCGCGGCCGCACCTCGTGACGTCGCGCATCGAGCACAAGTCCGTGCTCGATACGGCACGCGCGCTGGAAACCGACGGGGTCCCCGTGACCTACGTGGACGCCGAGGCCGACGGCCGCGTCGATCCGGCGCGCGTCGCCGCGGCGATCCGTGTGGACACCGCGCTCGTGTCGGTCATGCACGTGAACAACGAGACCGGCGTGATCCAGGACGTGGCCGCGATCGGCGCCGCCTGCCGAGAGCGGCGCGTGCCGTTCCACGTCGATGCCGCCCAGAGCGTCGGCAAGGTGCCGCTCGATCTTGCCACGCTGCCGATCGACCTGTGCTCGCTGACGGCGCACAAGGTCTGTGGCCCGAAGGGCGTCGGCGCCTTGTACGTACGTCCCGACGTACGCCTGGTCCCTGAACTGCACGGCGGGGAGCAGGAGCGGGGTCTGCGGGCCGGTACCCTGGCCACACACCAGATCGTCGGCATGGGCCGCGCCTACGAGCTCGCGGACCCCGGCATGGAAGGGCCTCGGCTGGCCGCGCTGCGCGACCGGCTCTGGCAGGGGCTGGCAGGGATCCCCGGCGTGCGCCAGAACGGCGCGCCGGAGAGCCGGGCGGCGCATCTGCTGAACGTGACGTTTCCCGGCGTCGAAGGCGAGAGCCTTCGCTACGCGCTCGGCGGCGTGGCCGCCTCGGCCGGGTCGGCCTGCGCGGCCGACAGCCCGGAGGCATCGCACGTCCTCACGGGCATGGGGCTTTCCGACACGCTGGCGGGCAGCTCGCTGCGCTTCAGCGTGGGCCGGTTCACGACGGTTGCCGAGGTCGAGCGGGCCGCCGCGCGGGTCGCCGATGCGGTCGCGAGGTTGCGGTCGCTCGCGAAATCGGCGCCCGCGTGGTGCTCGGGCTCGGGCTTTTGAGCTAAACTATTGAGCTGTCTATGGAATACGGCGCCGCGGTAGCGCGCTATTTCGAGGCGCTCGGCAGAGCCGGGGAACTGCCGCAAGGCTTGCCCGGTCTGGTGTCGGGCGAGGCCGAAGACCGCACCCTGCAGGTGTGGGTGCGTTTCCAGCTGCAGGTGCAGGGCGGCGTCGTCCAGTCGGCGCGATTCCAGGTTTTCGGTTGTCCACACACGGTGGCGGCTGCGAGCAAGGTCGCCGAGTGGCTCGAAGGCCGGTCCAGCGCGGAGGCACGCGGGCTCGACGCACGGGCCGTGTGCGCCGGGCTGAACGTGCCCGTGGAGAAGCTCGGTAAGCTGCTGCGGATCGAGGATGCGGTTGCGGCCTGCATGAGTCAGGTCGCCGCCGGCAACAACGAGGGACGTTAACGATGGCGATCTCACTGACTTCGAATGCGGCGACACGCGTGCGCAACTACCTTGCGAAGCGGGGCAGCGGCGTGGGACTTAGGCTCGGCGTTCGCCGCAGCGGTTGCAACGGGTGGGCGTACACCATCGACTACGCCGATGCGGTCAAGCCCGACGACGTCGTGTTCGACGAAGGCGGCGTGAAAGTGATCGTGGATGCCGGGAGCCTCGGGCTCATCGACGGCACCGAAGTGGATTTCGTGAAGGAAGGGCTGAACGAGGCCTTCAAGTTCCGCAACCCGAACGTCAAAGGCGAGTGCGGGTGCGGCGAGAGCTTCAGCGTCTGAAGCGCGAGCGTTTTTTCTCAACTGTAACTTCCTGCAAGGTGAACAATGGCTGTCGAGCGTACTCTGTCCATCGTCAAACCCGATGGCGTCGCGAAGAATCTGATCGGCGAGGTGTATCGGCGTTTCGAGTCCGCGGGGCTCAAGATCGTCGGTGCCAAGATGCTGAAGCTGCGGACCGATCAGGCCGAAGGTTTCTATGCGGTGCACCGTCAGCGCCCGTTCTTCAATGACCTCGTGAAGTACATGAGCTCCGGGCCCGTCATGGTGCAGGTGCTGGAAGGCGAGAACGCCATCAAGGTCAATCGCGACCTCATGGGCGCCACTAATCCGAAGCAGGCCGCGCCGGGCACGATCCGCGCGGACTTCGCGACTTCCATCGAGGAGAACGTGGTGCACGGCTCGGACGGCCCGGCCACGGCCGCCACCGAGATCGCGTTCTTCTTCAGCGAGGCCGAGCTTTGTCCGCGGACGCGGTAACACTGCCCGGCAAGGAACCCGGCAAGCTGAGCCTGCTCGGCATGCCGGGGCCGCGCCTGGTCGAGTTTTTCGAGAACCTGGACGAAAAGCCGTACCGGGCGCGGCAGATCATGCGCTGGCTGTACCAGCGGCATGAGCCCGATTTCGATGCGATGACGGATCTCAGCGCGGCGCTGCGCAGGCAGCTGAAGGAGATGACCGTGCTCTCCCTGCCGCCGGTGCTGAAGCGCGAGCACTCCGACGACGGCACGCGCAAATGGCTGCTCGACGTCGGCGCCGGCCAGGCCGTCGAAACCGTGTACATCCCGGAGCCGAGCCGCGGCACGCTGTGCATCTCGTCGCAGGCCGGCTGCGCGCTCGACTGCGCGTTCTGTGCTACCGGTCACCAGGGGTTCAATCGCAACCTGAGCTCGGCCGAGATCATGAGCCAGGTCGTGCTCGCGGCCCGCGAGCTGGCACCTGCCACCATCACGAACGTCGTGTTCATGGGCATGGGCGAGCCGCTCGCGAACTATCGCAACGTGCTGCCCGTGGTGCAGCTGCTGATCGACGATCAGGCCTACGGGCTCTCGCGCCGACGCGTCACGATCAGCACGGCGGGCGTGGTGCCGCAGATCATGAAGCTCGCGACCGACTGCAACGTTGCGCTCGCAGTCTCGCTGCACGCTCCGACCGACGAGCTGCGCGACCGGCTCGTGCCCATCAACAAGGTGCACCCGATCGCGGAGCTGCTCGATGCGTGCTGGACTTACGCCGCCGGCCAGGCCAGCCGGCAGATCACGTTCGAGTACGTGCTGCTCGACGGTGTCAACGATTCCGTGCCGCAGGCGCGGCAGCTCATCAAGCTGCTGCGCAACCGTCCGGCCAAGGTCAATCTGATTCCCTTCAACGCGTTCCCCGAGTCCGAATTCCGCTGCTCGCAGCCGCCGGCGATCGATGCCTTCTGGCAGACGCTGCGCAACGCGGGCCTGATTGCGACGATCCGTCGGCCGCGCGGCGACGATATCGCCGCCGCGTGTGGACAGCTCGCCGGGCGGGTGCGGGATCGGCAACGCGTGCGTCTCGGCGACCGGGTAATGGGAGCGAGCAGTCCATGAGCACAATCCGCTTGGCGCTGTTGTTGGTTCTGTCGTTGGCTGCCGTGGGTGTGCACGCCGCGCGCCCGCGTGACCGGGAACGCGACAACGAGGCGGCGGTCGCGAACGTGAATCTCGGCGCCGGCTATCTGCGCCAGGGACGGCTCGATCTCGCGATGGAGCGGCTGCAGCGTGCGCTGAAGCAGAATCCGCGGCTCGCGGACGCCCACTCCGTCATCGCCATCGCGTACGACCAGCTCGGCATGCTCGACGAGGCCGAGATGCACTACAAACGCGCCACGCAGCTCGAGCCCGGCAATTCGGCCTCGGCGAATGCCTACGCCGTATTCCTGTGCCGGCAGAACCGCTGGCCGGATGCGGAGCCGTTCTTCAAGCGGGCGGCCGAGAATCCGACCTACGCGACGCCCGAGGTCGCGTTCACGAACGCCGGCGTGTGCGCGCGCAGTGCAGGCGCCGCGGACAAAGCGGCGGAGTACTTCCGCAGCGCTCTCGCGCGCAATCCGACGTTCCCCGACGCGCTGACGAACATGATGGAGATGTCGTACGAGGGTGGGAACTTCCTGCAGGCGCGCGCGTTCGTGCAGCGATTCCTCGAATCGCAGATGCCCACGGCCCCCGTGTTGCTGATGTGCGTCAACGTCGAAACCCAACTCAAGAATCACGAGGCGGCCGACAGGTGCGCTGCGAAGCTGCGCTCCGGCTTCCAGGGTTCCCCCGAGCTCGCCAAACTCGAAGAAGAGCAACAGAGGCGCGATGGCCGATAGCGAGCAGCCGGCCGCCGAAACGGCAGCGTCGGCGTCCCCTAATCTTGGCCAGATACTCCGCGATGCGCGAGTCGCCAAAGATCTGACGATCGAGCAGATCGCGACCGAGTTGCGCATCGAGGCGCGTCAGCTGGCCGCGCTCGAAGACAACCGCTTCGAGCAGATCGGCGTGCCCGTGTTCGTCAAGGGCTACGTCCGCCAGTACGCGCAGCGTCTCGGGCTCGATCAGCGCAGCCTCATGGAGATGTATGGCCGCCAGGCCAAGCTCGAGGAGGTGCAGATCCAGCCGAGCAAGACGATCAAGCTGCGCGACGAGCGGCAGATCACCGTATGGGTCGTATCCGTGCTCGTGCTGCTGCTGATCGCCGTGGGGCTCGCCGTGTGGTGGATGAACGGCGGCAACTTCGAGCTCGGCA
>DASZSB010000193.1:0-2525 GCA_035548835.1 Gammaproteobacteria bacterium | reverse complement strand
CCTCGAGCAGGTGGTTCGGGCCCGCATTGCTGCACCCGGTATGCCCAGCGGCCGCGAGCGATCGCGCGGAGTTACACGAGGCGTTCGCGAGGCCCGATGCCCCCGCGGGGCAGAGGACCCCGGGGGTTGAATACAAAGTGCCCCGCCGGCGTCTAGCCCACGCAGCAGCGGCGAGTTTGATCGAAAGTCGGTGACGAGCGCGCGCCCCGCGCACGGACGTTCACGACTTCCAGCAGTGCTGCACGGCGGCCCTGACCACCTGCTCGAGGTCGGGCTCCTCCAGATCGCGGAGTGCTGCATCGACAGCCGCCGCGGCCTCGGACTTGCGAGCTCCGAGCGTCTGGAGCGCGAGGATGGCGTCTGCACGGAGCCGTGCGCGATCGTCCGTCTCCGCGCCCACGTGGGCACGCGACTCGGACCAGCCGACCTCATGCGTCCACTCGAAGCTCAGATTCGGCGCGCTGCCCCGGATCACGAGCCGGCCCGCATGAAGCGCGTCATGGTGGCCCCCGCACAGCAGCGTCAGGTTCTCCGGCTCCGAGCCACCTCCGTGCTCCCGCGGCACGACGTGGTGGACCTCGATGAACGCCGACGCCCGGCAGCCCGGCACCGTGCACCGGTCACCGTCACGCCGGAACACGAACCGACGCGTCTTAGGCGGCACGTCCTGCACCGCCGCCTGCGGCCCCTCGTCGAGCGACCCGATCCGCTGTGCGTCGCACTCGGCGCGCGCGACATCCTCGGGCCTGATCGGAATGCGCTTGCCGCCGCCCTCCTGCCAGCCCGCCCGGCACGCCTCGCAAACGATGATCGCGATCTGGTACTTCGCGCGCCCGCGCTGGACGTCGCTACCAAGCCGGCGCGCCCCCACGTGGGCACGCTTCCCGTCGCCGCGCGGCTCGGACGTCACGCCGCACGGCTCCCCCGACGTCACGCCGCACGGCTCCCCCGAGGTCACGCCGCACGGATCGCCTCGGCGCGCGCCTACCTGGACACGCCGCTCGTCGTGGCGCCGCTCATCCGCCCCATCGCCAAACGGCTCGTCCGCCCCATCACCGCACGGCTCGCCCTGACGCGCGGCCACGTGGGCACGCTGCTCATCGTGGCGCCGATCGTCCGACGCATCGCACGGCTCGTCCGATTCGATTCCGCACAGCTCACCAGATTCGTTGCCGCACGGCTCGCCCGAAGGCTCGACGCCGAGCCGGCGTCCACCCACGTGAACACGCTGCCCAGTGCCGCACAGCTCCCCCGACGCCTCGCCGCACGGCTCGCCCGATCCATCGCCGCCGAGCCGACACGCGCCCACGTGGGCACGCGGCGCCGCGTTGTACGGCTCCCCCGGCGCCTCGCCGCACGGCTCACCCGACATCTCGCTACCGCCATCGATCAATTCATCATCGCACCGCTCGCCGGCCTGCTCCTCCATACGTTCGGTCCGTTCGACCTGCGCCGCCCGCTCGATCAGCGCCGTGCACGCCGCCGCCAGCAGCGCGCGATCAGCGACCGCCTCATCCCGCTCGCTCTCGAGCACCTGCCGAGCCTGCCGCCACAGCGCGTAGTCACTGCCTTCAAGCTCGAGCCGCAGAACCTGCGGGCGAAGCTCCGGCCGCGGCGGCGTGTCCGGCAGATCGCCCTCGCGCCGCGTGGCGACGAGCTCCTCGATCTCGCGCAGGCACTTGCCGCGGCACGCCTGTACCCACTCATCGACGGTCCGGCTCGTCGCGATGCGCGCGATTTCCCGCACGGCGCTGTACGGCAGCTCGCCCGCCGCCAGCGCAGCGTCGAGCGCCGGCATCGCATCGAGCGCGCTCGCGACCTTCAGCCGATCGTTTGCCGCCCGTGGCCCGTACCCGAACACGCGCTCGAGGTACTCGCGCATCGACGCACAGCCGACCTGACGCCATACCTGCACACGCACCGCCGCACGCACCGCCTCCATCTCCTCGTGATCGAGACGCGCCCGACGCCGCGCGAGCGAGCGCATCCTGAGGTCGACCTCGCGCCAGTCGCTCGCCTCGCCCGTCTTCGTCCAGCCCGTCTCGCCCATCTCAGCCATCTGGCTGCTCTCGTCACGCAGCATCGATCCACCTCACGGAATGTGAGCACTCGTTCTACCACCAGGTTTTCGGCGGCCCTGGTTCGCGCGCTGCGCGCAGATCGACGCTCCGACCGCGCAAAATCGCGGACCACTCATCAAACGCCGGCACAGCGCAAACCAGCTGCGTTCTCGACGACGATCGTCGACACCACGCGACGCGGCCGCGCGAGGAGAACAAAATCACGTCAAGCAAAATCGACACGGCATGAACAAGAAACAATGTCCGATTCCCGGACGGGATCGCATGCCATGTCGCACCGTCGAGCCGCGCGCCGGGCTGGTGTGTCATGCACTCCCAGCCGATCGACTGCGCGTCCACGTGGGACACATCGCATCCGCGCCAGGCCATCTCATGGCATCGCGCCGCGCGCGCCGCCCACGTGGGCTCGATCTGGCGCGCCTGGAACCGAGCACACGCCCCGCT
>DASZSB010000192.1:0-15462 GCA_035548835.1 Gammaproteobacteria bacterium | reverse complement strand
ATGGTGATGCCCGGAGACAACGTGCAGATGAAGGTGGAGCTGATTTCCCCGATTGCGATGGAAGAGGGCTTGCGGTTCGCCATCCGAGAGGGTGGTCGCACGGTAGGCGCCGGCGTCGTCGCAAAGATCATTCAGTAACGGCGTCGAGCGTACGGAAGGCCAGTAGCTCAATTGGCAGAGCAGCGGTCTCCAAAACCGCAGGTTGGGGGTTCGAGTCCCTCCTGGCCTGCCAACTCTGCAGTGCAATGAGAGTTGGGCGCTTCGGACGTTCTTGAACACAGGGCATGGAAACAAAGGTCGAAGAACAACCGACGTTCGTCGATACGGCGAAGCTCGCGCTCGCCGTGTTGATCCTGCTGGCGGGCCTGGTCGCGTATTACTACTTCGCGAGCTCGGCCGTGCTGCTGCGGGCTTTCGGCGTGATCGTCGCGCTCGCCGCCGCGCTCGGCGTGCTGTACACGTCGTTCCAGGGCCAGCAGCTCTGGAAGTTCATACAGGGATCGCGCGTCGAGTTGCGCAAAGTCGTCTGGCCCACGCGTGAAGAGACGATCCAGACCACCCTGGTAGTGCTGATCTTCGCGTTGATCGGCGGCGTGTTCTTCTGGTTGCTCGATCTGCTGCTGTTGTTCGTGACCAGCAGAATCACGGGACAGGGGGGCTTGTAAACCTATGGCCCTGCAATGGTATGTCGTTCACGCGTACTCGAACTTCGAGCACAAGGTGAAAGAGTCGCTGATCGAGCGCGCCAAGCGGGCGGGGCTGCAGGACCGCTTCGGCGAAGTGCTCGTGCCGACCGAGGAAGTCGTCGAGATGCGCGACGGCCAGCGGCGCAAGAGCGAGCGCAAGTTCTTCCCTGGCTACGTGCTCGTGCAGATGGAGATGGACGACGAGACCTGGCACCTCGTGAAGGAAGTGCCGAAGGTGCTCGGGTTCATCGGTGGCAGCAGTGACCGGCCGGCGCCGATCAGTGACAAGGAAGCACAGGCGATCCTGAACCGTGTTCAGGAAGGCGCGGACAAGCCGCGGCCGAAGGTCCTGTTCGAGCCGGGCGAGGTCGTGCGGGTCACCGATGGTCCGTTCAACGACTTCAGTGGCGTCGTCGAGCAGGTCAATTACGACAAGAGCAAGGTGCGCGTGGCCGTACAGATCCTCGGCCGATCGACGCCCGTCGAGCTGGATTTCAGCCAGGTCGAAAAAGCATAACGGACTAGGCACATGGCACGAAAAATCGAAACGTACATCAAACTCCAGGTCCCGGCAGGCAAAGCGAATCCGAGCCCGCCGGTTGGGCCCGCGCTCGGTCAGCACGGTGTCAACATCATGGAGTTCTGCAAGGCGTTCAACGCCGCTACGCAGGGCATGGAAGTCGGCATACCGATTCCGGTCGTTATCTCGGTCTATAACGACCGCAGCTTCACGTTCGTCACGAAGACGCCGCCAGCCACCGTGTTGTTGAAGAAAGCCGCGGGCATCGAGAAGGGCAGCGGCACGCCGAACTCGAACAAGGTCGGCAAGGTGACCCGCAAGCAGCTCGAGGAGATCGCCAAGGTCAAGGCGCCCGACCTGAATGCCGCGGACCTCGAAGCCGCCGTGAAGATCATCGCTGGCAGTGCCCGCAGCATGGGCCTCGAAGTGGAGGGTTGAGCCGTGACGAAACAGACCAAAGCACAGAAGGCCGCGGCCGGCAAAGTCCAGCCGGGCAAGGCCTACGCAGCCGACGAAGCGCTGAAGCTGGTAAAGGAGCTTGCGCACGCGAAGTTCACGGAGTCCGTCGACGTCGCCGTCAATCTCGGCATCGATCCTTCGAAGTCCGATCAGGTCGTGCGTGGCTCGACCGTGCTGCCGAACGGCAGCGGCAAGAAGGTGCGTGTCGCCGTGTTCGCGCAGGGTGCGAACGCCGAGGCGGCCAAGCAGGCTGGCGCTGACGTGGTCGGCATGGACGACCTGGCGGAGCGCATGCAGGGTGGCGATCTCGACTACAATGTCGTGATTGCATCGCCGGATGCCATGCGCGTCGTCGGCAAGCTGGGTCAGCTGCTCGGTCCGCGCGGCCTGATGCCGAACCCGAAGGTCGGCACGGTGTCGCCGGATGTCGCGGGCGCCGTCCGCAATGCGAAGGCTGGCCAGGTGCGCTATCGCGCGGACAAGGGCGGCACGGTTCACTGCGTGATCGGCAACGTGAGCTTCGAGGTCGGTGCGCTCAAGCAGAACCTCGTGGCGCTCGTGGCGGACCTGAACAAGGCCAAGCCCGCGTCCGCGAAGGGCGTGTATCTGCAGAGAGTTTCCGTGTCCTCGACCATGGGTCCCGGCGTGCTCGTCGATCACTCGACGCTCGCCGCCCCGGCCGAGGATCAGGCGTAAGCAAGGGTTTGTTTGGACGACCGAGCAATCGGTCGACATCGAAGACCGTAGGCCCCCATCGGCCGCTCGTCGGCCGACAGAGTTAATGGCGCAAGCCGCCTACGCAGATGGTGTTACCTGACTCGGCATCGACCGGTGAGGCACACCGTCACGGCGTCTTCGGGGCGGGCAATCGTCCCGAAGGCATGTGAGGACCCCCTTTCAGGGGCAATTTGGAAGCTCCGCCGGGAGTAGTCGGGAGTTCAAATGGCGGCGAATGTCGAAGCGAAGCAGGCGGTAGTGGCCGAGGTGGCCGCGGTGGCCAAGACGGCGCAATCGGCCGTGGCGGCGGAGTATCGCGGTCTCACCGTGGCCGAGATGACCAAGCTCAGAGTGGCCGCGCGACAGGCCGGCGTGTACGTACGTGTGGTCAAGAACACGCTCGCGCGCCGCGCCATCGAGGGTACGAGCTTCGAGTGCATGAAGGGCAGCCTCAAGGGCCCGCTGGTGCTCGCATTCTCGCGCGAGGATCCGGGCGCTGCCGCACGGGTCGTCAAGAGCTTTGCCAAGGAGCACGAGAAGCTTAAGGCCGTCGCCGTCTCGATCGGCGGTGAGCTGTACGCAGCTTCCGATCTCGACCGCGTGGCGTCTCTGCCGACGCTCGAGGAAGCGCGCACGAGCTTCGTGCGCGTGCTGAACGCGCCGATGTCGCAGCTCGTGCGCCTGCTGGCCGAGCCCGCGTCGATGCTGGCACGCACATTGAAGGCCCGCAGCGAGCAATCGACTTAAGCGTCTTTTGGTTAGCGTCTTACATTCAGGTATCACTGTCAGGAGTAGATCGTCATGTCGTTGTCCAATGCAGAATTGATCGAAGCGCTGTCCGCCAAGCCGATCATGGAGATCGTCGAGCTCGTGAAGGCGCTCGAGGAGAAGTGGGGCGTTTCGGCCGCCGCGCCGGTGGCCGTGGCCGCCGTTGCCGGTGCCGCGGGTGGCGCTGCCGCCCCGGCCGAGGAGAAGACGGAGTTCAACGTCGTCATGGACTCGTTCGGTGACAACAAGGTGGCCGTCATCAAGGTGGTCCGCACTGTCACCGGTCTCGGTCTGAAGGAAGCCAAGGATCTCGTCGAAGGTGCGCCGAGCACCGTCAAGGAAGGCGTCAAGAAGGACGAGGCCGAAAGCATCAAGAAGCAGCTCGAGGAAGCCGGCGCCAAAGCCACCATCAAGTGATGGTGGGGCGTCTGCCGTTCGGGAGCTTGCCGGCTCGTCTCGCATGAGGCGGGCCGGTCGCTTTTTTCGCGTGAGTTCGTGGAGTGTGCTGGGCGCCCAAGCGCGGCCGGCATGCCGTCGTCGGTGTTTGTTGCTGGCTCACCCTAATTCGGAGTAGCAGGCATGGCCTATTCGTTCACTGAGAAGAAGCGTATCCGGAAGGACTTCGGGAAGCTGCCGGGCATCCTGAACGTTCCGTATCTCCTTTCGATTCAGATCGATTCTTATCAGAAGTTCCTGCAACAGGACGTTCCGAGCACCGAGCGGGCCGACATGGGTTTGCACGCCGCGTTCCGCAGCGTGTTTCCGATCATCAGCTATTCGGGCAACGCTGCGCTCGAATACGTGAGCTACCGCCTGGGCGACCCGGTCTTCGACGTCAAGGAGTGCCAGCTGCGTGGTCTGACCTACGCGGCGCCGCTGCGCGTGCTCGTGCGCCTCATGATCTACGACAAGGAAGCGCCGGGCCCGAAGAAGAAGGTCAAGGACATCCGCGAGCAGGAGGTCTATCTCGGCGAGATGCCGCTGATGACCGAGCACGGCACGTTCGTGATCAATGGCACGGAGCGCGTCATCGTCTCGCAGCTGCACCGCTCGCCCGGCGTGTTCTTCGATCACGACAAGGGCAAGACGCACTCCTCGGGCAAGCTGCTGTTCTCCGCGCGCGTGATCCCGTATCGCGGCTCGTGGCTCGATTTCGAGTTCGACCCGAAGGACTGCGTGTTCGTCCGTATCGACCGCCGCCGCAAGCTGCCGGTCAGCATCATCCTGCGCGCCCTGGACTTCACGAACGAGCAGGTGCTCGATCTGTTTTTCGAGAAAAACGAGTTCAAGCTGTCGGCCGAGGGCGTGCAGTTGAAGCTCGTGCCCGAGCGGCTGCGCGGTGAGACCGCGAGCTTCGATATCAAGGTCGGTCGCAAGGTCATCGTGGAGAAGGACCGGCGTATCACGATGCGTCACGTCCGCGAGCTCGAGCAGGCGAAGGTCAAGGAGCTCGACGTCCCGACGGATTACCTCGAGGGCAAGATCCTGGCGCACGACGTCGTGGACACGTCGTCGGGCGAGCTGCTCGCGAGCGCGAACGACGAGCTCACGAAGCAGACCATCGAGAAGCTGATCGCCGCGGGCGTGAAGAAGATCCAGACGCTGTTCGTGAACGACCTCGACCGCGGTCCGTTCATTTCGAACACGCTGAAGATCGACCCGACCTCGACCAAGCTCGAGGCGCTGGTCGAGATCTACCGCATGATGCGTCCCGGCGAGCCGCCCACGAAGGAAGCCGCCGAGAACCTCTTCCAGAACCTGTTCTTCAACACCGAGCGCTACGACCTCTCGGCCGTCGGCCGCATGAAGTTCAACCGCCGCGTGGGCCGTGACACCTCGGAAGGCCCGGGTGTGCTCAGCAAGGAAGACATCATCGCGGTGTTGAAGACGTTGATCGACATCCGCAACGGCAACGGCACGGTGGATGACATCGACCACCTCGGCAACCGCCGCGTGCGCAGCGTCGGCGAGATGGCCGAGAACGCGTTCCGTATCGGCCTCGTGCGCGTGGAGCGCGCGGTGAAGGAGCGCCTGACGCTCGCCGAGAGCGAAGGCCTGATGCCGCAGGAGATGATCAACGCGAAGCCCGTGGCCGCGGCTGTCAAGGAATTCTTTGGCTCGAGCCAGCTGTCGCAGTTCATGGACCAGAACAACCCGCTGTCCGAGGTCACGCACAAGCGGCGTGTCTCGGCGCTCGGCCCAGGCGGTCTCACGCGCGAGCGTGCCGGCTTCGAGGTGCGCGACGTCCACCCGACTCACTACGGCCGGGTGTGCCCGATCGAGACGCCTGAAGGTCCGAACATCGGTCTGATCAACTCGCTGTCGGTGTATGCGCGCACGAACGAGTACGGTTTCCTCGAGACCCCGTACCGCCGTGTTGTCGACGGCCGCGTGACGGACCAGATCGACTACCTCTCGGCCATCGAGGAGGGTCAGTACGTCATCGCCCAGGCGAACGCCAGTCTGTCGCCGAAAGGCGAGTTCGTCGGCGATCTGGTGGCCTGCCGCCACCTGAACGAGTTCGCGCTGCTGCCGGCCGATCAGATCCAGTACATGGACGTCTCGCCCAAGCAGATCGTGTCCGTCGCCGCCTCGCTGATCCCGTTCCTGGAGCACGACGACGCGAACCGCGCGTTGATGGGCTCGAACATGCAGCGCCAAGCCGTGCCCACGCTCCGCACCGAGACGCCGCTCGTCGGCACCGGCATGGAGCGCGCCGTGGCCACGGACTCCGGCGTGTGCGTAGTCGCGCGCCGCGGCGGCGTGGTCGACTCCGTCGACGCGTCGCGTATCGTCGTGCGCGTGAAGGACGAGGAGACGAAGGCCGGCGAAGCCGGCGTCGACATCTACAATCTCACGAAGTACACCCGCTCGAACCAGAACACCTGCATCAACCAGCGTCCGCTGGTCAAAGCGGGTGACCAGATCGAGAAGGGCGACGTGCTGGCCGACGGTCCGTCGACGAGCATGGGCGAGCTCGCGCTCGGCCAGAACCTGCTCGTCGCGTTCATGCCGTGGAACGGCTACAACTTCGAGGACTCCATCCTGATCTCCGAGCGCGTCGTCGAGGAAGACCGCTTCACGACGATCCACATCGAAGAGCTGACGTGCGTCGCACGCGACACGAAGCTCGGGCCGGAGGAAGTCACGGCGGACATTCCGAACGTCGGTGACGCCGCGCTGACCAAGCTCGACGAGTCCGGCATCGCGTTCATCGGTGCAGAGGTCAGTGCGGGCGACATCCTCGTCGGCAAGGTCACGCCGAAGGGCGAGACGCAGCTGACGCCGGAAGAGAAGCTGCTGCGCGCGATCTTCGGCGAGAAGGCTTCTGACGTGAAGGATACGAGCCTGCGCGTGCCGCCCGGCATGGACGGCACCGTGATCGACGTGCGCGTGTTCACGCGCGATGGCGTCGAGAAGGACGGCCGCGCGCTCTCGATCGAGCGCCAGGAGCTGGAGTCGGTCCGCAAGGATCTCGACGATCAGCAGCGCATCCTCGAGGACGACATCTATCAGCGCATCGAGCGTGCGCTGGTCAACAAGGTGGCCGCGGGCGGCCCGGACGGGCTGTCGGCGGGCGCGAAGATCACGAAGGCCTACCTCGACGCGTTGCCGCGCGAGCAGTGGTTCCAGGTGCGCGTGAAGAGCGACGAGGCGAACGTGCTGCTCGAGCAGGCAGCCGAACGGCTGCGTTCGCAGCGCGCACTGTTCGACAAGCGCTTCGAGGAGAAGAAACAGAAGATCACCGCCGGTGACGACCTCGCGCCGGGCGTGCTCAAGATGGTCAAGGTGTATCTGGCCGTGAAGCGTCGGGTCCAGCCCGGCGACAAGATGGCCGGCCGGCATGGCAACAAGGGCGTCATCTCGACGATCGTGCCCGTGGAAGACATGCCGTACATGGCCGACGGAACGCCCGTCGACATCGTGCTGAATCCGCTCGGCGTGCCTTCGCGCATGAACGTCGGCCAGGTGCTCGAGACGCACTTGGGTTGGGCCGCCAAGGGTCTCGGGCTCAAGATCGGCGAGATGATTCGTTCCGGCGCGGACGTGAAGGAGATGCGTACCTTCATCGACAAGATCTACAACCACACTGGCGGCCAGAAGGAAGACATCGCGTCGCTGAACGACGTCGAGATCGGCGAGCTTGCGGCCAATTTGAGCCACGGCGTGCCGATTGCGACTCCCGTCTTCGACGGCGCCAACGAGGAAGAGATCAAGCAGCTCCTGAAGATCGCGGACCTGCCGGAGACCGGCCAGACGGTGCTCTACGACGGCCGCACGGGCGAGCGTTTCGATCGCGCGGTCACGGTCGGCTACATGTACATGCTGAAGCTGAACCACCTGGTCGACGACAAGATGCACGCGCGCTCGACGGGTCCGTACAGCCTCGTCACCCAGCAACCGCTCGGCGGCAAGGCGCAGTTCGGCGGCCAGCGTTTCGGCGAGATGGAGGTGTGGGCGCTCGAGGCATATGGCGCGTCGTACACGCTCCAGGAGATGCTCACGGTCAAATCGGACGATGTGCAAGGCCGCACGAAGATGTACAAGAACATCGTCGACGGCACACACGAGATGCAGGCAGGTATGCCCGAGTCGTTCAACGTGTTGGTCAAGGAGATTCGCTCGCTCGGTATCAACATCGAGCTCGAGTCGTCTCGTTGACGGTCACGGCAGACCGATTGGGAACTGGCTACGCAGCAAACACTTGGCAGTAGGTGACACCTAGATGAAAGATCTACTGAGGCTATTCAAGCAGCAGGGTGCGGTCGAGGACTTCGATCTGATCAAGATCGGGCTCGCATCCCCGGACATGATTCGCTCGTGGTCTTACGGCGAGGTCAAGAAGCCGGAGACCATCAACTACCGGACGTTCAAGCCGGAGCGTGACGGCCTGTTCTGCGCGAAGATCTTCGGACCGATCAAGGACTACGAGTGCTTGTGCGGCAAGTACAAGCGCCTGAAGCACCGCGGTGTCGTCTGCGAGAAGTGCGGTGTCGAGGTCACGCAGACCAAGGTCCGTCGCGAACGCATGGGCCACATCGAGCTCGCGAGCCCGGTGGCCCACATCTGGTTCCTGAAGTCCCTGCCGTCACGCATCGGCCTGATGCTGGACATGACGCTGCGCGAGATCGAGCGCATCCTGTATTTCGAGGCGTTCGTCGTCGTCGATCCGGGCATGACGCCGCTGCAGCGCGGCCAGCTCCTGTCCGACGAGGCGTACCTCGAGGCCATCGAGCAGTACGGTGACGAGTTCGACGCCCGCATGGGCGCCGAGGCCATCCGCGACCTGCTCGCCGCCATGAACCTCGACATCGAGGTCAACAAGGTGCGCGACGACATCGCGGGCACGAACTCCGAGACCAAGATCAAGCGCCTGTCGAAGCGGCTGAAGCTGCTCGAATCGTTCCTGGAGTCGTCGAATCGTCCGGAATGGATGATCATGACGGTGTTGCCGGTACTGCCGCCCGATCTGCGCCCGCTCGTGCCGCTCGACGGCGGCCGGTTCGCGACATCGGATCTGAACGATCTGTATCGCCGCGTGATCAATCGCAACAACCGCCTGCGCCGGCTGCTCGAGCTGAACGCGCCCGACATCATCGTGCGCAACGAGAAGCGCATGCTGCAGGAGTCGGTGGACGCGTTGCTCGACAACGGCCGTCGCGGCCGTGCGATCACGGGCACGAACAAGCGCCCGCTGAAGTCGCTGGCCGACATGATCAAGGGCAAGCAGGGCCGGTTCCGCCAGAACCTGCTCGGCAAGCGCGTCGACTACTCGGGCCGCTCGGTCATCGTCGTCGGTCCGACGCTCAAGCTGCACCAGTGCGGCTTGCCGAAGAAGCTCGCGCTCGAGCTCTTCAAGCCGTTCATCTTCTCGAAGCTGCAGCTGCGGGGCGAAGCCACGACGATCAAGGCTGCGAAGCGCCTGGTCGAGCGCGAAGGCCCCGAAGTGTGGGACATCCTCGAGCAGGTCATCCGCGAGCATCCCGTGATGCTGAACCGCGCGCCGACGCTGCACCGCCTCGGCATCCAGGCTTTCGAGCCGGTGCTGATCGAGGGCAAGGCGATCCAGCTGCACCCGCTCGTCTGCACGGCGTTCAATGCCGACTTCGACGGCGACCAGATGGCCGTGCACGTGCCGCTGTCGATCGAAGCGCAGCTCGAAGCGCGCGCCTTGATGATGTCGTCGAACAACATCCTGTCGCCCGCGAACGGTGAGCCGATCATCGTGCCGTCGCAGGACGTCGTGCTCGGCATCTATTACATGACCCGCGAGCGTGCCAACGCGAGGGGCGAAGGCATGCTGTTCGCCGACGTCGAGGAGGTGCACCGCGCCTACGAGTCCGGCGCCATCGATCTGCAGGCCAAGATCCGCGTCCGCATCCGCGAGAAGCTGGACGGCGTTGCGACGGCCAAGCTGACGAACACCACCGTCGGCCGCGCGCTCCTGTCGGAGATCCTGCCGGACGGCATGCCGTTCGCGCAGATCAACCGTGCGATGAACAAGCGCGCGATCTCGGCGACGATCAACCTCTGCTATCGCCAACTCGGCCTGAAGCAGACCGTCGTCTTTGCCGACCAGCTGATGTACACGGGCTTCCACTATGCGACGCGCGCGGGCGTGTCGTTCGGCGTGAACGACATGGTCGTACCCGCCGAGAAGCAGGCGATCCTCGAGGCCGCCGAAACCGAGGTCAAGGACATCCAGGACCAGTACGCGGCCGGTCTCGTGACGGACGGCGAGCGCTACAACAAGGTCGTCGACATCTGGTCCCGCACGAACGACCAGGTCGCCAAGGCCATGATGGAGAAGCTCGGCGTCGAGATCGTCAAGGACGGCCCGGGCAAGGGCACGCAGCAGGAGTCGTTCAACTCGATCTACATGATGGCTGATTCCGGCGCCCGCGGCAGCGCGGCCCAGATCCGCCAGCTGGCCGGCATGCGTGGCCTCATGGCGAAGCCGGACGGCTCGATCATCGAGACACCGATCACGGCGAACTTCCGCGAAGGTCTCGACGTATCGCAGTACTTCATCTCGACGCACGGCGCGCGCAAGGGCCTGGCCGACACCGCGCTCAAGACTGCGAACTCGGGCTACCTGACCCGGCGTCTCGTCGACGTCGCACAGGACCTCGTGGTCACGGAGCTCGATTGCGGTACCACGACCGGCCTGCTCATGACACCGCTCGTCGAAGGCGGCGACATCGTCGAGCCGCTGCGCGAGCGCGTGCTCGGTCGCGCGGCCGCCGTCGACGTTGTGGCGCCGGGTTCGGACAAGGTCATCCTGCCGGCGGGCACGCTGCTCGACGAGAGCGCGGTGAAGCAGCTCGAGGCCTACTCGATCGACCAGGTGCTGGTCCGCTCGCCGATCACCTGCGAGACGAAGTACGGCGTCTGCGCGCAGTGCTACGGCCGCGATCTGGCCCGTGGTCACCGTGTGAACCGCGGTGAAGCGGTCGGCGTCATCGCCGCGCAGTCGATCGGTGAGCCGGGCACGCAGCTCACGATGCGTACGTTCCACATCGGCGGCGCGGCTTCGCGCTCGGCTGCGGTGAACAGCGTCGAGGTCAAGAGCGCCGGCACGATCCGCTTCCTGAACGTGAAGACCGTGACGCACGAGCAGAAGGGTCATCGCATCACGACCTCCCGCTCGGGCGAGATCGCGGTCGTCGACGAGTTCGGTCGCGAGCGCGAGCGCTACAAGGTCCCGTATGGCGCCACGCTCGGCGCCAAGGACGGCGAGGCCGTGCAGCCCGGCCAGCTCGTCGCGAGCTGGGATCCTCACACCCACCCGGTCGTTACCGAGGTCAGCGGGTATCTGAAGTTCGAGGACTTCATCGACGGCGTGACCGTCACGTCGCAGGTCGACGAGATCACCGGTCTGACGAGCATCGTGGTGCTCGACGCCGCCCAGCGCAGCGCGGACTACCGGCCGACGGCGAAGCTCGTCGACGGCAACGGCAAGGCCGTGAACTTCCCGAACACCGACATCCCGGCAGCGTACGCACTGCCGTCGGGTGCCGTGCTCAGCATGGAGAACGGCGCCCGCGTGATGGTCGGCGACGTGCTCGCCCGCCTGCCGCAGGAGAGCTCGAAGACCCGCGACATCACGGGCGGTCTGCCGCGCGTGGCGGACCTGTTCGAGGCGCGCCGGCCAAAGGATCCCGCGATCCTGGCCGAGTTCTCGGGCACGGTCAGCTTCGGCAAGGAGACCAAGGGCAAGCGCCGGCTCGTGATCACCGACGAGGATGGTGACGAGCACGAGGAGCTGATTCCGAAGTGGCGCCACCTGAACGTGTTCGAGGGTGAGAAGGTGCTGCGCGGCGAGATCATCGCCGACGGCGAGCCGAACCCGCACGACATCCTGCGGCTGCAGGGCGTGGAGAAGCTGGCCGACTACCTCGTGCGCGAGATCCAGGACGTCTACCGCCTGCAGGGCGTGAAGATCAACGACAAGCACATCGAGGTCATCATTCGCCAAATGCTGCGCAAGGTCGAAATCACGAGCTCCGGCGACACGCGCCTGCTGCGCGGCGAGCAGGTCGATCGGCAACGCGTCATCGAGGCCAACCGCGAGGCGGAGCAGAAGAACGGCGTCGGCGCCACGTACGACCCCGTGCTGCTCGGCATCACGAAGGCGTCGCTGGCGACGGAGTCGTTCATCTCGGCGGCGTCGTTCCAGGAGACCACCCGCGTTCTCACCGAGGCGGCCGTCCGCGGAATGCGTGACGACCTCCGCGGCCTGAAGGAGAACGTGATCGTGGGTCGCCTGATTCCGGCGGGCACGGGCTACGCCCACCACGAGGAACGGCGCCGTACGCAGGAGGACATCCTGTCGGCCGAGCTCAAGGAACTCGAGGTGCAGCAGCAGTTACGGGCCGAGGCGGCGGCGGCCACGGCCGCGGCCACGGCGGTGGCCGAAGGGTCGCAGCCCCCGGCGGCGGAGGAAGCGCCCGCGAGCTGAATCTGACGGGAACCGGCTTTGGTTGACGCCGGCGACGCCTGGAGCCTAAAATTTCGGGCTTTTCTGGCGCAGCTTGAGCCGGTTCCTGCGAACTAGATCTCCTCGTGGAGTCCGGCGAGGCGCGTTACTTCTGGCCCGGATACCGAACCCAATATCGGTAACGGGCCAAAATTTATTTGGAAACACCGAATGGCAACGACCAACCAACTCGTTCGTAAACCGCGTAGCGCGCAAAAGACCAAGAGCAACGTGCCCGCGCTGAACGCCTCGCCCCAGAAGCGCGGCGTTTGCACCCGTGTCTACACGACGACGCCGAAAAAGCCGAACTCGGCCATGCGCAAGGTGGCACGCGTACGGCTCACGAACGGTTTCGAGGTCACGAGCTACATCGGTGGCGAAGGCCACAACCTGCAGGAGCACTCGGTCGTGCTGATCCGCGGTGGCCGTGTAAAGGACTTGCCGGGCGTGCGCTACCACATCGTGCGCGGCACGCTCGACTGCGGCGGCGTAGGTGACCGCCGTCAGGGTCGGTCGAAATACGGCGCCAAGCGGCCCAAGGGTTAGTTATGTCGAGACGAGCACAAGCCCCCCATCGTAATTCGCTGCCGGACCCGAAGTTCGGGAATGCGATGCTGGCCAAGTTCATCAACATGGTCATGAAGAGCGGCAAGAAATCGGTCGCCGAGAAAATCGTGTACGGCGCGATCGACCGCATGTCGGAGCGCGTCGGCAAGGACCAGACCCGCGCGATCGAGCTGCTGGGTCAGGCGCTCGACAACATCAAGCCGGCGGTCGAGGTGAAGTCCCGTCGCGTCGGTGGCGCTACGTATCAGGTGCCCGTCGAAGTCCGGGCCGCCCGCCGCGAGACGCTCGCGATGCGCTGGGCCATCGAGGCGGCCCGCGCGCGGTCCGAGAAGAGCATGGCCATGCGTCTGGCGCACGAGCTGATGGATGCTGCCGAGAATCGCGGCGCGGCCGTGAAGAAGCGCGAAGACACCCACCGCATGGCGGACGCGAACCGCGCGTTCGCGCACTACCGCTGGTAGGGATGGTCTTGAGGTCTGGCAGTGGCAAGGAAGACCCCCCTCGCGCGGTATCGGAATATCGGCATCATGGCGCACATCGATGCCGGCAAGACGACGACTACCGAGCGCATCCTGTTCTATACGGGGGTCTCCGAGCGGCTGGGTGAGGTCCACGATGGCGCCGCCATCATGGACTGGATGGAGCAGGAGCAGGAGCGGGGCATCACGATCACGTCCGCCGCCACCACCTGCTTCTGGAAGGGCATGGATCAGCGCCTGCCCGCCCACCGAATCAACATCATCGACACGCCGGGACACATCGACTTCACGATCGAGGTCCAGCGGAGCCTGCGTGTCCTCGATGGTGCCGTCGCCATTTTCTGCGCGGTCGGTGGCGTGGAGCCACAGTCGGAGACCGTCTGGCGGCAGGCCGATCAGTACGCGGTGCCGCGCGTGGTGTTCGTCAACAAGATGGACCGGCCGGGCGCCGATTTCTTCCGCGTGCTGCGACAGATCGAGGAGCGACTCGGCGCGCGGCCGGTTGCGTTGCAGCTGCCGATCGGCACGGAAGCGGGCTTCGTGGGTGTGGTCGATCTCGTGACCCTGCGGGCGATCGAGTGGGACGACAGCACGCTCGGCATGCGTTTCGTCGAGCGTGACGTGCCCGCGGCACTGGCCGCGGAAGCGCAGCGTTACCGTGACAAGCTGATCGAGGCCGCCGTCGAGGGCGACGAGGCCCTGCTGACGAAGTTCCTCGAGCGCGGCACGCTCGACGCCGACGAGATTCGCGGCGGCTTGCGTGCACGCTGTCTGCAGCGCGAGATCGTGCCTGTGCTCTGCGGGTCGGCGTTCCGCAACAAGGGAGTGCAGGCGCTGCTCGATGCCGTGGTCCACTACCTGCCGGCGCCGTCCGATCGGCCGGCCGTCGAGGGCACGCTCGAAGACGGCGCCCGCGGTGTGCGTGCGCCCCGCGATTCCGAGCCGTTCGCCGCGCTGGCGTTCAAGATTGCGACCGACCCCGTCGTCGGCCAGCTGACGTTCGTGCGTGTGTACTCGGGCGTGCTGAAGGCTGGCGATACCGTCTACAACGCCACGAAGCGCACGACCGAGGTTGTCGGCAGCCTGTGGCAGATGCACGCGAACGAGCGGCTGCCGATCAAGGAAGTGCGCGCCGGCGACATCGCCGCGATCGAGGGTCTGCCGTCGGTCACGACCGGTGACAGCCTGACCGCGGTGGGCAACGCGATCGTGTTCGAGCGCATGGAATTCCCGCAGCCGGTCATCTCGGTGGCTCTCGAGCCGCGGACTGCGGACGATCAGGCGCGTATCGGCGCGGCGCTGGCGGCGCTGATGCGCGAAGATCCGACGTTTCGCGTGCATACGGATCCCGAGTCCGGGCAGACGATCGTCAGCGGCATGGGTGAGCTGCACCTCGAGATCGTCGTCGACCGCCTGAAGCGCGAGCTCGGTGTCGACGCCAAGGCCGGTAAGCCGCAGGTCGCGTATCGCGAAACCATTCGCAGGGCCGTCGAGCAGGAGGGCCGTTTTGCGCGACCCGGTGCGGCGGCCGGCGAGGTGGCAGAAGTCCGCCTGGCGCTCGAGCCAGCGGACGGTGCGGCTACCTGTCAGTTCGTGAATGGCATCGCGGGCCGGCTGCCGGCCTCGTGCGTCGCAGCCATCGAGCGCGGCGTGCGCGATCAGGCGGCCAGCGGCGTAGTGGCCGGCTATCCGGTGGTCGACGTCAGGGTCGTGCTGCTGGCGGCCGTTGGCGGTGAGTCCGGGGTCGCAGAGGCAGCTCTGGGACTGGCCGCGGCGGCTGCCTTCCGGGAAGGCGCCCGAAAGGCGCGGCCCGTGCTGCTCGAGCCGGTCATGAGCGTCACGGTAGTGACGCCGGATGCCTGCACGGGCACGGTGACGGGCGATCTGGCACGCCGACGTGGTGTCGTCGAAAGCCTAGAGGAGTCGCCGGCAGGAAAGGTCGTTCGCGCCCGGGCGCCGCTGGCCGAGATGTTCGGCTACGCGACGACGCTGCGCTCCTTGAGCCAGGGCCGTGCGACCTATGCCATGCAGTTTGCGCGGTACGCGGAAGTGCCGGCGAACGTCAGTCAGTTTGTCATCAGGGATCGTGCGGCATAATGCCCGCCCCCGAATCGTTTCCAGCTTAAATACCAGAGGTAGCAACCGTGTCCAAAGAGAAATTTGAACGCAAGAAGCCGCATGTAAACGTGGGGACGATTGGGCATGTGGACCACGGTAAGACGACGCTGACGGCGGCGTTGACGAAGGTGATGGCGTCGAAGCACGGGGGTACGTTCATGGCGTACG
>DASZSB010000191.1:0-22772 GCA_035548835.1 Gammaproteobacteria bacterium | reverse complement strand
ATGGTGATGCCCGGAGACAACGTGCAGATGAAGGTGGAGCTGATTTCCCCGATTGCGATGGAAGAGGGCTTGCGGTTCGCCATCCGAGAGGGTGGTCGCACGGTAGGCGCCGGCGTCGTCGCAAAGATCATTCAGTAACGGGCGGCGGTACAAAACTATGGCGAATCAGAATATTAGAATCCGGCTCAAGGCATTCGATCACCGGTTGATCGACAAGTCGGCCCGGGAAATCGTCGAGACGGCCAAGCGCACCGGGGCTACCGTGCGCGGGCCCGTCCCGTTGCCGACCAAGATCGAGCGGTACACCGTTCTGATCTCGCCGCACGCGGACAAGGACGCACGGGATCAATACGAGCTCCTGACGCACAAGCGGCTCATGGATATCGTCGATCCCACGGACAAGACCGTGGACGCACTGATGAAGCTCGAGCTGCCGGCCGGCGTGGACGTTCAGATCAAGCTCAATTGAGATCGTTGAACTAGAGCCCGGGCAGTGGCTATAATGCCGGGCTTTTCCACGGCCCGGGGCTGTCATGTACCGGGCCGTCGTTCGATTAAGGGGTGGCCGCGGGTTCTCGCGGGCACGCCACAAACAAAGACGCCGCCGGCTCGGCTGGCAGCGTCGAGGGTGCCAGGGCGCGCCGGTCGCAGCCTTGGCTGAAGCGCCGGCCGCTGTAGTCGGCGCGGATACAGAGGAAGAAACATGTCAGTCGGTTTAGTGGGCCGAAAATGCGGCATGAGCCGCATTTTCCGGGAAAACGGTGACTCGGTGCCGGTCACTGTCATCGAAGCCCTTCCCAATCGCGTGACGACGCTGAAGACCGAGGATCGCGACGGCTACCGCGCCGTCCAGGTCACCGTCGGCGCGGCTCCGAAGGCCAATCGTATGACCAAGGCCGAGGCGGGCCATTTCGCCAAGGCGAAGGTCGACGCCGGCCAGGGGCTCTACGAGTTCCGCCTGGAGCAGGGCGAGGGTGCCGATCTGGTGCCGGGCGCCGAGCTGAAAGTCGATCTCTTCAAGGCCGGCCAGCTCGTCGATGTCAGTGGTACCACCAAGGGCAAAGGCTACGCGGGCGTCATCAAGCGCCACAACTTCGCGAAGCAGTACATGTCGCACGGTAACTCGCTGTCGCACCGCGCGCCGGGCGCCATCGGTCAGCGCCAGACGCCGGGCCGCGTGTTCCCCGGCAAGCGCATGGCGGGTCATCTCGGCGTCGAGAAGGTCACTGTGAGCCTGCTCGAGGTCGTGCGCGTCGATGCCGAGCGCAATCTGCTTCTCGTGAAGGGTGCGGTGCCGGGCAGCGAGAACGGTCAGGTCGTCGTACGTCCGGCCGTCAAGGCTCCCGCGGCCAAAACCACGGCCAGCAAATAATCACGGCGCGAGATCGGGCGATGAAAGTGAAGATGCAGGATAGTGGCGGAACGCTCGAGCTCGCGGACGCGACGTTCGGCGCCGCTTTCAATGGGCCGCTCGTGCACCAGGTCGTCACGGCCTACATGGCGGGCGCCCGCGCCGGCACGAAGGCGCAGAAGACCCGCGCGGAAGTCAGGGGCGGCGGCAAGAAGCCCTGGAAGCAGAAGGGCACCGGGCGGGCGCGTGTGGGCTCGATCCGCAGCCCGATCTGGGTCGGCGGCGGCAGGGCATTCGCTGCGCGGCCGCGCAGCTTCGACCAGAAGGTCAATCGGAAGATGTATCGCGGCGCGATGCGCTCGGTTTGGTCCGAGCTGCTGCGCCAGGATCGGCTCATTGTGACGCCCGAGTTCGGGGTCTCTGCTCCGAAGACGAAGGAGCTGCGCGAGAAATTCGCGAAGCTCGGCTTCACTGCCGGCCTCGTGATCGTCGAGGCGTTCGACATGAATCTGTGGCTCGCGGCGCGCAACATGCCGCACGTCGACGTGCTGGAAGCGCAGCTGATCGACCCGGTGAGCCTCGTGGGCGCCGAGAAGGTGATCATCACTGCCGGCGCGCTGAAGAGCGTGGAGGAGCGGCTCAAATGAGCAATCTGGCCGACCGCGAAAGACTGATGCAGGTGCTGCTCGGCCCGCACGTGTCCGAGAAGGCTACCGCGCTTGCCGAGGGTGGCAATCAGGTCGTGTTCAAGGTTCGCGGCGACGCGAGCAAGACCGACGTGCGCCGGGCTGTCGAGCTTCTGTTCGAAGTCAAAGTCCAGCGCGTGACCGTGGCCCGTATGCCGGCCAAGACCAAGCGTTTCGGTCAGCGTGCGGGCATCCGCAGCGGCTGGAAGAAGGCCTACGTGCGACTCGCGCCGGGCCAGGACATCAACTTCATGGGCACCGAGTAACGGGGCCCGCGGGGAAGTATCGTGGCGTTACGCAAGCTCAAACCGACATCGGCAGGTCAACGGTTCGTCGTCCGGGTCGTCAAGGAAGGCATCCACAAGGGTGCGCCGCACGAGCCGTTGCTGGAGCCGTTCCGCAAGCGCGGCGGTCGCAACAACAACGGCCGAATCACGACGCGACACCAGGGTGGCGGGCACAAGCGTCACTACCGCGTCATCGACTTCAAGCGCGACAAGGACGGCGTGGCCGGCCGCATCGAGCGGCTCGAGTACGATCCGAATCGCACGTCGTATCTCGCGCTCGTGCTGTATGCCGACGGTGAGCGGCGGTACATCCTGGCGCCCAAACGCGCGCAGGCGGGCGACCCGATCATGTCGGGCACCGATGCTCCGATCAAGCCGGGTAATGCGCTGCCGCTGAAGAACATCCCGATCGGCTCGCTCGTGCACTGCGTCGAGCTGAAGCCGGGCAAGGGTGCCCAGCTCGCGCGCAGCGCCGGCGGCTCGGTTCAGGTCGTTGCGCGAGAAGGGGAGTACGTCACGGTCCGTCTGCGCTCCGGCGAGATGCGCAAGGTGCACGTGAACTGCCGCGCCACGGTCGGCGAGGTCGGCAACGACGAGCACAATCTGCGCAAGATCGGCAAGGCCGGCGCGCAGCGCTGGCGTGGCATTCGCCCCACCGTACGCGGCGTGGCGATGAACCCGGTCGATCACCCGCACGGCGGCGGCGAAGGCAAGTCCGGCCAGGGCAACCCGCATCCGGTCACGCCGTGGGGCCAGAAGACCAAGGGCTACAAGACGCGGCGTAACAAGCGCACTCAGGTCATGATCGTGCGCGACCGCCGGCAGAAATAGTTAGAGAGACCCTATGTCACGTTCGATCAAGAAAGGTCCCTTCGTCGACACCCATCTGCTGGACAAGGTGGCGAAGGCCGCTGCCACGAACGATCGCCGGCCGATCAAGACCTGGTCGCGGCGCTCGATGGTCGTGCCCGACATGGTGGGGCTCACGATTGCCGTGCACAACGGCAAGCAGCACGTGCCTGTGCTCGTGTCGGAGAACATGGTCGGCCACAAACTCGGCGAGTTCGCGGCGACGCGTACGTTCCGAGGCCACTCCGGCGACAAGAAGGCCGCCGCGGCAGCTGGCGCACCGGCCGGGGCGCCGCCGGCGAAGGGCGGCGGCGAGAAGGCCGGCTAAGAGGGAGTCGTTAGGTCATGCAAGTAGTTGCCAAGCTCCGTCACGCGCGCATCTCGCCGCAGAAGTGCCGCCTCGTGGCGGACCAGATCCGCGGCCAGAGCGTCGCGAGCGCGCTCAAGATCCTCGCGTTCAGCCGCAAGAAGGCCGCGCGCATGATGCACAAGGTGCTCGAGTCGGCCATCGCCAATGCCGAGCACAACCACGGCGCCGACATCGACGAGCTGAAGGTCTCCAACGTGCAGGTCGACGGCGCGCCGTTCTTCGCGCGCTATGCGGCCCGCGCCAAGGGGCGCGGCGATCGAATCATCAAACGCAACAGCCACATCACCGTTCGTGTAGGCGACGAGTAACGTATGGGTCAAAAGGTTCATCCGGTCGGCATCCGCCTCGGGATCACGAAAGAGTGGTCGTCGCGGTGGTATGCGAATTCGCAGACGTTCCCGGGCTATGTCGAGCAGGATCACCGCATTCGCGAGTTCCTGCGGAAGAAGCTGAAGGAAGCGTCGATCAGCCGCATCCACATCGAGCGGCCGGCCAAGAAGGCGAACATCACGATCCACACGGCGCGCCCTGGTGTCGTCATCGGCAAGAAGGGCGAGGACATCGAGAAGCTGCGATCCGAAGTCGCGAAGCTCCTCGGCATGCCGCTGAACGACGTGCGTCTGAACATCGCGGAGATCCGCAAGCCGGAGCTCGACGCGTTGCTCGTGGCCGAAGGCATCGCGCAGCAGCTCGAGCGTCGCGTGCAGTTCCGGCGCGCCATGCGCCGCGCCGTGACGAACACGATGCGCATCGGTGCCGAGGGCATCAAAGTGCGCGTGTCTGGCCGTTTGAACGGCGCCGAAATCGCGCGCTCGGAGTGGTACCGCGAGGGTCGCGTGCCGCTGCACACGTTCCGTGCCGACATCGACTACGGCTTGGCCGAGGCGAAGACCACGTATGGCGTGATCGGCGTGAAGGTCTGGGTCTTCCGCGGCGAGGTGCGCGAGAGCGCCGAAGCCGCAGCGACGACGGTAGAGCCGGCGGAGCCCGCGCGTCCGCAGGCGCCACAGGCGTAATACACCATGCTGCAACCGAAACGTACCAAGTTCAGAAAGCAGTTCAAGGGCCGCAACCGCGGCCTCGCGCAACGCGGCAACAGCGTCGCGTTCGGCGACTTCGGCCTGAAGGCTCTCGATCGCGGCCAGCTGACGGCCCGCCAGATCGAGGCGGCGCGTCGCGCGATGACGCGCTTCGTGAAACGCGGCGGCAAGATCTGGATCCGGGTGTTCCCGGACAAGCCGATCACGAAGAAGCCGCTCGAAGTTCGCCAGGGCAAGGGCAAGGGCAACGTCGAGTACTGGGTCGCGCAGATCCAGCCCGGCAAGATGCTGTATGAGATCGCCGGCGTGAGCGAGGAAGTCGCGCGCGAGGCGTTCGCGCTGGCGGCGGCCAAGCTGCCTTTGGGTACCACACTCGTCGAACGGCATTCAGTCTAATGAAACTCAGAGAGATCAAGGCGAAGCTCAAGGAGCTTCGAGGGATGCCGGAGGCGCAGGTGGGCGATGAGCTCCTGAATCTGCGGCGCGAGCAGTTCAACCTGCGGATGCAGGCGGCGACGGGTCAGGGTGCCCGCCCCGACCAGCACGGCTCCGTGCGCAAGCAGATTGCGCGTCTGAAGACGATTCAGCGCGAGCGCGCCAAGAAGTAACGGGAACGACCTATGAGCGAAACTCCGAGCAACGAGAAAGCCGGCGGCCGCCGCACGATCGGTCGTGTCGTCAGCAACAAGATGCAGAAGAGCGTGACCGTGTCGGTCGAGCGACTCGTGAAGCATCCCGCGTACGGCAAGTTCATTCGTCGGACGACCAAGATCATGGCGCACGACGAGGAAGGCACCTGCCGTGAGGGCGACACGGTTGCCATCGTCGAGTGCCGTCCCATCAGCAAGAACAAGTCCTGGCGCGTCGTCGAGATCATCGAACGCGCGCCGGTCCAGGTGGCCGAGGCCGCGGTGTAAGGGGCTGCAATGATTCAGACACAAACATTGCTGAATGCTGCCGACAACAGCGGCGCCCGCAGCCTGATGTGCATCAGGGTGTTCGGTGGTTCGAAGCGCCGCTATGCGCGCATCGGCGACATCATCAAGGTGACCATCAAGGACGCGATTCCACGCGGCCGCGTGAAGAAGGGCGAGGTGTATCACGCCGTCGTCGTGCGCACGCGCCACGGCCTGCGCCGGCCCGATGGGTCGTTGATCCGCTTCGACGGTAACGCCGCCGTGCTGCTGACGAACAAGCTCGAGCCGATCGGCACGCGTATCTTCGGGCCGGTCACGCGCGAGCTGCGCACGACGCAGTTCATGAAGATCATCTCGCTGGCTCCGGAAGTGCTCTAGGAACGACCACCATGCAGCGCATCAAGAAAGGCGACGAAGTCATCGTGATCGCCGGCAAGGACAAGGGCCGGCGGGGCTCGGTTCTGCGCGTGGACGGCGACGGCGGCATCGTGGTCGAGAACCTGAACGTGGCCCACAAGCACCAGCGGCCGAATCCGAACGCGGGTGTCGCGGGCGGCATCGTCGATCGCGAGAAGCCGCTCGATCCGTCGAACGTCATGCTGTTCAACCCCACCACGCAGAAGGCCGATCGCGTGGGTTTCCGCAAGTTGGCTGACGGCCGCAAGGTGCGGTTCTTCAAGTCCAACGGCGAAGTGCTGGATACCTGATATGGCAAGGTTGCAAGAGTTCTACAACAAGGAAGTCGTGCCGCAGCTGATGAAACAGCTCGGCGTGACGAATCCGATGGCCGTGCCGCGCATCGTCAAGATCACGATCAACATGGGCGTCGGCGAAGCGCTTGCGGACCGCAAGGTGCTCGAGAACGCCATGAGCGATCTCGCGAAGATCAGCGGTCAGAAGCCCGTGCCCTGCAAGGCGCGTACGTCCGTCGCGAGCTTCAAGGTTCGCGACGGTGTGGCGATCGGCTGCAAGGTCACGTTGCGCAAGGCGCGCATGTACGAGTTCCTGGACCGCCTGATCAGCGTAGCGATGCCGCGCATCCGCGACTTCCGCGGCATCTCGCGCCGCGCGTTCGACGGCCGTGGCAACTACAACATGGGCGTCAAGGAACAGATCATCTTTCCGGAAATCAACTTCGACCAGGTCGACGCGATTCGCGGCATGGACATCTCCATCACGACCACGGCGCGTACCGACGACGCCGGGCGCGCGTTGCTCGAGGCCTTCAAGTTCCCGCTGCGGAGTGAACGTTAATGGCTAAGAAATCGATGCTGATGCGCCAGCGCCACCGCGAGGAAGCGGTCAAGCGCTATGCCGCCAAGCGCGCCGAGCTCAAGGAGCTGATCCGCAACCCGAAGACCTCCGAAGAGGCACGCCTCGATGCGCAGAAGAAGCTGCAGAAGCTGCCGCGCGACGCGAACCCGATCCGCTTGCGCAACCGCTGTGCGCTGACGGGTCGTCCGCACGGCTTCTATCGCAAGTTCGGTCTCTCGCGCACGAAGCTGCGCGAGACCACGATGCGCGGCGAGATTCCGGGCTTAGGCAAGGCCAGCTGGTAAGGACGCCACCATGAGTATGACCGACCCGATCGCCGACATGCTGACGCAGATCCGCAATGCGCAGACGGCCCGCAAGCCGTCCGTGACGTTGCCCGCGTCGAAGCAGAAGCTGGCCGTGGCGAAGGTGCTCGCGCAGGAAGGCTACATCGGCGCCGTCTCCAAAGAGACCGTCGACGGCAAGGACCGGCTGACGCTCGAGCTGAAGTACTACCAGGACCGCCCGGTCATCGAGCGCCTGGAGCGCGTGAGCCGTCCAGGTCTGCGGATCTTCCGGCGCGTCGATCAGCTGCCCGTGGTCCAGGGCGGCCTCGGCGTGGCGATCGTGTCGACGTCGAAGGGTGTCATGACGAACCGCCAGGCGAAGGCCGAAGGCCACGGCGGCGAAGTGTTGTGCATCGTTCTCTGATCCACCACGAATTCATCGAGTCACAGCGATGTCGAGAGTAGGCAAAAAACCCATCGAGCTCGGTAAAGACCTGAGCGCCGAGGTCAAGGGCCAGTCCGTCACGATCAAGGGCAAGAAGGGCAGCCTGACGCTGGCCGTGAACTCCGAGATCGAGGTGAAGGTCGAAGGTACCCTCATGAAGGTGGCGCCGCGCTCCGGCAGCAACTTCGCGAATGCCATGGCCGGCACCACGCGCGCGCATCTCGCGAACATGGTCGCGGGCGTCACGAACGGCTTCCAGAAGAAGCTCGAGCTCGTCGGCGTCGGTTACCGGGCCGCCGTGCAGGGCCAGAAGCTGAATCTGACGCTCGGGTTCTCGCACCCCGTCGAGTATCCGATTCCGAAGGGCATCACGATCGAAACGCCGAGCCAGAACGAGATCATCGTGAAGGGCATGGATCGGCAACAGGTGGGACAGGTCGCGGCCAACATTCGCGGCTACCGTCCGCCGGAGCCCTACAAGGGCAAGGGCGTCAAGTATTCGAACGAGCGCATCGAGCTCAAAGAAGCGAAGAAGAAGTAGCCATGGCAATCGACAAGAAGGCCAATCGACTGCGGCGCGCGCGCCGCACACGGGCGCGGATCGCCCTGCAGGGTGTCCATCGCCTGTGCGTGCACCGCACGCCGCAGCACATCTACGCGCAGATCATCGCGCCGGAAGGCAATCGCGTCGTCGCGAGCGCGTCGACGCTCAACAAGGATCTGCGGGGCAGCCTGAAGGGCACCGGCAACATCGCGGCCGCCGCGGCGGTCGGCAAGGAAATCGCGGAGCGCGCCAAGCAGGCTGGCATCGAAGCCGTCGCCTTCGACCGCTCCGGCTTCAAGTACCACGGCCGGGTCAAGGCGCTGGCCGATGCCGCCCGTGAGGCCGGTCTCAAGTTCTAACGTCCAAAGGTTTTACTTCGAGTCGCAACCATGGCAAACGCTGACGAGTTTCAAGAAAAGTTGGTCGCGGTGAACCGCGTCGCCAAGGTCGTCAAGGGCGGCCGGCAGTTCGGGTTCACGGCACTGACGGTGGTCGGCGACGGCAACGGCCGCGTGGGCTTCGGCTACGGCAAGGCGCGCGAGCTGCCGCTCGCGATCCAGAAGGCCATGCAGTCGGCCCGCAAGAACCTGCACACCGTGAGCCTGAAGAGGGACACGCTGCAGTACGAGCTGCGCGGCAGCCACGGCGCAACGCGTGTGTTCATGCAGCCGGCGTCGGAAGGTACCGGCGTCATCGCGGGCGGCGCCATGCGTGCCGTGCTCGAGTGCGCAGGCGTGCGCAACGTGCTCGCCAAGAGCTACGGCTCGCGCAACCCGATCAACGTCGTCCGGGCCACGATGAACGCGCTGTCGCAGATGCGTTCGCCGTCCCAGATCGCCGCGAAGCGTGGCAAGACCGTCGAAGAGATTCTTGGCTGAGGGTTAACGCGTGGCCAAAGCGAACAAAGAGATCCGGCTCACTCTGCTGAAGAGCAGGTTCGGCCGTACGCCCGGGCACGCGCAGTGCGCCCAGGGACTCGGGCTGCGGCATAGGCATCAGAGCGTGGTCGTGAAGGACACGCCGGAAAACCGCGGCATGATCGACAAGATCCGTTACATGCTGCGCGTCGAGGAGGCTTGAGATGCGGTTGAACGATCTGCGCCCGGCAGCGGGCAGCAAGTCCGACCACAAGCGCCGCGGACGCGGCGGCGGTTCGGGCCTCGGCAAGACCGGCGGCCGCGGTGTGAAGGGCCAGCGCGCTCGCGCGGGCGGCTATCACAAGGTCGGCTTCGAAGGCGGTCAGATGCCGATCCAGCGGCGGTTGCCGAAAATCGGCTTCGTGTCGCCGACGCGCGCGCTGAGCGGTGAGGTGCGCGTGCACGAGCTCGCGCGGCTGGCCGGGAAGACCGCGGACCTCGCGGCGCTGAAGGCGGCGCACCTGGTGTCGAAGCAGGTCGAGCTCGCGCGCGTGATCGCGTCGGGCAAGCTCGACAAGGCGGTCACGGTCGGCGGTCCCGGCGTTCGGGTCACGGCCGGTGCCCGCAAGATCATCGAAGCCGCGGGCGGCAAGGTAGTGGAGTAAGGAAGCCATGGCGAAGGCGGGTACAGTCAATCCGGCTACCCTGCTCGGCGACGCGACGCGTTCCGCCGATCTCCGCCATCGCCTGCTGTTTCTGATCGGCGCGCTGATCGTGTACCGGATCGGCACGTACATCCCCGTGCCGGGCATCGATCCGGTCGCGCTGCAGCGCTTCTTCGATCAGCAGTCCGGCACCATCCTGAGCATGTTCAACATGTTCTCGGGCGGTGCGCTGCGCCGGTGGTCGATCTTTGCGCTCGGCATCATGCCGTACATCTCGGCGTCCATCATCCTGCAGATGGGCACGCACATCATTCCGCAGCTCGGTCAGCTGCGGAAGGAAGGCGAGTCCGGCCGGCGCAAGATCACGCAGTACACGCGCTACGGCACCGTCATCCTGTCGGCGTTCCAGTCCGTGGCTGCGGCCAGTGCGCTGCAGACGCAGGGTGTCGTGCTCAATCCGGGTCCTGCGTTCGTCGCGACGGCCGCCATCACGCTCGTGACCGGCACCATGTTCCTGATGTGGCTCGGCGAGCAGATCACGGAGCGCGGCATCGGTAACGGCATCTCGATGCTGATCCTGTCGAGCATCCTGTCGGGCATTCCGTCGGCCATCGGCGGCACGCTCGAGCTCGTGAATACCGGCGGCATGAATCAGGCCATGCCGTTCCTGCTCGGATTCCTGATCCTGGGCGTGACGGCCGTGGTCGTGTTCATGGAGCGTGCGCAGCGGCGCATCGCCGTGAACTATGCGAAGCGCCAGCAGGGCCGCCGCATGTATGCCGGGCAGACGAGCCATCTGCCGTTCAAGATCAACATGTCGGGCGTGATCCCGCCGATTTTCGCGTCCAGCCTGATCCTGTTCCCGGCCACGATCGCCACCTGGTTCGGATCGAGCCAGGCGGTTCCCTGGCTGCAGCGCGTGGCAGCGAGCCTCTCGCCCGGCCAACCCGTGTACATCCTGCTGTACGCGTCGCTGATCATGTTCTTCTGTTTCTTCTATACGGCGCTGGTGTTCAACTCACGCGAGACGGCGGACAATCTGCGCCGCTCGGGTGCGTTCATCCCGGGCATCCGTCCCGGTCAGCAGACCGCCGAGTACATCGACAAGGTCCTCACGCGGCTCACGTTCTGGGGCGCGCTGTACATCACGGCCGTGTGTCTGTTGCCGGAATTCATGATTCTGGAGTTCAGCGTGCCGTTCTACTTCGGCGGCACGTCGCTGCTGATCATCGTCGTCGTGACGATGGACTTCATGGCGCAGCTGCAGGCGCACATGATGACTCACCAATACGAAGGGCTGCTGAAGAAGGCCAATCTCCGCGGTTACGGGCGGAGCGGCTCCTGAAGCAGCAGCTGGAGCGAAGCAATGAAAGTCAGAGCATCGGTGCGCAAGATTTGTCGGAAGTGCAAGGTCGTCCGCCGTCGCGGCGTGGTGCGCGTGATCTGCGAGGATCCGCGTCACAAGCAGCGGCAGGGCTGAGCGCCGCGGAACGAGGCGCAAGAGGTTAGAACGCAATGGCACGTATAGCGGGCATCAATATTCCCACCAACAAGCACGTTGGGATCGCGCTGACGCACATCTTCGGCATCGGCCGGAATCGTGCGCTCGTGGTTTGCAAGGCGGCGGACATCAGTCCGACCACCGCGGTCAAGGATCTCACCGACGCCGAGGTGACGCGCCTGCGCGACGTCATCGCGAAGTTTCCCGTCGAGGGTGACCTGCGCCGGGAAGTGGCGATGAACATCAAGCGCCTCATGGATCTCGGCTGCTATCGCGGCATTCGGCACCGCCGCGGTTTGCCGTTGCGTGGTCAGCGCACCCGGACCAACGCGCGCACGCGCAAGGGTCCGCGCCGCGGCGTCAAGAAGCTTTAAGGAGTCAGCATGGCAGCTACACCGCCAGTCGCACCGAAGGTTCGCAAGAAAGCGAAGCGGCAGATCCTGGACGCCGTGGCGCACGTCCACGCGTCGTTCAACAACACGATCATCAGCATCACGGATCGGCAGGGCAACACGCTCGCCTGGGCCACGGCCGGCAACTGCGGCTTCAAGGGCTCGCGCAAGAGCACGCCGTTCGCGGCCCAGGTGGCTGCGGAGAAGGCGGGCACGAACGCAAAGGAATACGGCGTGAAGAATCTCGAAGTGCGCGTGAAAGGGCCGGGCCCGGGTCGCGAGTCGGCCGTGCGCGCGCTGAACGCGGTCGGCTTCCGGATTACGCAGATCGAAGACGTGACTCCCATTCCTCACAACGGCTGCCGTCCGCCGAAGAAGCGGCGGGTCTAAGCGGAATACAACATGGCACGATACAGAGGCCCCACCTGCAAGCTTGCCCGCCGCGAGGGCACCGACCTGTTCCTGAAGAGCGGGCTGAAGCCGCTCGAGTCGAAGTGCAAGCTCGAAGTACCCCCGGGCGGCGCGGCGACCCAACGCCGGCAGCGTTTGTCCGACTACGGCGTGCAGCTGCGCGAAAAGCAGAAGCTGCGCCGCATGTACGGCGTGCTCGAGCGGCAGTTCCGCAATTACTACAAGAAGGCCACGAAGATCAAAGGCTCCACGGGTGAGAACCTGTTGCGCATGCTCGAGGCACGCCTCGACAACGTGGTCTACCGCATGGGTTTCGCGGCTACGCGCGCCGAGGCGCGCCAGCTCGTGAGCCACCGCGGCATCAAGGTCAACGAGCAGATCGTCAACATCCCGTCGTACCAGTTGAAGGCCGGTGACAAGATCGCCGTGCGCGATCGCGCGAAGGAACAGCTGCGCATCAAGGCGGCGCTGTCGATCGCGGGTCAGGTCGGCTTCCCGGAGTGGGTCGAGGTCGACGATAAGAACATGCAGGGGCTGCTGAAGAACCTGCCGGAGCGCGACGAGATTCTGCCGGACATCAACGAGAATCTGGTGGTCGAGCTGTACTCGAAGTAACGAGAGGACATCTTTAGATGCAAGAATCAGCAACGGAATTCTTGCGGCCGCGAGCCGTCAAGGTTCAGCCGCTCGGCACCAATCGCGCGCGCGTTACCGTCGAGCCGTTCGAGCGCGGGTTCGGTCACACGCTCGGCAACGCGTTGCGGCGCGTGCTGCTTTCGTCCATGCCGGGCGCCGCGATCGTCGAGGCCGAGATCGAAGGCGTGCTTCACGAGTACACCAGCATCGAGGGTGTGCAGGAAGACGTCGTCGACATCCTGCTGAATCTGAAGTCGGTCGCGATCAAGATGCACAGCCGCGACGAAGTCGAGCTGCGCCTGGCCAAGAAGGGCCCGGGTCCCGTGCGCGCGGGTGACATCGTCACCGACCACGGCATCGAGATCGTGAATCCGGACCTCGTGATCGCGAACCTGACGAGTGCCGGCGAGCTGCGCGCGTTTCTGAAGGTCGTGCGCGGCCGCGGCTATCGGCCGGCTGCGCAGGCGGCACGTTTCGAGGAGCAGAGCCGGCCGATCGGCCGTTTGCAGCTCGATGCGTCGTTCAGCCCGATCCGCCGTGTGACCTACACGGTCGAGCGCGCGCGCGTCGAACAGCGCACCGACCTCGACAAGCTGATCGTGGACATCGAGACGAACGGCACGATCGACGCCGAAGAGGCGATCCGTCGCGCGGGCTCGATCCTGAAGAACCAGCTCGACGTGTTCGTCGACCTGCAGGGCGAGGACGAGATCGGCTTCGGTCGCACGGAGACGCAGGTGGATCCGATCCTGCTGCGGCCGGTCGACGAGCTCGAGCTCACGGTCCGCTCGGCGAACTGCCTGAAGGCCGAGAACATCAACTACATCGGCGACCTCGTGCAGCGCACGGAAGTGGAGCTGCTGCGCACGCCGAACCTCGGCAAGAAGTCGCTGACCGAGATCAAGGAAGTGCTCGAGCAGCACGGCCTCGCGCTCGGCATGCGTCTCGACAACTGGCCCCCGCCGGGGCTGCGCGGCGAAGAGCCGGCGACACCTTCGACTCCCACGTCGTTGGCGTCGTTCTGATCAGAACGGAGTTTTGCAACGATGCGTCACAGAAAGTCCGGCCGCAGGCTCGGTAGGAAATCGCCGCACCGGCACGCGATGTACCGCAACATGGCGGCGTCGCTGATCGTGCACGACACCATCCGCACCACGTTGCCGAAGGCGAAGGAATTGCGCCGCGTCGTGGAGCCGCTGATCACGCTCGCGAAGGAAGATGGCCCGAGCCGTCGCCGGCTGGCGTTCGACCGTCTGCGCGACGACGCAGCCGTCGGTCGTCTGTTCACCGAGCTCGGTCCGCGCTTCAAGAGCCGTCCGGGTGGCTACCTCAGGATCCTGAAGACAGGTTTCCGCGCGGGCGACTCGGCGCCGATGGCCATCGTGCAGCTGCTCGATCAGCCCGCGAAGCCGGTCGAGGCCAAGGAGCCGCGGACCACGGCGTAGCGCGGCGCAGCGAAGTCCCCGTGGCCCGAAAGCGAGTCGTCACCGACGCGCAGATCACGCGGGCCGCCCGCAAGGTGTTTCTCGAGCACGGCACGCGCGCGCCCGTCTCCTGGGTCGCGCGCGAGCTCGGCGTTTCTCCGGCCACGCTCTTCGTGCGGATGGGCACGAAGATGGGCCTCATCAATGCGGCACTGTGGCCGCCGGATCCCCCCGTGCTGCAGCGGCTCGAGCGCGGCTTCGAGCGCGGCGCCGCCGGCGAGCAGCAGCTGAGCGAGATCGTCACCGAGCTCGCAGAGTACGTCGACACCGAGATTCCCGCGACCTTCACGCTGTACGCGGCCGGCCTGCGCGCGAAGCCCGGCGAGGACTTCAGCGACGTGACTCCCGCGCGGCTGCGGCGTGCGCTGACCCGGTGGCTGCGCCAGGCGGTGCGCGCGGGTGCCCTCGCGTGCGCGCCCCGCACGGCGACCGAGCTGATTCTGGGTGTGCTCGAAGCGCGCGCCCTGCACGCCTTTCTGGCCAGGCGGGCGGTGCCCGCGCGCGAGCAGGCCGCGTTCATTCGCGTGCTGCTGAAGAACGTATTGCGCTAAGAAACGGCATTGACGCCCAGCACGGCCGCGGCTTATAAGTAACGCAAGAGTTAATAATGGCGCGTCGGCCGGCCGCTGCCGCCACCGCCTCTGGGGGTCACATGCTGTCGTTCAGCCACCTTTCCTCGTGTGTGCGCTACGCCGCCCGCCCGGTGGCCGCGCGTAGCGTCGTGCTCGGGTTGGCGCTCGCGGCCGTCGGGCAGGTCGCGCTCGCCCAGCAAAGCGTCGGCCGTGGCGCGCGGGATCCGCTGCGTCCGGACGTGATCGTCGGCTCCGAGGGCAAAGGCCTGTACGCGGGTGCCGGCGTGCCGCCGGGCAATCCGCCGATCTTCGCTGCCCGCGACGGTGCGGTGCCCGCCGGCGTGCAGCCGCTGCCGGTCGACATCTTCAGTACGAAGGATTTCTACAAGGACAAGGCGCTCTGGACCGACAAGCGCTACTACCGCTGCAACTCGCCGGTCGGGCTCGAGCAGATCTGGGGCGCCTACGAGGTGCCGCTGATCGGCGACGATCCGCCGCGCACGGCGGCCTGGGGGTACTGCGACCGCGACTATCCGCGGGACCAGATCGTGAGCCCGTACAAGTTCAAGACGGCCAAGGAGCACTACGCCGCGCTTCTGAAGGAAGCGCGCGACCGCGGTGGCCCCACGGTCTACACCCAGGCCACGGTGCCCGACTGGAGCGGTCAATATCTGCGCGACCGCGACAAGCGCGCCACGTGGTTCCATGGCGCCATCCTGCAGATCCCGACCTACCTCTCGCTGCTCACGCCGGAGTATCAGCAGCGGTTCGTGCAGCAGATGTATCACTATGCCGGGGACAACTCGGCGCAGTGGCCGGGCTCCTATTGCTGGCCCGAGGGGTATCTGCGGCGCTTCGCCCAGTACGGTGGCGCGCGCGTGAACCTGGTCGTGACGCCGAAGATGGTGCTCGACATCCGCAACGCGGCCAAGACGCTGACCACCCAGATCCACATCGGCCGCGAGTTCAACGAGACGGGCGCCGTGCCGCGCCTCGGGCCGGACGTGCCGCAGTGGTTCGGCGAGACCATCGGCTTCTGGGACGGCGAGGCCCTGATCACCTGGACGTCGAACGTGCAGGGCTGGATTTCGCACGGTGGTCCGGAATTCAGCAACAAGCTGCAGGCGATCGAGATCTACACGCCGCGCAAGGACGCCGCCGGCAAGCTGATCGGCCTCAAGGACGAAGTGATCCTCTACGACCCGGAAGCCTTCGTGGAACCGCTGCGCATCGTGCAGACGCTGAACAGGCTCGGTGACCTCGACAACGGCGATCCGCTCGTGATCATGGAATGCATCCCGCAGAGCTTCCCCGTCGACGGCCACACCACGCCGATGTCCCCGGGCCAGACCGTCACGTACGTGGTACCGGACATCTATGGCCGTCCGTGGGCGAAGATCTGGGAGAGGTACCACGAGCAGGGCATGGAGCGGCCGAAGGAGAAGGTCGGCCGGTTCGGGCTCTAGACCGCGCGACGCAGAGGACGAGGACGTTTCCATGAACCACCGCAGCAGCAAATTTCTGATCGGCGCGGCCGCGACGGCGGCCAGCCTGTTCGCCGGCGCCGCCTGGGCACACCACTCGTTCGCGATGTACGACGTGCGCAAGGTGCACGTGCTCACGGGCATCGTCACGCGCATCGACCCCAATCCAAACCACCTGCAAGTGTTCTTCGTGCCGCTGAACGAGGCGCGCGACCAGATCATCAAGGACGGGAAGGGCGAGCCGTGGGTGTGGGCCGTCGAGATGGATGGCGCGGCCATCGAGGCGCGCCGCGGCATCACCGTGAACAACTTCCCGCGCGGCACGATCGTCAGCGTGGGCCTGCACCCGCTGCGCAACGGTCAGCCGGCCGGTGGCCGCGGCAAGAACGGCTTTTTCAAGTGCCCGGCCGATACGCCGCCGGCGCCGGGCAAGCACTGCGATTCGGTGCAGGGCTCCATGGCCTACGGCGAAGGCGTGCTGCCGACCACGAGCGATCCGCTGCCGGCTCCGCCGAACTGACCGGCGGCGAGCGCACGCCGCGCGGCGGCCGCAACCCCGCCGGGGTCGCGTTCGTACGGCGCGGACGCATTCGGCGTTTTTCGGTGCTTTTCCGTCTGCGTTCGGGACTTCGCCGGCGCACTCGTCTATCCCTGATCCTGCGGTGAGCCGCCGTTTTCGGCGGCGGCCGCGGATGTGGAGCGTTCTCCGGGGGGGGTCGAGATGAAGCTTGTCGGGCGGTCGCTGGACCGTCGATCGTGGCCACTCGCCGCGACCGTCGTTCTGCTCGCGCAAAGTGCGGCCATCCAGGCGCAGCAACCCGTCGGGCGCGGCGCACCCGCGCCGCTGCACGTCGAGCTCATGGTCGGGCCCGACGGCAAGGGCACCGCCGTGGGTCCCGGAGTTCCGGACGACGTCGTTCCGGTCATTGCCGCGAAGAACGGTGCTGCTCCGCCCGGCGTGAAGCCCCTGCCGCACGACATCTTCACGACGAAGGACTTCTACAAGGACCGCGACCTCTGGCGCGACCGCCGCTACTTCCGCTGCAACTCTCCCCTCGGGCTGGAAGCGCAGTGGGGCGCCGTCGAGACCCCGACGATCGGCGATTCGCCGCCGGCCACCGCCGCGTGGGGGTACTGCGATCGCGACTATCCGCGCGATCAGATCGTGAGCCCCTACCCGTACAAGACGGCCAAGCAGCACTACGAAGCCATGCTCGCGGACACCACCCGGCGCGGCGGTCCCACGGTCTACACGCAGGCAACGTTGCCGAACTGGAACGGCAACTACCGGCGCGATGCGTCGAAGACGGCCACGTGGTACCACGGCGCCATCCTGCAGATTCCGACGTATCTCAGCCTGCTGACGCCGGAATACCAGCAGCGCTTCGTGCAACAGATGTATCACTACGCCGCCACGAACGCGCCGCAGTGGCCGGCTTCGTACTGCGAGCCCGAGGGCTTCATGCGCCGGATCGCGCAGTACTCCGGGTTCAGTCCGTCGATCATGATGACGCCGGAGCTGTTCCAGGTCCTGAACGTGACTGCCGGCAACTTCATCACGCACGTGCTGATCGGCCGCAAGTTCAAGGAGGACGGCAGCGTGCCGTATCTGTCGGCCGACGTGCGCCGCTGGTATGGCGAGACGATCGGCTTCTGGGACGGCGAAGCGCTCGTGACGTGGACGTCGAACGTCCAGGGCTGGATGGCACACGGCGCGTTCGAATTCAGCAGCCAGATGCAGTCCATCGAGATCTACACGCCGCGCAAGGACTCCTCCGGCAAGCTGATCGGCATCCTGCACGAGGTCGTCCTGTACGACCCGGAAGCGCTGGTCGAGCCCGTCCGCATCATGCACAACTGGACGCGGGTCGGGGCGCTGAACGAGGGCAACCCGTACCTCTACATCGAATGTGTCCGGTACAACTACCCGATCAACGGCATCGCGACGCCGGTTCCTCCCGGAACGACGATCGAGTTCACGGTGCCGGACATCTACAACCGGCCCTGGGCGCAGATCTGGGAACGCTACTTCGAAGAGGGCATGGAACGGCCCTCGGCGGAGCCCGCGTTGTTCGGATTCAAGTGAAGGAGCAGCACATGCAGCAACGTGGTTTTCGCAACGCGGTCGCCGGCGCACTCGGGGCCGCCGCCGTGCTCGCGTCCCTCTCCGCGGCGGCGCATCACTCGTTCGCGATGTACGACGGCCAGAAGACGTACGTCTTCACGGGTGTCGTGACGCGCGTGAGCCCGGACCCGAGCCATCTCACGATCTTCTTCTCGCCCCTGAACGACGCGCGCACCGCCGTGATCCGCGATGCGGCCGGCAAGCCGGTCATCTGGTCCGTGGAGCTGCGGTCGGCCAGTCAGGTGGCTCTGGAAGGCGTGACGGCGCAGAACTTTCCGCCCGGCACGATCTTCAGCATCGGCCTGCATCCGCTGCGCAGCGGGCTGACCGGAGGCGGCCGCGGCAAGTCCGGGCTCTTCAAGTGCCCGCCGAACACGCCGCCTGCGGCCGGCAAACATTGCGACAGCGTGGCGGGAGCGACGTCGCACGGCGAAAGCGGCTCGTTGCCGATGCCCACGGGAACCTGGTCGCCCTGAGGGGGCGGGTCGGCGCCGGTCGCTACTCGAGCGCGCGCGGTTCGGGTGCCGCGCCCGTCTCCGCCGGCCAGTTCACGACGACCGTGATCGCGGCGTCGCTGCCGCTGCCGATCGAGCCGTCGACCAGGAACTTGCCGCCGTCCGGCGTGGCCGCGTAGTTGTCGCGCGCGTTGTCCGGGCCCCGTGTGACGGGCGCGCGGAACAGCCGCCGTGCCGTGCCGAGCGCGGCCTCTCGGCCGAGGTCGATCGGAACCGCGACCAGCATGTGGTCCGGCGCGATGTAGAAGATCTCGCTCTGGTCGCGTCGCCACTGCGGCTGGCCGCCGCCGCCGGTCGACACCTTCAGGCGCTGGCCGAGCTCGGGGTAGCGCTGCACGTACACCTCGAGAGCGCCGCTCTCGTCGGAGACGTACGCGATCCATTTGCCGTCCGGCGAGATTCGCGCCTGCATTTCGTTGTACGGCGTGGTCAGGATCGGGAACTCGGTGCCGTCGGCCACGCGAATGCCCCAGAGGTCCATCTTCGTCCGGTCGTCGAGCTGGCTGAAGACGATGTGCGCGCCGTCGGGCGACCAGTCGTTCAGGATCTTGACCGCGCCGCCCGTGATCAGCGGCGTGGGGCTGCCGTTCGTCGTGGAGCGGATCAGCAGGTCGAATCCGCCGTGTGCCGTGAAGGCGATGCGCGCGCCGTCGGGCGACCACAGCGGGGCGATCGCGTCGGCCTCGAGGCGCTCGAACTCCGCGTGCGAGAGGCTCGCGAGCCACAGACCGGGATTCGTCGTGACCGAGCTCGTGGCGAGCAGGTGCGAGCCGTCGGGCGATACGCGCGGATTGAAGACCTCGGCCGGCATCGGCACGGTGCCGACGACGTCGCCCGTCCTGCTGACCCACGCGAGTTGCTGCCGATGCACTCCCTGGCGATACGCGATCAGGTCGCCGGCGGCCGAAGCGATGTTCTCCTCCGGCGGCGACGGCGGCGAAACCCCGCGCGCGAGCACGGTGGCGCGACCCGTGAGCTGCAGCGTCTTGGGATCGAATTCCTCGGCGATCAGCAGGTCGCGCTGGATGTGCAGCACGTGCCGCGGCGGCGCGAACACCGCCGGGGATTCCGTATCGAGCACGCGGATGCTGCGGCGCGCGTCGAGGTCGCCCACGTAGGTGCCGGTGCGGGCCGCGTCGAGGCTCACGACCTGATAGAGGTAATGGCGCCCGTCCGGCAGGAATTGCGGCCACGACCAGGCGATGTCGCGTTGGGCGCGATCGAGCGTCGCGACCTCGACCGGCTCGCCGCCGCGTGCGCTCACGGCGTACAGGCCCTTGGCCCAGTTCGCGAACAGGATCGTGTCGTCGGGCGCCCAGGTGGCGCCGGCGGCCGCGATGCCGGCCTCGGCGAGCGCCAGCGGCTCGCCTGCGGCATCGTCCACGGTCAGCACCTTCAGCTTGCCGTTCGCGAAGAAGCCGAGCCGCCGCGAGTCGGGAGCCCAGAAGGGTTTCGAGGCGCCGTCCGTGTTCTCGAGCGGCTTCATGTCGGACGAGTGCAGCGTGCGGATCCACAGCGAGCTGCGGCCGCTGTCGTTGTCGCGCGCAACGAACGCCAGCGATTGGCCGTCGGGCGACAGCACGCCGCCGGACACGATGGCGGTGCCCGGGGGTGGCGGCTGGAACAGCCGGACCGCGCGCGCGGTTCGGCGGTCCTCCGTTTCTCGGTGGAAGCCGCCGGCGGTCCAGAGGGCCGTGCCGGCGACGGCGACGAGGAGCGCCGCGGCGGCCACGATCTGCCACGGTTCGACGCGCGCCCGCGGCCGGGGTGCGGGCGCGGCCGGAGCCTGCGCCGGGAGGTCGGCAGCGGGTGTCAGCGCCGCGGCGGCGGTTGCGCCGATCTCGACCGGCGCGACGAAACGGTAGCCGCGCCGCGGCACGGTCTGCACGTAGCGCGGCTGATTCGGATCGTCGGCGAGCGTACGCCGCAGGACCGAGATCGCGTGGATCAGGCTGTCGTCGGTGACGACGACGTCGTGCCACACGGACTCGACGAGCTCGTTCTTCTGCACCAGCCGGTGGCGATGCTCGATCAGGTACAGCAGCGCATCGAAGGCCCGGGACGGGAGAGCTACCTCGGCGCCGTCGCTGCGCCGCAGCGAACGCGAGCCAGTCTCGAGCGTGAACTCTCCGAACGCGTAGGTGACCCCGCCGTGCGTGGTGGCGGAGGCGCCCTCCGGGAGCGAAGGCGCGTTCATTCGTTTTTCTTCCGCGCTTTTCGGAGCATTCGATACTCCCCAAGGCAGTCTAGCGTAGGCGCTCCGCGGGCGGCAATTTGCGCCCGCGGCACGGGAGAGCCGCCGCGCGGCGCGAGTCGACCCGGTGCGTGGGCTGATGCCGCCGGGGGCGCGGCGCGACCGCGTACCGCGGGCGGCGGCGGCCTTTCGGCGTTTTTCCGTGCTTTTCGGGCCGATTTCCGTACAGGGAACCATGGCCGGGCTATGTAGCTCTCGAGGCAGCGCACGGACGGCCGCGATGGCGACGGCCGCGAGCGCCGCCGCATGGGGGGAACCATGGCCAGAGTGCAGCGATCTGCCGCAGCGCTTCTCGTCGCGTGTGCCGGGCTCGGGGGTGCTCCGTTCGCGTTCGCCCAGGCGCCGGAGCGCGGTGCCGAGATCGCGATCGATGCCGACGACATCGGCGGCGTCGTCACGAGCGAGCGCGGTCCCGAGGCGGGTGTGTGGGTCATCGCCGAGACGACCGAGCTGCCGACCAAATTCCGCAAGATCGTGGTCACCGACGACCATGGGCGCTACGTGCTGCCCGATCTGCCGCGCGCCGCCTACACGCTGTGGGTGCGCGGTTATGGGCTCGTGGACTCGCCCAGCATCCGGGCGACGCCCGGCAGCCGCGTGCCGCTGCATGCGGTCATCGCGCCCGACGCCCGCGCGGCCGCGCAGATCTACCCCGCGAACTACTGGTACTCGCTGATTGAGATTCCGCAGGCCGGCGAGTTTCCCGGCACCGGGCCACAGGGCAACGGCATCGGGCCCGGCATGTTGACGCAGCACCACTGGATCAACGAGATCAAGACGGGCTGCAACGTCTGCCACCAGCTCGGCAACCTCGCCACGCGGCAGATGCTGCCCTCGCTCGGCAAGTTCGAGTCGTCCTACGACGCCTGGGACCACCGCACCCAGGTCGGCCAGGACGGCACCTCCATGATCGCCGCGATGGGCACGCTCGGCCGCAAGGCCGCGCTCACGATGTACGCGGACTGGACGGACCGCATCGCCGCCGGCGAGCTGCCGCCCGTGCCGCCGCGCCCGGAAGGCATCGAGCGCAACCTCGTGCTGACCCTGTGGGAGTGGGGCGGCGCCGCGACGTTCGCGCACGACGAGCTCTCGACCGACAAGCGCAATCCCACGGCGAACGCCCGCGGGCCGATCTACGGCGTCGACTGGGGCAACGACGCGTTCCTGACGCTCGACCCCAACACGAACAAGGTCACCGACGTCCGCATCCCCGTGCGCGACCCGAACGTGCCGCCCGGCAAGCCGCAGTCGATGCCGCAGCCCTCGCCGTACTGGGGCAACGAGCTCTACTGGTACGACCCGGCCATCACGAACCATGCGGCCATGGATCGCAAGGGTCGCATCTGGATGTCGTCGCGGTTCCGCCGGCCCGAGGACCAGCCCGAGTTCTGCAAGAACCACCCCTCCGCCGCGCTCGCGCCGCGCGCGAGCAGCTTCCGCCAGGTGCAGTACTACGACCCGAAGACCAAGCAGTTCCATCAGGTCAACACCTGCTTCGACACGCATCACGTGCAGTTCGCCAACGACAAGGACGAGACGCTGTATGCGAACGGCGTGTTCAGCGGCGCGCTCGGCTGGATCAACACGCGCGTGCTCGAGGAGACGGGCGACGAGGCCAAGGCGCAGGGCTGGTGCCTGCCGTACTACGACCTCGACGGCGACGGCAAGATCGATCCGAAGGTCGATCGCTACGTGTTCGCGAACTTCCCGAAGCCGACCGGCATGCTGGCCGGCATGGAAGTGCCGCCCGGCGTCTTCTACAGCGTGATCGCGCACCCGACCGACGGCAGCATCTGGGGCGCCGTGCCGGGCCCGATGCCGGGGCGCATCGTGCGCATCGATCCCA
>DASZSB010000190.1:0-48441 GCA_035548835.1 Gammaproteobacteria bacterium | reverse complement strand
CGCCGGCCCACCGCGCAAAGAAGCGACTAGCGAAGGGCGGCTTCGAGCTCGCGGAGCTTCGCCTTGATCACCGCCGCGTTGTCACGCCCCATGCGTATCAGCAGCTTCTGCCCCGCGGAGAGTTTCTCCAGCCGCTCGTCGGCGTACTTGTAGTGCACGCTCGGCTGCACGAGCCTGATCTCGAGCGGCGCATCGGGCGTCGCCTCGAGATGCCGGATCACCTCGAGCAGCCGCGTGTGGAACACGCCGTTCGGATGCCCGAGGTCCTCGTAGGCCTGCTGGAACAGCGGCTGCAGGCCGCGATACAACGCGACCAGCGTCTTCGTGTCGAGGCGGCGGACCACGGCGATGAACGGCGCGTAGCGAGCGTAGTTCTCGGGCGAGAGCGTCAGCGTCTCGTCCGCGCCGGCGGTCATGAACGCGCCCGGCGTCGGTTTGATGGGCCTTTGGTTGACCGCCATCTGCTGACGCGGCGCGTTGTCGATCGTCACCACGACGTTGCGGATCACGCGCTCCGGCACGAGGAACTGCATGACGGCCTGCTGGCCGAGCAGCTCCGTGAGCCCGCCGACGATCTCGGCGTCGCTTTCGTCGAGCTTCGGCAGCGGCAGCGTGCGACCCGGTGGCGGCGAGCTGGCCGGCTCCGCCGGCGGCGCAGCCGGTTGCTCCACGGGTGGCGGCGTCGCCGCAACGGGCGCGGGCGCCTCGGGTCCGCCGCCACCGCCGCGCAGGAAGTAGAGCCCGATCCCACCGAGAACCAGCACGACGCCGGCGCCGAGCGCCCACGGCCAGAACCAATCCTTGCTGCGCTGTTCGCTCACGACTGACTCCTTGCAGGATCCCTTTGCGGTAACACGTCTCGCGCCCAGTCCATCTGCTTCCAGCCCGGCACCGGCGTGACGCGGCCGGCTTGCGGTACGAACGGCGAGCGCTCGACCAGCGTGTACTTGTGAATGTAGCGCGGGCAGTTCGGAAATACCTCGCGCACGTTCACGACGACCACGAACTGAGCCTCCGGGTAGGCGGGCTGCGCGAACTCCGGCGCCTCGATGCGAGCCGTGCCGTTGATGCGCAGGCGCTTCGGCGACGTCAGATCGATGAACAGCATGCCCACGTGCTGCGTGGCGGCGACGTTGCCCATCGACAGATACATGCCGTTGCCGTCGTAACATGGAAACACGAGCGTCTTCGGGTCCGGGACGCGGACGAAGCCAGGATCGCCGCCCTTGTACGAGCAGCTGGGCTCGCCCCTCGAGTTCACGGTGGCGAGGAAGAACAGGTCGAGCCGCTCGACGAACGCCTTGTCCTCGTCAGTGAGCGCGTGGCGGAACAACCGCTGCTCGATGCGGTCGGCCATGCGCTCGGTGTCGAACTGCCGTTGCAGCCGTCGGTGACTGGCCTCGTAGAGCTCCGACATGGCGGTTCTCCCCCGTTAGAGGATCTCATCTTACGCGCCCGGACGACGGCCTCAACCGCGTTTGCCGCTAGAATGCCATCGCCATGGAAGAATTCGACTACATCATCGTGGGTGCCGGAACTGCGGGCTGCGTGCTCGCGAATCGGCTGTCGGCAGATCCGGGAGCCAGCGTCCTGCTGCTGGAGGCCGGCGGCAAGGACGACTATTTCTGGATCCACGTGCCGGTCGGCTATCTCTACACGATCGGCAATCCGCGCACGGACTGGTGTTTCAAGACCGAGCCCGATCCCGGACTGAACGGCCGCAGCATCGGTTATGCGCGCGGCAAAGTGCTCGGCGGCTGCTCGTCGATCAATGCCATGATCTACATGCGCGGTCAGCGCAGCGATTACGATCACTGGGCGGCCCAGGGGCTGCGCGACTGGTCGTGGGACGACGTGCTGCCGGTGTTCAAGCGCTCAGAGGACTATCAGCACGGCGCCGACGAGTTTCATGGTGCGGGCGGCGAGTTGCGCGTGGAGGAGCGCCGCGTGAGCTGGGAGATCCTCGACGCGTGGCGCGACGCGGCCGAGGAGTGCGGCATTCCGAAGATCGCGGAGTTCAACCGCGGAGACAACTTCGGCAACGCGTATTTCCAGATGAATCAGCGGCGCGGCGTGCGCTGGAGCGGCACGAAAGCGTTCCTTCGGCCCGTCATGGGACGCCGGAACCTCACGGTGCGCACGGGTGCGCTCGTCGAACGTCTGCTGCTCGAGACGCGCGACGGGCAACTGCGGGCGAGCGGTGTGTCCGTGCGCTTCGACGGTGCACCGGCGCGGTCGCTGCGCGCGCGGCGCGAGGTTCTGCTAGCGGCCGGTGCGATCGGCTCGCCGCAGCTGCTGCAGCTGTCCGGGATCGGCCCGCCGCAGCTGCTGCGCGAGCACGGCATCGAGGTGCGCCACGCCTCGCCGGGCGTGGGCGAAAACCTGCACGATCACCTGCAGATCCGCTCCATCTACAAGGTACGGAACACCGTCACGTTGAATCGACGCGCCCGGACGCTCTCCGGCAAGGCGCGCATGGCCCTCGAGTACGCGCTGTTTCGCAGCGGCCCGTTGACGATGCCGCCGTCGCAGCTCGGCGCGTTCGCGAAGAGCGACCCGCAGCAGCCGCACGCGAACATCGAATGGCACGTGCAGCCGCTGTCGCTCGACAAATTCGGCGCGCCGCTGCACCCCTTCGACGCCATCACGCCGTCGGTCTGCAACCTGCAACCGACGAGCCGCGGCTACGTGCGGATCCGCGGCGCGGACCCGACCGCGGCGCCGGCGATCATGCTGAACTACCTCTCCACGGAAGAAGACCGGCGCGTGGCCGTGGCCGGCCTGAAGTTCACGCGCCGCATCATGGCCGCCAGGGCGCTGGCCAGGTTCGCGCCGCAGGAGTTCCTGCCCGGTGTCGCACTGCAGACGGACGCCGATCTCGAGCGGGCCGCCGGCGATCTCGGCACGACGATCTTTCACCCGGTGGGCACGTGCCGCATGGGCGTCGACGCGGATGCGGTCGTGGACGGCCGGCTGCGCGTGCACGGCGTGGCGGCGCTGCGGGTGATCGATGCCTCGGTCATGCCGCGCATCACCTCCGGCAACACGAACGCGCCGACCGTCATGATCGCGGAGCGTGGCGCCGACTTCATCCGGCGCGGCGCTGCCTGAGCCGTCCCGCGTTGGCGGGCGTCGGGCCGGCGCGGAGGGGTGCTCAGCCGAACAGCTCGTCGACCTGCTCGGGCGGCGGCAGCTCGTCGAACTGCGGCCAGCTGTCGGTGATCTCGTCCCACGGCGCTTTCGAGGCCACGTAGATGTGCGCCGTCGGCAACGGCGCGAGCGCGGTGTCGATCGAGCCGACGGGCAGCAGCGCGATGCGGACCTCGTGCGACACGCCCGGCACCAGGCTGCCGCACTCCGCGCAGAAGCTCGTGGCATACGTGTGTGGCGGCTGCAGCCGGAACGTCACGATGCGGTCCCGGCCGCGTGTCCAGCGGAAGCTCTGGCGCGGCACGAACGTCGTGGCGCCGAACGCGGTGCCGAAGCTGCGTCGGCACAACGAGCAGTGACAGCAGACGACGCGGCGCGGCGCGCTGGTCGCCTCGTAGCCGATCGCGCCGCACAGGCAGCTGCCCGCGACGCGCTCGTTGCCAGAGCCGGCCGGCGGCGGTGGCGGCGAAATCGGTGGCAGGTCGAGCCCCGGCGGATAGGCCTGGAACTGGGGCAGCGAGTCCGTGATGACCTCGAACGAGGCCTTCGAGCCCACGAAGATGTGCGTGCGCGGCCGTGCGCCGATGTCGCCCTCGATCAGACCGGCCGGCACGTGCAGCACGTCGGGGTCGTGCGACTCGGCAGGCAGCGGCGAGCCGCAGCGCGGACAGAACGGGCGTTCGAACGCTCCCGACGCCCGGAAGTGGCTGATCCGGTCCTGCCCCGACAGCCAGCGGAACCGCTCGCGTGGCACGCCCACGCCGGTGCCGTACAGCCCGCCGTGATGCTTGCGGCACATCGAGCAGTGGCAATGCGCGAACCAGCGGTAGGGAGGGGCAATCTCGAACGTGATGGCCCCGCACAGGCAGGCGCCGCGCTTCGTGTCGTTCATTTCCGAGGGACCTGGTCTGGTGGGACTGCCGGCGGGGTGATACTCACGGGGATTCTTCGCATGCGCACGAGCGGCGGTCAAGGTCAACCGAAGGGTTCAGCGAACGTTCAGAGAGGTTCGACTAAGGTACTCTCGCGGCGGGTTCGGGGCACCAACCCGCCTTCGGTGCGGTCGAAAAGGGCTATGAGGAGACAGTCTATGCGCGCCTTCCTACTCGCGGTCGTCGGTGCTGCTGCGTTGGCGAGCCTGCCGGCTCACGCGGACCATCGGCATTGGTACCCGCGGCCCCATGTGAGTTTCGGCTACTCGTACGGCTACCCGTTCTACCCCTGGGGCTACTACGATCCGTGGTACTCGCCATTCTGGGGGCCGAGCGTCGGGCTCGGGGTGCGAATCGACCGGAGTCAGCCGCGGGCCGACCAGAAGGCCCCGCCGCAGGCACTCAAGCTTTATGTCTACCCGTCCGCGGGCCAGACCGAGCAGCAGATGAACGACGACCGCTATCAATGCCACGTGTGGGCGGTCGATCAGTCCGGCTACGACCCCACGCTCGGCACGCGCGGGCGCGCGGACGCCGACGGTTACACCCGCGCCTTCACGGCGTGCATGGAAGGACGCAACTATGTGGTCAAGTAACCGCGTACGCGCATTGCTCACGGCCGCTGCGGCGGTGGGGAGTGTCAGCGTCGCGTTTGCGGTCGAGGATCTGTCGCAGCTGCGCGTGGAGCCCCAGCGCGGCCAGTCCGCCGATCAGCTGCGTCGCGACCGCTACGAGTGCCACAACTGGGCCGTCGAGCAGACGGGCCAGGCCCCCGCCGCCGTGCAGGAACGCGATGAGGCCGCGGACTCGAAACAGGAGAAGCGTGCCGAGCGTGCCAACCGCGCCATCCTGGGTGCCGCGATCGGCAGCGTGGTCGGCGCCATCGCCCAGGGCGGCCGTCATTATCGGCACGATTCCGCTGACGACGTGCTCGTGGGTGCCGCGGTGGGCGCCGGGGTGGGCGCCGCGACCGCGGGGACCACGGCGAAGTCGCGGCGCAAGAGCCGGGCGACCACCGAGCCGCCGAGCGATTACCTGCGTGCGTTGACGGCCTGCCTCGAGGGGCGCGGCTACACGGTCACGATGCCGGGCACGACCGGGACCAGCACCGGCCGCTGACGGCTACCGGTCCGGCAGCGGGATGAACTCGTCGTCGCCGGGCACCTTGCCCATGCGGCCTGCGGCCCAGTCCTGCTTGGCCTGCTCGATGCGCTCCTTCGAGCTCGACACGAAGTTCCACCAGATGTGACGCTGGCCGAGCGGCTCGCCGCCGACGACCATGACGCGGCTCGCGGTGCTCGCGCGCAGCGTGATTGGCGTGCCCGTGCGGGCGACGGCCAGCGTGCCCTCCGCGTAGGCGCGGTCCGCGATCGTGACGGCGCCTTCGGCCACGTAGGCCGCACGCTCCGCGACGTCGCTCGGCAGCGCGAGCTCGGCGCCGGCCGGCATCCCCACTTCGAGATACAGCGTCGGCGAGTACGTCGTGACCGGCGACCGCGCGCCATACGCCTCACCCATGATCACGCGCACCGTGGCGCCGCCGAGCGCGAGCTCGGGCAGGGACGCCTTGGGATAGTGGATGAATCCGGGCTCCATTTCCTCCAGCTCGAGCGGCAGCGCGATCCAGGACTGGATGCCGTGCAGGTGCGACGTCACCGCGATGTCGTCGCTCGCGCGCTCGGAATGCACGATGCCGCGGCCGGCCGTCATCAGGTTCACGGCGCCAGGCTGGATCAGCTGCACGAATCCCAGGCTGTCGCGATGCATGATCTCGCCTTCGAACAGATACGTGATCGTTGCGAGCCCGATGTGCGGGTGCGGCCGCACGGCGATGCCTTTGCCGGGCGGAAACACCGCGGGTCCCATGTGGTCGAGGAATACGAACGGCCCGACCATGCGCCGTTCGGCCGCGGGCAGGACGCGCCGCACGTCGAATTCGCCGAGACTGCGGATCCGCGGCTCGATCGTGCGCTCGATGGGAGATGCTGCGTCCATGGAAGCCTCCTGCCTGCTGCATGCGTACGGCGCATAATGGCACATGGCCGGCGAACGCATGCCCACGCTCTTCATCTCGCACGGATCGCCCATGCTCGCGATCGAGGACTGCGCCGCCCGGCGTTTCCTGCAGGGGCTCGGGGCGCGTCTGCCGCGGCCGCAGGCCATCGTGGTGTTCTCCGCGCATCACGACGACGTGGGTACCTCGGTGACGGGCGCCGAGCACCCCGAGACGATCCACGACTTCGGCGGCTTCCCGCGCGAGCTGTACCGCCTGCGTTACGCGGCTGAAGGCAATGCCCCGCTCGCGCAGCGGATCGCCGCGCGGCTGGCGGCGGCCGCGCTGCCCGCCGAAGTGGACGCTCGCCGCGGTCTCGATCACGGTGCCTGGATTCCGCTGCTGCTGATGTACCCCAGCGCCGACGTGCCCGTGCTGCAGGTGTCGATCGACAGCGCGCAGGGCCCGTCGCACCACTTCGCGCTGGGACGCGCATTGCGGCCGCTGCGCGACGAGGGCGTGCTCGTGATCGGCTCGGGCGGCGCCACCCACAACCTGCGCGCGTACTTTCATGCGCCGGAACGCGGGTACGAAGCCCCGCCGCCCGAGTGGGTGGAGGCGTTCGACGAGTGGGCCGCGGCTGCCGTCGAGACGCGTCGCTTCGACGACCTGCTGCACTACGCCGAGCGCGCGCCGTATGCACTGCAGAACCACCCGACGCCGGAGCACTTCCTGCCGCTGTTCACGACGCTCGGCGCGGCGCTCGACGACGAGCCCGGCCGGCGTATCCACGCGAGCTACGATCGCGGCTTGCTGTCGCTCGACGCCTACGCGTTCGGCACGCTGGCGGATGCCGGAACGGGGCCCGTCGTCTTACACTAGCCGGCGGCGGATGGCCGCTCGCACAGGTGCTGGATGCAGTCGAAGTACGTCGCCTACGGGCTCGCGGTCGTGTGGCTGGTGTTGTTCGCGACCTCGTTCGTCGTCGTGCGCGCCGTGGCGCCGGAGGACGACGACTACGCGCGCCGCCTCGGCCGCATCGCGGCGTTTCTGACGTGGCAACTGGCCGCGCTGGTGGTGGCGGCCGTGGCGGCGCTGGTGGCGTACCGGGCGGCGGCGCGGGGCGTCGAGGGCCTGAGGCTGCCGGGCTACGGCCCGTTCGCGCTGAGCCTGTTCGTGATCGTGTCGTTCATCGGCATCGTCGCGTACCGCGTCTGGCTGCAGCCGCTGTTAGCGGCCTGAATCGGGCTCGTCGAGCGCGATGACGCCGCAGCCCGTGACCGCCGGCAGCGTGTAGTAGCTGTAGTGCTTGCGCGCGGCGGGCGAGAGCGCCGAGCGCATCGCGTACCACATCGTGAGCTCGGCGGCCTCGGTGCCCGCGATCTGCATGATCTCTTCCACCGGCGTGGCCATGAGCTCGTCCTGCTTCTTCTCGATGGCGTCGAGGAAGTAGCGGTCCCATTTCTCGTTCGTGAGGCCGAAGCGCGTGCCGTGGATCTGGTGCGACATGCCGCCGGTCGCGAGCACCACGACGTCGTGATGTGCGCCGTCGGCGAGCAACGCGCGGCGCAGGCTCGCGCCGAGCGCGGCCAGCCGCTGTGGCGTCGGCACGGGCTGCATCAGCATGTTGACCGCGATCGGCAGCACCTTGACCGGCCACGGCGCGTCGAGCACGTAGGGCAGCCACGCGTACACCCCGTGATCGAGCTCGAGCTCCTGGCAGAAGGTGAGATCGAAGCCGTCGCGCACGAGCGAGCGCGCGATCGGCCACGCGAAGTCGGGGTCGCCGTCGACGCCGGGGAACGGGCGCAGCCCGTAGCCCTCGTCGGCCTGCGGGAAGTGCGCCGCCATGCCGATGGCGAACGTGGGGTACGCCTTCAGATCGAAGTAGTTCATGTGGTCGTTGTAGACCACGACCATGTGGCTCGGCCGCCGCTCGGTGAGCCACTGCTTCACGGGTTTCGTGCCGTCGTACCAGAGCCGCCACTTCGGATCGAAGCCCTCGCGCATGCCCTTGTCGTACTGATAGCCCATCGACGGCGTATGGGCGATGCCGATGCCTCCGAGGATGCGTGACATCAGCGTTTGCCCTTCGCCTTGAGCAGTGCGGGCAGGTCGCCGGGCATGATCTCCACTCGCTGCGGCAGCGTGTGCTTGAAGTCGTCCCAGTGCGCGCCGACCATGTGCGCGCCGACGTGCAGGTGGCTCTCGCCGACGGCGGCCGCGATCTTGATGATGTTGAAGTGGTTGCCGCCCGCGGCGACGAGCCCGGTCCAGTCGCGGTTGCGCACGAGCTGCTTCTCGGCTTCCGTGAGCCCGTACTCCGTCATCAGCACTTCCGGCTCTTTGGCGAAGCGCTCGCGGACCCTCGGGAACTTGAAATCGAACGCGAACCGATTCAGCTTGTACGAGCGCGTGCACTGCTCGCCCGTGAAGATGAAGACGCTGGGCGCGTCCAGGCTCAGGTTCACTTCGTTCGGGGGAATCACGTGTCGCACGCTGGTCTCGCTCCCTCAATTCGCCACGCCCGCCCGGGGCGCACGCCGCCTCCTGCGACTGTGCGGAATCCTGCGACGCCGGGCCAGTCGCAGAAAGTACGTACTAGCCCTTTGCGCCCGTCTGCTGGCCGAGCGGGCCGCTGTTGTCCGGCGCCACGAAGATCCGGTGGATGTGGCGTTCCTTGAAACGCCACTTGCCGTCGGCGCCGCGCTCGTAGGCGTCGACGAAGTCGGCCACGAGCGTCGGGATCGCGGGCGACAGCGGCGGCTCGCCGTAGCCGCCGAACGTCATGCACACGGACGTGCCGCGTGCGCGCGTCGCGCTCTCGATCTCGATCTTGAGGCCGGAGTACATGTGCCGGGACGTGCGCAGCGGTCCGGCCGAGCGGGCGCGGAACAGCTTCGCGATCTCCTCCCGGCCGCGCGAGATGCGCGTGCCGTGCGTGTAGTACACGTCCTCGGTGAAGAGATCGATCAGGGGCTCCACGTCGTTGTGGTCGAGGTGGTGGCAGAACGCGGTGTTCAGGTCCTCGAGCGCGACGCGGATCGTGAGCTTCTCGAGCTCGTCTAGGGCAGCCGCCACGCGCCGATCTCCTTGTCCTCGACGATCACGGGGTTCTCCTGCGTGCCGAGCCCCGCGATGCTGATCTCGACGGGGCCCGCCACGTTCTGGAAGTTCGACGTGTGGATCGACTTGCGCGTGGCGCCGGGCTTGAACGCCGTGCCGAGCGAGACCACGTCGCCCGGCCAGAGTGTGTGGAACTGGCTGATGAAGCTCACGACCTCGGCCACCTTGTAGTTGTAGTAGCGGGTGCTGTCCTCGGCGATGACCTCGCCGCCGACCTTGCACTGCACTGACAGATCGTCGGGGTTCGGGATCTCGTCCTTCGTTACCAGCCACGGGCCCATGGCACCGAACGTATCCGTGCCCTTGTAGCGCCCCGCGTACGACAGGTGCTGCTCCACGCGCTCGGTTTCGTTCGGGTTGTCCTTCTTCTGATACAGCGCGTAGTAGTGGAAGCGGTCTTCGTTGCGCATGCCGTTGCCGGTGATGTCGTCGAAGATCGTGTAGCCGAATACGTAGTCGAGCGCGCTCGTGGCCGGCACGTCGCGCGCTTCGCGGCCGATGACGAGCGCGAGCTCGGGCTCCGGATGCACGCTGCCGTAGTAGCGGCGGATGCGGATCGCCTGGCGGTGGCCCACGAGGCACGACGGCGGCTTCAGGAAGAACGCGGGATGGTCCGGTGCGCTGACCTTGCGCTCGTTGCTCGCGGAGTTGTTCATCGCGACCGCGCAGATCTTGCCGGGTCGGCGCACGGGCGGATACCAGGTGACGTCCGCGGCCGGAATGCGCGCCACCGATTCGTCGTTGCGGATGTTCTCGAGCGATTGTGCGATCGTCTGTCGCAGAGGCTCGCCGCCACGGATCACGTCGAGCATGTCGACGCCGTTTGGCGAAGGGAGACTCCCGGGCAGCGAGGCGATGCCTACGAGCTCCCCGGGAGCGATTTCGGCGGCAACCATGTCGCGGCCGCGGTAGTGGATGCTGGCGAGTTTCATGGGCGCGAATCTTACCGCATCGCGGCGCGGGCACGCGCCGGAGGGCGGGGTATTTCGCTCCCGACCATGAAACGACACCTCTGCGCCGCGGCCCGGGCGCCGCCGCGGCGGAGGGCGCCGGTCAGAGCTTCTTTGCGTCGCCGTGCACGATGCGGCCGCCCACGATCGTCAGCAGCGAGTGGATCTTCCTGATGTCCCCGTCGGACACGGCCTTGCCGTCGAAATAGTCCGCCGACAGCACCACGACGTCGGCGAACTTGCCGGGCTCGAGCGTGCCGAGCAGGTCCTCCTCGTGCAGGAACCAGCCGTTGCTCGCGGTGTAGAGCTTCAGCGCCTCGTTGCGGTCGAGCGTCTGCCCCGCGTTGATCAGCTCGCCGCGCGCGTTCCTGCCGGTCACCACGTAGTACAGGCCGAGCCACGGATTCATCGGCGAGATCTGCATGCCGTCGCTGCTCATGCCCATCGGGATGCCGGAGTCCTTCAGGAGCTTGAACGGGGGGCCGTTCTGCTGCGCGGTGCCACTGATGTAGCGCCAGCCGCCGAGCACGCTGGCGCCGCCGCCGAGCGCCTTGAGCTTCGCCGTGTAGTCCGGCGTGATGAACGGCACGTGGGCGACGACCCAGCGCAGGTTCCTGATGCCGGGCGCCGGCAGCTCCCTGTCGATGCGTTCCCAGCCGTCGATGATGACCTTGAAGTCCTGCGGCGTCAGCGAGTGGTTCTCGTTGCGCCAGCCGGCCTGCGCCACACGGCGCGTGCCGGCGATCCACACGTCGCTGGCTTCGCCGAGGATAGGGCTCGCGCTGGCCGTGAACTCGCCGATGCCAACGGTCCTCAGCATGCCGTCGCCGAACTGCGGGAACGCGTTCTTCAGGCGCGCCACGAGCTGCGGCGTCGCCGGGTCCGTCTCCATGTACAGGAAGTTGATGCGCATGCGCACGAGCATGTCGTTCTCGGCGTGCAGCGCGAGCAGCGCGTCGTAGGCGTGATAGATGTCGAAGTGCGCCGCCCCGTCGGCCGCCGTGCCCGAGGCCGGGAAGCCGCCCTGGTCGAGGTGCGTCGTGAGTCCCAGGCCCGCGGCGTAGCGCTCGGCGTCGAGCGTGCCGCGCTTCTGGTCCGCGAACGTCTGCCGTTTCTTCAGCTCGAAGAGCGCGCGCGTCGTGGGGTTCGGCGTCTGGAAGCCGCCGGCGATCGCGCCATCCGCGCCGACCTCGATGCCGGCCTGCTCGAAGAAGCGTTTGCCGAGCGAGTTCGTGACCGACGGCCCCGCGAACGACATCTGGATGTACACGGGGTGATTCGGCGCCGCGGCATCGAGCTCGGAGAGCGTCGGGAAGCGCGGTGCGCCGGGTGGCGGCACGAACTGATTGATGTCGAAGCCGCCGATGGCCGTGATCCATTCGCCGGCCGGCAGCTCCTTCGCGCGTGCGCCGATCAGCGCCTGCACGTCGGCGATCGACGTGGCCGATTCGAGCCGCGTGTCGTGACCCGGCCGCAGCCCGAGCAGCACGATGTGATTGTGGTTGTCGATCAGGCCCGGCACCGCCGTGCGGCCCTTGAGGTCCACGACCTCGGTGCAGCGCGTGGCGCCGAGCCTGCCGCGGCCGACCGCGGCCACGCGGTCGTCGATCACGCGCACGGATTCGACGATCGTCTCGCGCGCGTCCATGGTGTGGATCCTGCCGTTCGTCAGCAGCAGATCGCGGACGTCGGGGCAGGGCTGGGCGAGCGACTGAGCCGCCCAGACCGATGCAGCCAGCGCGGCCGCGAGGCGTACGTTGCGCGAAAGGTTCCCGAATCTCATGGCGTTCCCCCTCTGTCGATGCGGATGGCGCTGCCGGCGCGGTGCGTCAGAACCTGATGCGTACGCCGGCGTAGCCGGCCCTGCCGGGTGTGTTGAAACCGATGGCTTCGACGTACTTCGTGTCCGCGGCGTTCTCGATTCTGCCGAAGGCCTCGAACGTCTTCGAGATCGTGTAGGCCACGGACGCGTCGAGCACGGCGTAGTCCGGCAATGCAACCCCGCCGACGTCGACCGCGTCGCGCGCGAAGCGCGCGTTCACGATGAACCGCAACTTCCCGGCTGCGTCGTACTGCACGCCGAAGTTCCCGAAGCGTTTCGGGCGGCGCAACCGTTGCTGATTCGTGGTATCGGCGGTGTCGTTGGCCGTCACGTTCGCGAGCAGCTGGAAGCGCGGGCCGAGCCGCTTGGTCACGCCTACCTCGAGGCCGCGTGATTCGCTCGTGCCGCTCGATTGCAGATAGCCCGAGTAGGTGTCGAGATCGAAGAAGATCTCGTCCGCGATCCGCTGCCGGAACAGCGTCGCCTCGAGGTGCAGACCCTGCGCCGTGTCGAAGTCCATGCCGACGTCGTAGCCCTTGCTGACTTCCGGGTCCAGCGCGACGCCGGCCGCCGGCGGGTAGGCGAACGGGCCGCGGTTGTACGCCGTTTCGTACAGGCTCGGCGCGCGGAATCCGGTGCCGTAGCTCGTGCGGTACTTCAGCGCATTGCCGCCGCCGAGGTCGCGGATCACCGCCAGGCTCACGCGGCCGCTCGTATGCGAGCCGAACGTGTCGTTGTCGTCGCGCCGCGCCCCGGCCGTCACGAACGCCGCAGCGCCGAGCTTGCCCTGATACTCGAGGTAGTAACCGTTCTGGCGCCGCCGGTCGTAAGTGTCCGTGGCGACGTGCTCGTCCTGCAGATCCGTGCCGTAGATCAGCGTGTGCCGGTCCGTCGGGCGATAGCTGCCCGTGTACTCGAGCCGGCCGAGCTGGCCGCGGGCCGCAAACGCGTTCGCGCCGGCCGCGAGGCTGTCGCGCGTGATGTCGGTCGCGCTGTAGCCGAACGAATGCGTGACGGCCGCACCGCCGTAGTCGGCTGACACCTTGTACGTGGTCTCGGCCGTCCTGGCCTCGCAGTCGTAGAGCGTGGCGAACGTCGTCGGCGAATAGCAGCCGTCATACTGCGACCGCGCATCGACGTCGTGCGCGACGAGCTGCAGCCGCCAGTCGTCGCCCACGTTCCAGCCGAGCTTCGCGTGCACGGTTGTGTTGTCGGCGCCGTCCCTGTCACGGAGCACCGTGTCGGCCGTTTGCGTGTTGAACCCGCCGGTCCGGAAATCGCTGACCGACACCGAGTAGTCGCCGCGGTCGCTGCCGCCGCCGAAGCTCGCGTTCGTGCGCCGTGTGCCGAACGTGCCGCCGTCGCCGGAGACGCGTCCTCCGAACGGGCCGTCGCCGCGGCTCGTGATGACGTTGACGACGCCTCCCGCGTCCGCGCCGTAGATGAAGCCCTGCGGACCCCGCAGGATCTCGACCCGCTCGATGTCGTCGGTGGCGAGGAGCGTGTCGAAATCCGGGCCCACCTGAGTGCGGCTCGGATCCACGGCTTTGACACCGTCGATGATCAGCTGGGTGCGATACCCGTCCTCGCCGCGGATCCGCAGCGCCGTCGGCTGGCCCGCGCCGCCCGTGTTCGTCACGGTGACGCCGATCTGCGTGCGCAGGACGTCTGCGAGGCTGTCGTAGCCGCGCAGCTCGATCTCGGGGCCTTCGATCACGGTGACCGCGGTGGCGAGCTCGCGCTTCGGCGTCGGCACGATGCTGCCGGTGACGACGATCTCCTCGGGCCGGGTGGGCGTCTGGGCGAGCGCCGCGGCGGCCGGCAGGGCGAGCATCGCGAGGGCGAGGCGGCGAGCGTGACTCGAGTGCATGCGGGAGGAAGACCCTCGTTGTTGTCGTTCGCGACGAGCGATGCGCCGTCGGGGCGGGCGCGGGTCAGTCGTTCGTCGGCATCGTGAATTCGGGCCCGCGGCTCACGTTGCCTGGCCAGCGCTGCATCACGGATTTGTAGCGCGTGTAGAAACGCACGCCTTCCTCGCCGTAGATGTGGTGGTCGCCGAACAGGCTGCGCTTCCAGCCGCCGAAAGAATGGAAGGCCATCGGCACCGGCAGCGGCACGTTGATGCCGACCATGCCGGCCCTGACGCGCCGAGCGAACTCGCGCGCCACGCGGCCGTCGGCCGTGTAGCAGGCGACGCCGTTGCCGTACTCGTGGGTGTTCACGAGGTCGAGCGCGGCCGCGAAGTCGGGCACGCGGACGATCGACAGCACGGGGCCGAAGATCTCCTCGCGGTAGATCCGCATGTCCGGGCGCACCTCGTCGAACAGGCACGGACCCAGGAAGAACCCGCGCTCGCGGCCCGGCACACGCAGGCCGCGGCCGTCGACGACGAGCTTCGCGCCGGCCTTGACGCCATCCTCGATGTAGCCCAGCACCTTGGTGCGGTGCTCGGCCGTGATCAGCGGGCCCATGTCGGCACCGGCCGCGTTGCCGGCGTCGACTTTCAACGCGCGGATGCGTGCGGCCAGCTTGTCGACCAGCGCGTCGGCCACCTGGCCGACCGCGAGCGCCACCGAGATGGCCATGCAGCGTTCGCCGGCCGAGCCGTAGCCGGCGCCGACCAGCGCATCGGCCACGAGATCGAGGTCGGCATCGGGCATCACGAGCATGTGGTTCTTGGCGCCGCCGAGCGCCTGCACGCGCTTGCCGTGCCGCGTGCCTTCCCTGTGGATGTATTCCGCGATCGCCGTGGACCCGACGAAGCTCACGGCCGCGACGTCGGGGTGCGCGAGCAGCGCGTCGACGGATTCCTTGTCGCCCTGCACGACGTTCAGCACGCCGGGCGGCAGTCCTGCGCGCTCGAGCAGCTCGGCCAGCTTCAGTGCCGTGCTCGGATCGCGTTCGCTCGGCTTCAGCACGAACGTGTTGCCGCATGCGATCGCGACCGGGAACATCCACATCGGCACCATGGCCGGGAAATTGAACGGCGTGATGCCGGCGCAGACGCCGACCGGCTGGCGCAGCGACCAGTTGTCGATGCCGCCGCCCACGTTGTCGCTGTGCTGGCCTTTCAGCAGGTGCGGAATGCCACAGGCGAACTCGACGATCTCGAGCCCGCGCATGAGCTCGCCCTTCGAGTCGCTCAGCGTCTTGCCGTGCTCGCGCGTGATGAGTGCCGCCAGCTCGTCGAAGTGAGCCTCGAGCAGCTCCCTGAACCTGAACAGCACGCGCGCGCGCTTCAGCGGCGACGTGTCGCTCCAGGCCGGCAGCGCGGCCCTGGCAGCGGCGACGGCCCGATCGACCTGTGCACGATCGGCCAGCAGCGTGGCCGCGATGACGCTGCCCGTCGCGGGGTCGAAGACCGGGGAACGACGCGTGCCGCCGCTCTCTCGCCGGCCCGCCACATGGTGGCCGACGTCGGGTACGACTTGGGGGGCGCCGCGCGCAGCGGTCTGCGAGTGCTCGAGATCCACGCTCATGCGCGCGATCTTACTCCATCGACGCCGGTCGCAGGCACGGTCGCACAGGGCTCAGCCGCGCGCCTTGAACCTGCGAATCTGCTCGTTGAACGCCGCGGCGGTCTGCTCCATCGCGCCGACCATGCGATTGTGCTCGTTGACGGCCGCGTTGCGCATTTCGACCGGCCGCTGCTTGTCGTCGATGATCTTCGCGAGGCACTTCAGGTAGTTGTCGCCGGCCGCGACGAACTCGCGGACCTTCGCCTGACTCTGCAGCATCTCGTCCTTGCTGGCCTGCGTGCCGTCCGGCAGGTCCGGCAGATCGGGCGGCGGACACTCGCCCGCGACCTGGCCGGCGCTGCGCTGGCCTTCGGGGACGATCTCCCGGTACAGGGCCGTTGCCCTGTCGTAGGTCGGATCCTTCGGATCCGTCGTCGCGAAGTACTCGTCCAGAGCGAACGCGGCATGGCGCAGATCCCCGGCAGCGAGAGCCGCCTGGACTTCCTCGAGCTCGATGTCGGGATCGGCGGTGCCGCAGAGCGCGTGGTAGTGGCCGATCAGACGCAGCGTCTCGGCGTCGTTCCCGGCCGCGGCGGCCGCGTCGATGCGGCCTTTGAGCACGGCTTCCGCGCCCTCCTTCGGCAGCTCGCCGAGGGCGGCCGCGTCGACGCGTGCGACGGAGCGGATCGCCACGAGCGGGTTCGGCACGTCGGCTTTGAACGGGCCCGCCGCGCGCGTCGGCAGGCGGCCGATGCCGTCGAACACCGCGAGTCCTTCCTTGACCCGGCCGAATACGGTGTAGCCGGGCTTGGCGCCGCCGTCGAGCGCCGGGTTGTCCGCGAGATTCACGAAGAACTGACCGGTCGCGGAATTCGGGTCCTCGGAGCGCGCCGCCGCCACGGTGCCGCGCTGGTTGTGCAGGCCGTTCTTCGATTCGTTCGCCACCGGGGGCAGCGTCGCTCGTGCGTGCAGCCGGCGGTCCACGCCGCCGCCCTGGACCACGAAGCCGGGTTTGACGCGGTGGAACACCAGGCCCGTGTAGTAGCCGGAGTCGACATATTTCAGGAAATTGGCGACCTGCAGCGGGGCCTCGGCATCGGCGAGCTCGATGACCGCGCGCCCGCGGTCTGTGCACACGGCGACTTCTGTCGCATGCGCCGCCGTGGCGCCCACCAACGCGAGCAGCGAAAGCAGTACACTGCGATTGCGGATCATGGCGTACCCTTAGGTTGCCACCGTTTTCGCCGGAGCATAACACCGGCCACGCGGCCCCGGCCGCGTGCGGCCGGCGCCCAGGCCCGACGAGTTCGCTGGACCGTCGCACGGTCTGCAAGTAACCTATGTGGTCTGAGATGACACACATATGTGAAGTCGGGCCGTTGCTGTGATCAAACAGCACGTGTTTGCGGCGTGTCGCCATCTGCTGGCGCCGATCGTCCGCCTGCTGCTGCGCAGCGGGGTGACCTGGGGCGAGTTCGCCGAGCTCAGCAAGGAAGTCTTCGTCGACGTGGCCCGCCGCGACTACGGAATCCAGGGTCGGCCGACGAACAATTCGCGCGTGGCGATGATCACGGGGCTGAGCCGCCGCGAGGTCACCCGCGTGCGCGACGTGCTGATCGGCGAAGCGGCACCGGCACCGGCGCCGGCGAGCCGCGTCGCCCAGGTGCTGTCCGGCTGGCACGTCGATCCGGATTTCCTCGACGGCGAGGGCCGGCCGCGCGTGCTCCTGGCCACCGGCGAGAAGCACAGCGTGGAGGCACTGTTGAAGCGCTACGCCGGCGATCTGCCGCATGGCGCGTTCCTGAAGGAACTGCAGCAGCTCGGTCTGGTCGAGAGCGTCGGCAACGAAGGCTATCGTGTGCTTGCGCGCGACTACCTGCGCGGGCCGGCCGACCCCGACATCGTGCGGCAGCTCGGCGTAGCGCTGCACGATCACGCAGCGACGCTGGCGCACAACGTGAACGCGGAGCGTACGGAGCCGGCCCGTTTCGAGGGCATGGCGAGCACACCGCGGCTGGCGCCGCGCTACGCCCGTGCGTTCAGCGAATTCGCGGCCGAGCGCGGCCAGGCGTTCCTCGAGGAGATCGATGCCTGGCTCGTGCGGCACGAGGTTAAGGGTGGCGGCGAGGCGGGAGCCGACGGGCACGGTGTGAGGGTCGGCATGGGCGTGTACCTGATCCGCGACGATGCTCGCAGGGGTCGAAGGAAATGATCACCAACGGAATGCAGAGACTGATCGCATTCGCGGCGCTCGCCGGGCTCGTGCTGGCCGCCTGCGGTGGCGGTTCGGGCACGAATATCGCGGGCATCGACCGCACGGGCACGCCGGCGATCGCCGCGTACGGTACGATCAGCGCGTTCGGCAGCGTCGTCGTGAACGGCGTCCACTACGATACGTCCGGCGCGACGATCACGATCAACGGTGATCCCGGCACGCAGGCGGACCTCGCGATCGGCGACGTCGTGCTCGTGAAGGGCACGCTCGACAGCGGCGGTGCGAAGGGCGTGGCCGCGAGCGTCTCGTTCGATCCCAACGTCGAAGGACCGATCACGTCGATCGATCTCACCGCGAACACGCTCGTGGCCTTGGGTCAGCTCGTGCGCGTGTCGGCGGACACGTCGTTCGACAGCAGCATCCAGCCGCCTGCGCTGTCGAGCCTCGCGCTGGGCGACGTGATCGAGGTGTCGGGCCTGGTACAGGCCGACGGCTCGATCAGCGCCACGCGCATCGAGCACCGGCCCGTGGGCGGCCCCTACGAGGTGCTCGGCGTCGTGAGTGGCCATCAGCCGGCGCAGCACACGTTCCTGATCGGAATCCAGGTGGTGAACTATCAGTCCGCCGTCGTTTCGGGCGTGCCGAACGGCGTCATCGCCAACGGCCAGCGTCTGCAGGTCAAGGGCTCGCTGGTGAACGGCGTGCTCGTGGCCACGCGCGTCGAGTACGAAGGCAACACGCTCGGAGGCGTAAGCGGCGAACGGCGCGAAGTCGAAGGCGCGATCACGCGCTTCGCCTCGGCCACGGATTTCGACGTGTCGGGCCTGCCGGTCACGACCAACGCGCAGACGCAGTTCGAGGACGGCACGGCAGCCGATCTGGCGCCGAACGTCAAGGTGGAGATCTCGGGCAGCCTGAACGGTGCCGGTGTGCTCGTGGCGTCGAAGGTCGAGGTGCGCCGCTCGGCGCCGCTGCGGATCGTGGCGCCGGTCGATTCCGTCGACGCCGGCGGCGGCTCGCTCGTCGTGCTCGGTGTCACGGTCAGGATCGACGCGCTGACGCGGCTCGAGGATCAGAGCTCACAGGAAGTGCGACCGTTCTCGCTGGCCAATCTCGCCGTGGGCGACTACGTCGAGGTGCGCGGCAACGAATCGCCCACGGGCAGCGGCCGGGTGCTGGCCACACTCGTGCAGCGCAACGATCCGCAGCAGAGCGCTCAGGTGCAGGGGTTCGTGCAGAGCGTCAGTCCGCCGCAGAACTTCGTCGTCTTCGGCGTCCAGATCAGCACGAACGGCAGCACCCAGTTCGACGGCGTGAGCGGCGTCGGCATGCTCCGGGTCGGCGATCTCGTGAAGGTCTCGGGAACGAAGGTGGGCGATCGCGGCATCGCGGCGCGTGAGGTCGAGCGCGAGGACTGATCGCGCCGCGCCGCTCTCTGCCGGAGCTGCGACTGCGCTAAGATCGTGGCGGACCCGGAAGTCCGCGGGGGCGAGGGGATGGGGCCGAAAATATCCGCCGCAGCCGCGCTGGTCGTGCTCACGATCGGCGCCGGCAGCGCGTCAGCGCATCACTCGGTGGCGGGCCGGTTCGACGGCTCCCGGCGCACGGAGATCACGGGCACGATCAGCCGGATCGACTGGATCAACCCGCACACCTATGTGTATCTCGACGTGCGAGACGAGCAGGGCAACGTCACGACATGGCGACTCGAGTCGCTGCCGACCACGATGCTGGAAAGAGTCGGCCTCACCAGCGAGATGCTGATGGCGGGCGGAGCCACCGTGACCGCCGGCGTGCTGCCGGCGCGCGATGCGTCTACACGGCTCGCGTGGCTGCTGAAGCTCACGTACGCCGATGGTCATTTCTATCAGCTCGCGGGCGAGTGAGGATGCCACCGATGAGCGCGCGGACGCGGGATCGGGAGCGCATGAGCGCCGCTACCCGGCACGGCGCCATCCCGACGTGAAGAATCAGCCGTTTCGAAGGCGACTGGGGTTCGCCGCCAGCGGGCTGGTTGCAGCGCTGCGCGGGGAGTCGAGCTTCAGGACCCATCTCGTCGCCGCCGCGGCCGTGCTCGTGGCGCTCGTGTGGCTGCGGCCGGCGCCGGTCTGGTGGGCGCTCGTCGCGCTTGCCGTGGCGCTGGTGCTCGCGGCCGAGCTCGTGAACACCGCGGTCGAGAGGCTCGCCGACCGGCTGCATCCCGAGCGCCACCCGCAGATCAAGCTCGTGAAGGACTGCTTGGCCGCGGCCGTGCTCGTCGCGAGCCTCGGAGCGCTGGCGGTCGCGGCCGCGCTCGCGTTCGATCTGCTGCGCTGAAGCCTGGGGCGCGGCCCGCCCTCAGCGCAGCACGGCAGCGAACGTCATGCTGACGCCGTCGTGCGTCGGCACGACCGTGAACGTCCGGTGGTTCGCGGGCTCGTGGCGCTTCATCAGGAAGCGTGCCGTGGCGATGCCGACGCCGGCGCCTGCGACCGTGTCGGAGAACCAGTGATCGTCGTGGTTCATGCGCTCGTAGGCGGTGATGGCGCCGATGCCGTACCCGAGAATGCGGCGCAGCCAGCGCTGCCGGTCGTTGCCCGATTCGGCCAGCACCGTGCCGATCGCGAACGCGGCCGTCACGTGGCCGGACGGGAACGAGTCACCGCCCTCGCGGAAGGCGCTGCGGTCGCCCGAGATGAACGGGCGCTCGCGGCCTGCGATGTTCTTCAGCAGCTCGTTCGAGAGGGAGCTGAACACCGCGGCCTCGAACATCGTGCCCGCCTCGCGGCGCCCGTCGCGGTCACCGAGCGCGCGAGCCGCGAGCCAGGTGCCGCCGAGTGCCAGCGCCGCCGGCAGGGCGTCTTCGGTGTTGTGCGCGTCATGTGCGCCGGGCGCGGGCACCGTGCCGCCCGGCACGAAATGCGCGCGCACGTCGTCGTCGTACTGATAGGCGAATGCGATCGCCGCGACGGTGCTGCCGAACTTCACCCACTGCGAGCGGCCCGCGTGCAGAGGTGCCGTGATGTACGCCTTCGCGTCGCTGCCCCAGCGGTGGACCCAGCCATCGTCCCGCCCGTCCTGCTGGGGCTCCGGCGTCTGCGCGTGCAGCGAAGGGGTTCCGAGGACGAGGCCGAGCAGGGCGACGGGCCAGAGGGAGCGGGGCGTGAGTTGCATTCTGAATCGCCTTGGCGTGTGGCCAGCGAGTATACTCGCGCACCGACGTCTACTCGATGGGATTGCGCCGCGGCGGATGGATACGCAACGCGCCCTGTGCATGGCTCTCGTGGCGTGCTCCCTGGCCGGGGCCGGGTTCGCGGCCGAGCTGAAGAGCATCGACGTCACTCGCGAGCGCGACCGCTACCAGGTCGTCGCCGACACCCATCTCGACGCGGCACCCGGGGCGATCTACGCCGTGCTCACGGATTTCGACCACGATCGCTATCAGCAGATCTCGGAAATCTACAAGGAGAGCGCCTACCTGCCACCGGACAAGGACGGCACGCCGCTCGTCTACACGCGCGTGGAAGGCTGCCTGCTGCTGTTCTGCCGCAGCATGCGCCGCGTCGAGCGGCTCGAGGTGGTGAAGCCGCGATTCATTCGCGCCACGGCCTTGCCGGAGCGCAGCGATTTCAAGTATTCCATGGCGGAGTGGACGCTCGAGCCGGAGGGCAGCGGTACGCGCGTGATCTACCGCATGGTGATGGAGCCGGCGTTCTGGCTGCCGCCGTTCGTCGGCCCCTGGTTTCTGAAGCGCACGCTGCTGCACGGCGCGCCGACGGCCGTGGGTCGCATCGAGGAGCTCGCGCAGGCGCTCGAGCAACGCCAGGCCGCCGCGGCCAGCCGCTGACCGCGGCACCCGTCGCGCGGCCGCGTGTGACGCGCGCGTTCGCGGTCGGAGTGGGGGCGGCATGAGCGATCTTTCCGGACGCACGTGTCTCGTGACGGGCGCGACCCGCGGCATTGGTCGGGCGACGGCCGAGGCGCTCGCGAAGCTCGGCGCCACCGTCATCATCCATGGCCGCGACTCTGCGGCGGTCGGCGCCGTGTGCCGCGCGACGTTGCGCATGTCGCGCGGCGGCGGCGTTACGGGCGCGGTCGGCGATTTCGCGTCGCTGAAGGCCGTGCAGCGCATGGCGGAGGAGGTCGCGGCGCAGCACCCGCGGCTCGACCTGCTCGTGAACAACGCGGGCACCGCGGCGCGGCAACGGCGGACGACGGTGGACGGCTTCGAATGGGTCTTCGCCGTGAATCATCTCGCGCCGTTCCTGCTGACGAAGCTGCTGCTGCCGACGTTGACGAAGAACGCGCCCGCGCGGATCGTGAACGTGGCGTCGATGGCCTACCGTCGCGCCGATCTCGACTTCGCCGATCTGCAATGGGAGCGGCGCAAGTATCAGGCGCTGCAGGTCTACTCGGCGTCGAAGCTCGCGAACGTCCTCTTCACGCTCGAACTGGCACGGCGGCTCGCCGGTACCCTCGTCACGGCCAACTGCGTGCATCCCGGGCTCGTCGCGACGAATATCTTCGCCGGCTTCGGCGGCGGTCTCGGCAAGCTCTTCGGCGTGCTGCTTAAGCCCCTCTTCCTGTCGCCCGCAGCCGGAGCGAGAACGAGCGTCTATGCGGCATCGGCGCCGGAGCTCGCGACCGTCAGCGGCAGGTTCTTCGACAAGAGCCGCGACACCGCGCTCGACGCGATCGCGCAGGACGCGGCCGCCGCGCGCCGGCTCTGGGCCGTGAGCGAGGAGCTCGTCGCGCGCGCTACAGCTTGAACACGCGCTCTGCGTTCGTCTGGTAGAAGGCTTTGAGGTCCTCGTAGCCGATCGGCAGCTCGTCGGTGACGTTCACTTCCTCGGGCACGAACTGGTACGGGTAGTCCATCGAGTACATCAGCCGATCCACGCCCATGACCTGCTGCACGTAGAGGATCGGCGGCGTCCACGCCATGCCGCTCGTGGTGTAGTAGAAATTCTCGCGCAGATAGTGGCTGGCCGGGTATTTCAGCTTCGGCTGGCTCGCGTACCGCCCGGAGCGCACGCTCGCGCCGTGCATGAAATCGATGCGGAACAGCCAGTAGGGCAGGCCCTCGCCCAGGTGCCCGAGCACGACCTTGAGCTTCGGGAAACGGTCGAACGCGCCGCTCACGACGAGCCGCAGCGCGTGCAGGCCCGTCTCCACCGCGAAGCCGAACACCGCGCCGTCGAGGCCGCGCTCCATGAACGGCTTGATCATCGCGTTGCTCGGCGTATTCGGATGGATGTAGATCGGCACGTCGAGCGCTTCGGCCGCGGCCAGGATGTCCCAGAACTTCGGATCGTCGAGATACTCGCCGTGCGTGTGCGAGTTCACGATCGCGCCCTTGAGTTTCAGCTGCGTCACGGCGCGCTCGAGCTCCTTCGCCGCGGCCTGCGGGTTCTGCGGCGCGATGGCCGCGAGCCCCGCGTAGCGCGTCGGATGTGCAGCGATCGCCGCGGCCAGCTCGTCGTTGGCCGAGCGCGCGAGGCCGACGGCCTGATCGGCGGCGAAGATCTGCACGCCCGGGGACGTGATCGACAGGATCTGCAGGGCGATGCCGGTGGCGTCCATGTCGTCGATGCGGCGCTGGCCGAGATCCTCGAGGCGCGCAGCCACGGCACGCGTGCGCTCGCTCGGGTTCGTCAGGTAGTAGCCCATGAGGCTGTTGAAGCCGATGTCGTCGGAGCCCTTGCGCGCGAGCAGGTCGCGATACGCCTTCATCAGCTCCTTCGTGGCGAACGCTTCTTCGGTGGCGATGCGTTTGAAGCCCAGGTCCTGTCTCACGAACGTTCTCTCCTCAAGTGATTTGCCGGGGCCGCGCGGCCCGGCGCCGTCGCAACCGCGCGCCGTTTCAACAGCGCGACCGCGGCGATGCCGACGACTGCCGGCGCGATGCAGACCAGATAGACGGCGCGTGGGTCGTGCGCCGAAGCGAGCATGATGCCGCCGATCGTGGGACCCACGATCGAGCCGACGCGCCCGACGCCGAGCGCCCAGCCGAGCCCCGTCGAGCGCATCGCGACCGGATACGTCATGGATGCCAGCGCGTTGACGCCCACCTGGCCGCCGACGATGCCGAAGCCGACCAGCATCAGCACGGCGGTGGTGCTCCACTGCGTCATGCCGGGGACCGTCGCGAACACGTAGAGGCCGGCCACGGCGACCAGCATCGCGAAGATCTGCATGCGGTGGGCGCCGAGCCGGTCCATCAGCAGGCCGAGCGCGTACGTGCCCGCGACGCCGCCCACGTGGTAGTACGTCGTCACGACGTTCGCCTGCTTCAGGTCGAACCCGGACGACGTCAGCGACGTCGGCAGCCAGTTGATCGTGAAGTACACGTTCAGCAGGCTCATGAAGAACGCGACCCAGAGCAGCACCGTCGTCACGCCGCGCCCGTCGGCGAAGAGATCGGCCACGCTCGCCTTGCCGCCCTCGGCGTCGGCGGATACGACGCGCACGTCGCCGTCGAGCGGTAGTGCGGGTTGCAGTTTCGCGAGCAGCCTTCGCGCCTCCTGGTGCAGCGCCGGCACGAGCGCCGCGAACCGCAGCGATTCCGGCAGGCCGCGCCACAGCGCCGCCGCGAGCACGAGCGGCAGCATGCCGCCCACGACGAATACCGCTCGCCACCCGTAGGGCGCGATCAGCTGCGCGGCCGCCATGCCGGCGCCGATCCCGCCGAGCGAGATGCCGCTACCGACGAACGTGACCACGGTCGCCCGGCGGTGCTTCGGCGCGTACTCCGATGCGAGGCCGATCGCGTTCGGTAGCGCACAGCCCAAGCCGAGCCCCGTCAGAAGGCGCAGCACGAGCAGCTGCGCGAGCGACGCCACGAATAGCGTGGCGAGCGTGCCGAGGCCGAAACCCACGCACGACCACACGATCAGGCGCCGCCGGCCGATGCGGTCCGCGAGCGGCGCCAGCAGGATGGCCCCCAGCATGACGCCGAACAGGCCCGCGCTGAACGTCGGGCCGAGTGCGCCGCGCGCAAGCTTCCACTCCTGGCTGATGGCCGGTGCGACGTAGGTGATGCCCTGGACGTCGAAACCGTCGACGAACAGCACGGCGGCACACAGCAGGAACACCCGCAGCTGGAAGCCGCCGATGCGCCGTGCGTCGATGGCGGTGGCGACGTCGATCGTAGTCTGCACCCTGCGGCTCCCCCTCTCGCACGAGCACACGAGTCCGGGCGCGCGCCCGGCGCACCGATCATAGCGTAGTGGCGTTGCGGGCGGTCGGCGGGCGGCGCGATCGGGCGCCTAGCCTTCGACCTCGTCCATGGCGAAGAACGGCCGGATGTCGTCCGCGACCCTCTCCATGACCGCCTGCAGCGCCTTGTGGAACGTCGCGTTCACACGCTCGTGCGGCCGCGAGGTCACGATATAGCTCTCGCCGGCCACCCAGCCCGACTCGTAGGTTTTCTTCAGCAGCACCTTGTCATCGGCGTCGTAGACCGTGAGATCGAGGTCGAACCGGATGCTGGGCGTGATCGTGCTCACGGGCTCCGCGACGCGGCCGTCGCCGTTCGGTCCCGGCAGGACGTCGAATACGTCGCCCTGCGTCTGGCGATCGTAGCGAAAGGCGAAGTTGCGCAGCTCGGGCTCGATCGCGACCGTGTAGCGCAGGTCGGGCACCAGCTTGTCCGTGAACACGACGCCGTACATGAAGTACGAGCGGAACGTGTTGCGGGCCACCTCGCGCAGGATCTCGCCGATCGGCATCGTGAGCGTGACGTTCTCGCCGATCTCCGACACGGGCTTGCCCGTGAAGGTGTACTGGAGGTCGTGGTCGTGCATCAGGACCACGACCTTGTTCTCGGCGAGATACGGCGGCGCGACCTTCTCGAGGTACTGCGGCTCGTAGAGCCCCTCGGCGGTACAGCCGCCGAGAGCCACGGAGCCGATCCACAGGGCCGCGGTCAACGTTCGCATTCCGGATTCTCCTCGGCGCGCAGTATTCAAGGTGCCTTACCGTGGCCACCATACGTAGTAGCCGACGACCGGGCCGCCCCGCGCTCCCGCTCGCCCGCGCATCGCAAAGCGAAGGCGCGATGTTGACTCGTTCGGGTCGCGGCCCGCAACATCCGGGCGGGCTTCGGGGGATCGCGATGTGGAATCGGCGTGAATTCGTCGCCGCGGCGACGGGGTTGGCGGCCGCGGCGTTCGGCGCGCGCGTGTTGGCGGCGGACGAGCGTTACGACCTCGTGATCAAGGGCGGTCGGGTCATCGATCCGTCGCTGCGGCTCGACGCCATCCGCGACGTGGGCGTGGCGCAGGGGCGCATCGCCGCCGTCGAGCGCAGCCTCACGGCGCGAGCCGGCAGCACGATCGATGCGCGCGGCAAGCTCGTGGTGCCGGGCCTCATCGACATCCACACGCACGCGGCGCGCACGAACGAGGGGCCTGGCATGGTGCTGGCCGACGGCGTGACGGGCTGGATCGACGCCGGCTCGTACGGCGCGGACGACATCGCGGCCGGGCTCGCGGTCGCGCGCGCCTCGCCGCAGCAGGGTCGCCTGCTGATCAACGTCGGTCGCAAGGGCATCATCCCCGAAGGCGATACCACGGATCTCGCCAACGCGGACGTGGGTCTGCTGCGCGAGACCATCGCCGCGCACCGCGACCTGATCGTCGGCATCAAGTGCCGGCTGTCGAAGGACGTGACGTCGAACGACGTCGAGGTGCTGCGGCGCGCGCAGGAAGTGGCCACGCCGCTCGGCCTGCCGGTCATGATCCACATGGGCCAGACGGCGTCCCCGCTGCCGCGGCTGCTCGACCTGCTGAAACCGGGCGACATCGTGACGCACCTGTTCGCGCCGCCGCCAAACGCGATCATCGACGACGCGGGCCACATCCTGCCTGCCGTGCTGGCCGCGCGCCGCCGCGGCGTGGTGTTCGACGTCGGCAACGGCCGCGTGGGGCACATGCGCTGGGACGTCGTGGAAAAGATCATGAACGCCGGCTTCTGGCCCGACACGTTCTCGACCGACTGGAACGCGGACAGCAAGACCACGGGCGTCGTCGATCTGCCGAACTGCATGTCGAAGCTGTTCGGCTACGGCATGTCCGTGTCCGAGGCGATCGCGTGCGCGACCGTGAACGCAGCGCGTACGTTCCCTGTGTTCCGCGATCGCGGCACCCTGAACGTGGGCGCGGTCGCCGACGTCACGCTGCTCGAGCTGCGCGAGGGCGAGTTCGAGTTCCTCGACAACTACGACAACAAGCGGAAGGGCAGGCAGCGGCTCGTGCCGGCGGGCACCGTGCTGGCCGGCCGGCGCGTCTGACCGCGGAGGCGATGCGCCGGCTTCACGCCGCGCGCATCACGATGCCCTGCGCCATGTTCGGGCTGTCCGGGTTCACGTCGACCGTCCGGTCGCATGGATTGACGACGAGGTCCATTTCTTCCATCGGGATCGCGCCGAGCAGCACTTCGTCGCCGAGCACGAGCGCGCCCATGAAGCCGGTGCGATTCTTGAACCGCACGATGAGCGGGCCGACGTAGGGATAGCTCGCGCGCGAGCCGTCGGCCAGCTTGACCTCGCGCCGCTCGAGCGCCTCGAGCTTGAGCTGGATCCGAACGTGCTCGGGGATACACAGGAACACTGATCCTGTGTCCGCCAGGGCGGCGACTTCGATCGGCGCGAGTGCGGGCTCGCGCGGGTTGCTGAGGATGAGGTTGGCGGTCACGAGTCCCACACCTCCACCTTGACGCACCGGCAGCGGTGTCACCCGTTTGATTATCGCGCGTTTCGCGGAGATATCGAAAGCGGAATCGTCTGCGCGGCCTCAGCCGTCGGCGGCCTTGCGCGACTCGCGCTTGCGCTCGTTTTCGGTGAGCAGCTTCTTGCGCAGGCGAATGCTCGTCGGCGTGACCTCGACGAGCTCGTCGTCGTCGATGAACTCGAGCGCCTGCTCGAGCGAGAACTTGATCGGCGGCGTGAGGATGATGTTCTCGTCGGCGCCCGCCGAGCGGATGTTCGTGAGTTGCTTGCCCTTGGTCGGGTTCACCATGAGGTCGTTGTCGCGGCTGTGGATGCCGATGATCATGCCCTCGTACACCTCGACGCCGTGGCCGATGAACAGCGCGCCGCGCTCCTGCAGGTTGAAGAGCGCATAGCCGAGCGCCTTGCCCTGCACCATCGAGACGAGCGCGCCGTTGATGCGCTGGCCGATCATGCCGCTCGCGCGCGGCGCGTAGCCGTCGAAGATGTGATAGAGCAGGCCGGTGCCCGCCGTGGCCGTGAGGTACTCCGTGCGAAAGCCGATCAGGCCGCGAGCCGGGATACGGTACTCGAGCCGCACGCGGCCGCGGCCGTCGGGCGTCATCGAGATGAGCTCGCCCTTGCGCTCGGCGAGCCGCGTCATGACGCTGCCCTGATACTGGTCCGCGAAGTCGACCGTGAGCTGTTCCCACGGCTCCTGTACGACGCCGTCGATGGTCTTCTCGATGACGGCCGGGCGCGAGACCGCGAGCTCGTAGCCTTCGCGGCGCATGTTCTCGATGAGCACCGACAGGTGCAGCTCGCCGCGGCCCGAGACGCGGAATTTGTCGGGGTCGTCCATGAACTCGACGCGCAGCGCCACGTTGTGCAGCAGCTCCTGCTCGAGGCGCGCGCGGATCTGGCGGCTCGTGAGGTACTTGCCTTCCTTGCCCGCGAACGGCGACTTGTTGACCTGGAAGGTCATCGAGATCGTGGGCTCGTCGACCTGCAGCGGCGGCAGGCCCTGGCCCCGGCCGCGCGCGCAGACGGTGTCCGAGATCTTGAGGTCTTCGATGCCGCTGAAGACGACGATGTCGCCGGCACCGGCTTCGCTGATCGGCTTGCGCTCGAGCCCCTCGAAGCCGTAGAGCTCCATGAGCTGGCCGTTGCGTTCGGTGCCGTCGCGCTGAACGATCGTCACCGGCATGTTGCGCTTCACGACGCCGCGGCTCACGCGGCCGATGCCGAGCAGCCCCACGTACGAGCTGTAGTCGAGGCTCGACACCTGTAGCTGCAGCGGACCGTCCATCTCGACGGGCGGCGGCGGCACGTGCTTCACGATCGCCTCGAACAGCGGCTGCATCGTGCCTTCGCGCACGTCGGCGCTCGTGCCCGCGTAGCCCTTGAGCGCGGAGGCGTAGATCACGGGGAAGTCGAGCTGCTTGTCGTTGGCGCCAAGCCGGTCGAATAGATCGAACGTCTGGTCGAGCACCCAGTCCGGCCGCGCGCCGTCGCGGTCGATCTTGTTGATGACGACGAGCGGCGTGAAGCCGTGCTGGAACGCCTTGCTCGTGACGAACCGCGTCTGCGGCATGGGGCCGTCGACGGCGTCGACCAGCAGCAGCACGCCATCGACCATCGACAGCACGCGTTCCACTTCGCCGCCGAAGTCGGCGTGCCCCGGCGTGTCGACGATGTTGATGCGCCATTCACCCCAGGTGATGGCCGTGTTCTTCGCGAGAATCGTGATGCCGCGCTCTTTCTCGAGGTCGTTCGAGTCCATCGCGCGCTCCGGGATCACGGTGCGCTCGTCGAGCGAGCCTGCCTGCCGCAGCAGCTTGTCGACCAGCGTCGTCTTGCCGTGGTCGACGTGCGCGATGATCGCGATGTTTCGCAGCCGGTCCTTCGGAAGCATGGTGGGGTGTCGCGGGAAAAAGGGGCGCATTATACGGCGCGGCCGTCACGAGTCCACCCCAAGTGGCTGGCGCCCCGGAAAAAAGAGGCCCCGCCAGGGCGCGGGGCCTCGAGTCGCGGAAGGCCGCCTGGCGCCTAGAAATCGACGGTCGACACGTCGCCGGTGTTCGTGACGTTCACCGCCGGCAGGAACGCGAGCTCCTTCGGGGTGCCGGTCTCGTCGGTCGAGGGGTCGTCGTTGCCGGCCTGGCACGTGAAGGCCACGGTATACGTGCCGGGCGCGATCAGCGTGCGGTACACGTAGTCGCCCGCCGGGTTGCGCGTGGCCGGGATTGTCGCGATGGGATCACCGGTGCCGTCGACGTCGTCGGGAGTCACGCTGGCCCCGGAGAACAGGTACACCACGTTGCCCACGTCGAGGTCGGTGTTGTCGTCCTTGGCGCAGCTGTTCACTACGGGGTCGAGGCTCGTGCCCACGGTTGCGGCGGCGATCGTGCCCTGCAGGGTGCCATACGCGGTCACGTCAATCATGCGGAACGCCGGCTTCAGGAAGTACTGATGCTGACCGGGCGGGTACACCAGGCCCTGGCGCATGTCCCAGTCGAACAGGAGCTTCACCGCCTGGTTCTCGGGCACCGTGAAGCCGCTGACGAGCCGCAGCCGGCCGCTCGGCACGCTCAAGTCGGTTTCCACCTCCTGCTCGGCGCCGGTGCTCGTGATGACGTACGAATCGCGGACGTTGGGCTCGGCGGCGATGTCCATGGCGATCCACTCGTACGCGCCGGGCTGAATGGCGGCGCCATCGACGAGGATGGCCGCGTTCTTGTCGGTGAGCCCCATGAGGTTCACGGTCATGGGGCCGTTCGCCATCGGCAGCTGCACGGCCGGGCCATTGCCCTGCGGTTTGATCCACATGGCCGTGATCTTCACGTAGACCGCTGTGACGCCATCGACGGGCGCGTCCATCAGCGACACGCTGAGCGACGAGCTCTGAGTCGAACCGCTGCCGCCGCCACCGCCGCCGCCGCTGCAACCGGCCAGGAGACCTGCTGCGGTCAGGACCGTCAGCGACAGAATGTGCGATTTCCTCATTGCTCCGACTCCTCTGGTTCCCACGAACCGTGCTCCGTCTGCGAGTGAACACGGCTGACGGCGTCGGCGGTTCCGTCGGTTTTACATAACTTTGGTATCGTGGCTGACGTTTCGTACGCGCTGCACGCGCAACGGCGCTCCCGGGCGGTAGGCTGGGAACCGAAACCGGGGCTACGCGTGTATAGAAGGTGAGGACCGATCGACAGTGAAGCCCGCTGCCCAGCCACAGGTGCCCAAGCTCACGCTGATCGAAGGACGCGGCTCGCCGGAGACGCGCTTCGCGGCGCTGGTGCAGCCGCACTATGACGTGTTGTACCGCGTCGCCTATCGCTTCACGCGCTCGGTGCACGATGCGGAGGATCTCGCGCAGGAAGTCTGTGTGCGAGCCTATCCGCGCCTGGCGGAGCTCGAGCAGCTCGAGCAGCCGCGCGGCTGGCTGTTGCGGGTGCTGTATCGGCTGTTCGTCGATTCGGTTCGCCGCTACGAGCGCAGGCACGTGGCGTCGATCGACGACATCGATGCCGACGAGCTGGTGTGCGAGCGGCCGGGTCCCGTGGAGGAGACCGAACGCGCGCTCGACCGGCGGCGCTTGAGCCGCGCGTGGCAGCACCTCGATCAGGAGCAACGCGCTCTGCTGGCGCTGCACGACGTGGAAGGGTATTCGCTCGCGGAGCTGAAGGAGCTCACGGGGTTGAAGGACGGAACCTTGAAATCGCGGTTGCACCGTGCGCGCGTGCGCCTTGGCAGGCTGCTGCAGCGCGAGACTACGGCCGCAGACGGTCCTGGGAGTTGACCATGAAGTGCGAAGAGGCGATCGACGATCTGCAATCCTCCGCCACGCCGCAGCGCGAGGCCGCCTTGCAGCACGTCGCAGAGTGCGCGAATTGCCGTGCGGCGCAGAGGGCAGTTGCGGCGCTGGCCGCCGAGCGCGCCGTCGCCGTGCCGCGGCTCGCGGAAACGGCCTTCGATCGAGCCCTGCAGCGCGCGGTGCAGCCGCCGCGCGTCGTGACGAATCGCCGCGGTTTCTGGCTCGGCACGGCTGTCGGCGGAGCGTTGGCCGCGAGCCTTGCAGTGGCCGTCACGGCCTGGTGGATGCAGCCCGCTGCACCGACCGCCGCCGCCAATCCGCAGGTTCGGCTGGCGTTGCACGAGGTGCGCTCCGTCAAGGTGTCGCTCGATTCGCCCGAGAGTCTGCAGGGCGCGGAGATCCACGTCGTGCTGACGGGTGCAATCGGCCTCGACGGATTCGCAGGGCAGCGCGAGCTGCGCTGGGTCACCGATCTCGATCGCGGCGTGAATCAGCTGACGCTGCCGCTCGTCGCGCTCGGACCGAACGGCGGCCAGGTCATGGTCGAAGTGCAGCACGGCGACAAGCGCCGGGCGTTCGTGGTGGACGTGCAGACGGCCGACGGCTCCGTGCGCCAGCAGACGGACCTGCCCGCGCGGGCCCGGCGGCCGGCCGCCGTTTGACGTATTGCGCTACGGGAACCGGCGAGCCGGTCGGCCGTGTTGGGAAAGTAGAGGACGCGTTTTCGGGAGCGATGCCATGTTGAAGCCGATCCACATCGCCATCTTCGCCGCAGGGCTGGCGGCGGCATTGCCGGTGGCTGCACAGCAGCAGGCGCCGCAGCGCACGCCGCCGCGGCTCGAGATCACGATGACCCTGTTGCCGGAGAATGCGAAGGATGCGACCGGGGTCACGCGCAAGATCGAGCTGCCGGTGGCTGCTCAGGGCAAGAGCGACGGCAAGCGCCCGGCGGAATTGCCCGGCGCCGAGCACGGCCAGGGCCAGGGCCTCGATACGGCGGAGCAGGCGCGCGAGCGCGGCCGGGACTTCGGCCAGGCGGTCGCCGAGCAGGCTCGCGACAATCGTGAGAATGCCGGCCGGCGCGACGACCATCCGGGCGGTCCTCCCGCGAACGTGCCCGTGCCGCCGCACGGCGGCCCGCCGGAGACCCTGCCGGTGCGCGCGAAACCGTGAGAGCCGCGTCCAGGTGCAGTTTTCGTCGCAGCCGCTAAGCTGCGGGCTTCTGCCTCAGGAAGCCTGCGCTCGATCATGGTGGAGAGGTTTCGCCGCTGCCGCCGGTGGCACGTCGTCGCGTTGTTGATGCTGGCCGGCGGGGCTCGCGCGCAGTCCGAGCAGCCGTTCGCGGCGGGCACCGAAGCGTTCGAGCAGGGCGACTACCTGCGTGCGCTGAGCCTCTTCGAACGGGCCCAGTCCGAAGGCGCGGACAGCGCCGCGCTGCGCTACAACATCGGCGTCTGCCAGTACCGCACGGGCGATTATGCCGAGGCGGAGACCACGTTCCGCGATCTCGCCGCCCGGTTCCCGGCGTTCGCGGCGCTCGCGGAGTACAACCGCGGGCTGTCCCTGCTGGCGCTGCAGCGGCGCGACGAGGCCGCGGCCGCGTTCAGGCGCGCCCGCGCCGAGGGCGACGAGCGCCTCGCCGCGCTCGCCGACAGTGCGCTCGTGGAGCTCGCCATGCAGGCGGAACCGCCCGCGCCGCGCTGGCGCGGCTACTTCAGCGCGGCGGCAGGGCACGACGACAACGTCGCGCTCGTCGACGAGCTGAGCCTGCCGGCCAACGTGGCCGCGGCCAGCCCGCTGACGGAGCTGCTGGGGTACGCGCGACACCAGACACGAACGCGCGTTCCTCTGCGCGTGGACCTTAGCGGCTACATCGTGCGCTACGCCGATTCGACGGTGTTCGATCAGGACGCCTTTCGCGTCGATACCGCGTTCCTGTGGAGCGCCGGGGATGCATGGGGATTCGAGGCCGGGCCGTACTTCTCCAATTCGACGCTCGATGGCGACGGCTTCGAGCGCACGCTGGGCGCGCAGCTGCTGGCGACCCGCAGCTTGGGCGGGCGGCTCGCGTTCGACGTGCGCTTGATCTACGAGGACATCGAGTCGCCGTCGGCGCGCTTCGACTTCGTGTCCGGTCACGGCGAGCGCCTGCGCTTTGGCGTGGAGCACGGCGACGCCAATCGACGGCTGCGCGTGAGCTATGAATTCGAGGCGCAGGATCGCGTGGATCCCGGCGTCTCGCCGGACCGCAACCGTCTGCAGCTCCGCCTTGGCCAGCGGCTGCGCTCCCGCTGGAGCATCGACGGTGGTCTTGCGTATCGCACGAGTCGCTACGGCAAGCTCGCGGTACCGCGCAACGAGCGTCTCGTGGAGCTCGTGGTCGGCGCGCGGCGCACGCTGCGCAACGACTGGGCGTTGAACACGGACTACCGGTGGGCGGACAACAACTCGAACATCGCGCTGTTCGGTTATACGAGCCGTCGCGTGACCGTCGGCGTCAGCCGCACCTTCTGATTGACGGTGCCGCGGCCGGTACATACAGTTCCCCGGGAATGACGAGGCCGGAGCTGGCCCATTGGCCGGCCGCGACCGGCAGCCGCACTGAACAAGGGTACACATGATTCGCGTACATTCGACGAAGGCCTCGATCAACGGTTACAAGGTGCGCCTGCTGCTGTCGATGCTGAAGCTGCCGTACGAGCTCGTGGAGCTCGACATGTACGGCGGCGAGCACAAGCGCGAGCCGTTTCTCACGCTGAATCCGTTCGGCCAGATGCCTGCGCTGACGGATGGCGCGTATTCGATCGCCGACTCGCACGCCTGTCTCGTGTACCTCGCGCGCAAGTACGACGCGAGCGGGCGCTGGCTGCCGGCCGACGCGGAGGGCGAGGCCAAGGTGGCGGAGTGGCTGTCGAAGTCGGCCAACGAGGTGCACCAGGGGCCGTGGATGAAGCGCGCCAAGATCCGCCGGCCCGATGCCATCAAGGTGCCCGACGAGGAAATCGACGCGCGCTGCGATCACATCCTGCGCATCATGGACGCGCAGCTCGGCAAGCGTGACTGGCTCGCGCTCGACCGGCCCACGATCGCCGACATCTCGTGCTTCGGCCCGATCTCGATGCTGAAGGTATCGGGCTACGACACGGACAAGTGGCCGAACGTCACGCGCTGGCTGAACCGCATCCGCGCGCTGCCCGGCGCGCACGACATCGACGGCAAGCCGTTCGTCTAGAACGACGCCCTGGTCTCGACGACGAGCTGCGCGCGGTCGATGTTGGGATCCCGGTTCAGGGGAAACGCGAGATCGATGTGCACGACCGAGCGGCCGCTCGAGCGCGGCGAGCTCAGCCGCAGGCCGGCGCCGACGTCGTAGAGCATGCCGCGGCTGAGCGTCGCGCGCGGATCGCGCCCGCCCACGCGACCGGCATCGGCGAACACGGCGTAGCCCACGCGGAACAGGCGCCACGGGTACCAGTCCGTGAAGAAGCGCTGCTCGACGTTCAGGATCGTCCGCCGCTCGCCGGCCTGGTAGCGCAACGGGTAGCCGCGCAGCCCGTTGTCGCCGCCGAGCAGCACCTGATTCTCGGGGTCGAGGCGCTGCGTCACGAGCGTGCTCAGCGACACGGAGAACAGGTGCTTCTCGAGATTGCGGCGGTAGTAGCTGGCCGTCGCGGCGACCTGCGTGTTGCGCGACGTGTCCTGCTCGAGCCGCGTGGACGCTTGCGCGCCGAGCAGCAGCAGGCGGCCCGGTCCGCCGGTCTCCCAGCCCTTCTGCACCGAGGCGTCGAACAGCGTCGCGTCGCGATCGGAACCGAACTGCCGCTTCGCGAAGCCGAGCGTGGCTGCGATGTTCCACCCCAAGGCCACGTCCTCGGTGCGGCCCATGTCGTTCAGCTCGCTCATCTCCCGGTAGTCGTCGACGACGAGCTGCCAGCCGATCCAGGGATACACGAGCTTGCGGTCCGGCGGCAGCAGCAACGGCACGGGCGTGCCCGGCGTGGGCTGAAACGTGTTCTCGTCGTCCGTGACGCCGAACAGCCAGCGGCGTGTGCGATTGCCGACGGCGCCGGCCGACAAGCCGCCGTGCAGCGACACGGACTTCAGGTCGTGGCGGAACTCGTCGACTTCCTCGCCGAGGTCGTACATCGTGTCCACTCGCCGCTGGTTCAGCGCGGCGCCGCCGAGCGCCCAGCGCGTGTCCAGCGAATAGAAGGGCCGCTCGGCCGCGAACGTGCGGTTGTAGCCGTCGGTCGCGTCCGATGCCGAGACGTTCAGCGTGACGCGGCTGCCGCGCACGTTCGCATCGCTGTAGCCGAGCACGGTCTCGTTGCGGTCGACGCTGCTCGAGTGCAGGGCCGTGACCTTCTTGCCCGTGCCGAGCAGGTTGCTGTCCGAGAGGCCCACGGTGTACTTGTTCTTGCCGCCGCCGCGGCTCAGGCGCAGCTCCGGTGCGAGCGTCCACGAATCGCGCACCCGGACCTCGATCTCGACACTGTTCGTGGCGGCGTCGTAGTTGCGCGGCTCGACGGAAGCGGCGGCCAGGAAGCCGCGGTTGCGCAGCGCGCGGGCGGTCTCGTCCAGCTGCCGCCCGGAGAACCGGTCGCCGACCTGGAACAGCAGGACGCTCGCGACGACGTTGTCGCGCGTGCGGATGTGCACGCGGTTCGCCCAGCGATAGAGGCGCTTGTTCTCTTCCGGATTGTTCGGGTCGAACACGTTGTCGACCGTGATGTGAATCGCCCGGATCGTCGCGCCGAGACGCTCGAGATCGGCGCGCGTCACGGACGGGGTTTCCGCATCGGCGGGGTCGCTGCCCTGGCAGAAGCCGACCTGCGCGGCGAGCAGCAGCAGGCTCGCCCACGGGCTGTGAAACCTGCGCCGGTGCCTAGCTGCGGGCATGTCCCACCCTAGCCGGGCGAATGGGCGAAGTATGTGCCGTGGCGCGCAAAACGTCGGGTCGCCGGTGACAGCCGCCTAGACCTGGATCGGGGCGCCGCGCTGCGATTGCAGCGAGAGCTGCGACCAGTGCCAGGGCTCGAACTCGAAGCCGAACGCGTTGTCGCGCCCGTACGGCATCGTGAAGCCGAACGTCACGGCGTTGGCCGCAAGCCACGCGAACGCCTTCGAGCTCTCGAACTCGACCGTCAGCGGCCGAGAGCCGCGGGTCGCGATGTCGATCGCGCGGCCCGTGTGGTGCTCGCTGAAGCCGGGTGCCGCGTTCATGCGCAGGATCGCGCCGATGTCCTGACCCGAGGCGAGCTTCTGGCGGAACAGCTCAGCCTGCTGCCTGGCGCTGCGGAAGCCGGACACCAGCAGCAGCTCGATGCCGGCGAGCGCGGCGGCCTGTTTCATCTGCCGCCAGGAACGTGCGGTGGGCGGCGCCAGGCGCTGCATCTTGCCGACGATATTGGGCTCCACGTCCTCGAGTTCCGTGGCGTCCGCGTAGGCGGGGCGCCGCGGGTTGCGGCCGTAGTCCGGAGGTATGCCGAGATCCGCGAACAGATCCGAATCGATCATCGTTCCATCGCCAACGAATGCGCTACGCGCAGCGACGGTTCAGTGTACCCCGCGTGCCTCGCCTCGTGCGATCCGTGCGGCTCGTCCGATCCGCCCGGCCCGTCAGCGTGGTGGGAGCGCGGCTCGTGCGGTACCGACACGGGCCGTTGTCGATGTACACGAACTTGTCGGCGCCGTTCGGCGAGTGAACGATGCGGTAACGCGGGTTTGCGAGCGCCGCGGCGAGGGAGTCGAAACGAACGCGGCTCATGATGACCGCAAAGCCGGCGTCCGACGCGAGCCGCATGGGCACTTCGTTCGCGTCCACGGGCTCCAGGCGCCGATCGAGGTAGTAGTTCATGATCGGCAGCGCGCGATCGTTGACTTCCGTCGTCGCCAGCTCGTCGCGATCGTCGAGCTTCTGCGCCACTTCGAGGAAGAAGGGGCGCTGGCTTCGAAACCGATCTATGGGCTGCATCAGCGCGGCCAGCGTCACGGCGGCCATGGCGGCGCAGCCCAGGCCCCACGCGAGTGCGGTCGGGCGCTGCGACCAGCGCTTGCGGCTCGCTGCGATCGCGGCGATGCAGCAGAGCGCGTCGAGAGCGGCAACCTCGTTCAACCATGGCGTGTCGGTGACGCGCGCGGTCACGATCGGCAGTCCGGTCAGCGCGAGCGCAACGAGCAGCCAGCTCGCGATCACGAGTGTACGGTCGCGCCTGGCGTTGCCGTTCGCCGGGTCGTACGCGCGATGGAGGAAGTCGCCTGCGATCAGGCACAGGCAGAACGCGAGCGGCCGGAAGTAGGACTCCGTGCGCGATGCCGAGAGCGTGAGCAGGAAGACGCTGCAGTACAGCGCGACCAGCAGGAACTTGCGCCACTCTGCGCGCGGCTTGCGCTTGATGAACGACCAGAGCGCGAGCGGCTGGATCAGGATCCACGGCAGCATCTGAGCGGGGACGGCAGTGAGCGTCAGCGCCGGTCCGTTGTTCTTGTGGACGAAGAACGCGTCGTTCAGCGGGTTCAGAACGGCTTCTGGCGGCGCGGGGATGGCCGCGAAGCGGCCGAGCGTATTGTCGAAGAACACGACGCGCAGATAGTCCTCGCCGCCGGCGGCGTAGACCGCGGCGCACCAGGGGCCCGCCACCAGCAGCCACGTGCCCGCGAGCCATGCTGCGCAGATCGCGAGACGCCGGTAGTCGCGCTGGCTCAGCAGCAACAGGACGATGGGCGGCACGACGAACAGGTACGCGAAGAAATTCTTGATCAGGAACGACACCGCCAACGTCAGGCACCAGCCGGCATCCCGCCGCCACGCGGGTGTGGCCGCGAGCCCGGACGTCGCGCCGCTGCCGCCGGCGTCCGGCGGCAGCGTGCGCATGAACAGCGCCAGCGCCAGGAAGATGCAGAACATCACGGGCGCGTCAGTTCCCGCTCGATGCGCGATGCTCCAGAAGTTCGCCGTGAGCGCGCAGAGCAGGGCGCACAACCAGGCGGTCGGTTCGTCGTAGAAGCGGCGCGCCGCCGCAAACACCGTCATCACGCACCCGATGCCCGCGAGGGCCGACGGCAGCCGCAGCAACCCCGCGCTCGGCTCTCCGTACAGCTCGAAGCCGAGCCATGAGAGCACGTAGGCTAGCGGTGGCTTCTCGAGATAGGCGAGACCGTTGATGTGCGGCACGAGCAGGTCGCCGTAGCGGAACATCTCCCACACGACCCCGCCCATGGTGGGCTCGGTCGGCGCCCAGAGCTCGTGATCGAAGACGCCTGCGCCGAGATAGAACGCCGACAGCAGACACACGCCCACGACCCAGCGAACGCCGGGCCGCGCAAGCAGCTCAGTGACGGACATGACGACCTGCGGCACGCGGCAGGGCCCCTGATCCCCGCGCGGACGCCTGCTCCCCCCGATTCTGTCGACCGCCTTCTTCTTCTTTTTCGTCTTTCACGGGCATGTGCCGCCACCTCCCACAGTGACTGCACACCCCTTGGCGCGGAGTCTACTGGGTCGCCGGGCTCGGTGCACCTGCCGCTGCCGGGGCGGCGGCGGGCGCCGCCGCAGTCGCGGCATGACCCAGGCGGCCCCCCGTCCACTCGTGAATCAGCCCGAAGCGGTTCAGCACCGCATAGGCGATCGCGAGCACGATCAGGAAGACGATGACCTTCGGCCACGGGCTGCGTTTCTCCGCGTACGGGTCCTCGAGCGAGCGCTCCGCGCCCGCCGGCAGCTTCGGCATGTCCGTCAGCGAGGCGCCGAAAGGCACGTTCATGCGCGCTACCGTGTTGATCGCCCAGCCGTTCGCGTCGAGGATCGGGCCGAGATTGCGTTTACGCAGCTTCAGGTACGCGATCAGCATCGCCGGGCCGCTGATCACGAGGATGATCCCGAGGATCACGAGCGGAATCTGCCACGCCGCGAGGTCGAAGAGCTTCGTCGCGAGGAACGACAGCGCCGTGCCGATCGAGCCGAAGGCCACGCCCAGGGCGGCGACGACGCCGATGTCCATCTTCTTGGGCTCGGCCGGCTTCGTCTTGTCGAGGGTAGCCGTCGTCGCGGCAGCTTGCGCGACTTTGTCGTTGGCTGCGGCGTCGGCTGCAGCGGCGCGCTTCGCGATCTGCTCCTCGATCAGGCGAATCAGCTTCTTGTACGGCGACCAGAAGGCTTCGCGAACGCTGATGGGGTTGTCGATGACTTTCGTGATCGTGGCGTCCCAATCCCTGCCGCTGCGGTCGTAGAACACGCCGTTGCGGCCGACCATCAGGTTGTCGCGGTCGCCGTCCGTGAACACGGCGCAGATCGTCTTCTTCAGCCCGCCGGTACGCGTGATGTCGCAGTACGCGAGATAGGCACCGGCCAGGCCCGCGAGCGCCGCGTGCTTCGCGGCGTCCGTGACCTCGAGGCACAGATGGCAGCCGCGTGCGTCGAGGTACAGCGTGCCCGACTGGAACACGGCGCCCGTGCGGCCATAGAACCCGGCGAAGTTCACGGAGTTCGTGAGCAGTTCGTACAGGTCCTTCTGGAAGCGCAGGAGCTTCTCGACGGACGCGATCTGGTTGAACTCGGCCTCGAGCGCCGCGTCCTCCCTGATGAGCTCCGCGATCGCCGCGCGTGCGTTGCCGGCGAGCAGCTCGCGCAGTCGCGCAAGGCCGAGCTTCTCGACGGCGGTGACGGGCTTGCTGGCCGACCAATCGTTGAACGCCGCGACCTTCGCCTGCACGACGCCCCAGTCCGCCTCGGTCAGCGCGGTGCGTGCACCGAGCAGCGGCGTGACGGCGGCGCTGGCGAGCGTCGCAATCGCGCCCGACCAGGCGGGATTGACGCCGTCGCCGAGCGGCAGTGCGCGATTCGCATCCACCTTCGCGAGCGGCAGCGCGGCGATGGCGGGCGACGCGACCGTGAGGTCCTGCGCCGCGAGCGCGGCGAAGTCCTTTTCGTCGCGATTCATCGGCGCTAGAGCGCGCGCATCGAACGCCGCCAGCCGGCAGCGCGCGAAGTAGTCGTCGACCTTGGCTTTGACCGCCTTGATGGCGCCCGAGGCCGCCGTCGTGGCCTCGAGCCCGAGCGGCGTCAGCGCCTTGTCCGCCTCGCCCTTCGCGGCCCAGTCGACGAGCGTCTGTGCTTCCGTGAAGAAGCGGTCGACGTTCGCCTGGTTCACGCCGGGTTTACCGCTGCGGTCGGTGACCGGCCCGAGCGCCGCGATGACGTCCTCGACCGCCTGGCGAACGGCGGCATCGGTTGCGGTTTCCGCGATCACGACGCCGTCGCCGTTGAGCCTGGTCTCCGCGAAGATCCGTACGGTGTCGGTGACGTCCGCCAGAGAGATCGCCGTGGCGTCGGCCTTCTTCAGATTGGCGAGAATGCGCTTGGCGCCCGCCAGCGTGCTCGCGTCCGCGATCTCCGCGAGCGCAACGGAGTCGCCGCCCTTCATCACGTGGCCCACGTCCTTCAGCACGCCCGTGGCCCACTTCACGGCGGCGATGATCTCGGGCGGGCGAATGCGGCCGTCGTTGTCGGTATCGATGAGGTCCGCCGTCTTCGGATCGAGCTCCGTGCCGCGCGTCGGCACGGCGAGCGCCATCCACAGCTTCTGATCGAGCGAATCGAGATTGGCGATGTCCTTGCCGTCGCGAAAGTGAACTTGATCGACTCCGCCCGCTCGAAAGAACCGCCACCGGTGAGAGCTCGTGTCGTTGGTCGCCATGGGTGGGCTCGTTGGTTGTTATTGACCCGATTATCGGGGGGTTCGCCGGGTTGTCAAACCTCGCGAACCGGGCCGGTCGGATTGCGGAAGCGACGCCGGTCAACGGCGAGCCGGTCTTCGGCGCTGGTGTAGTGCGAGTTTCGCCGCTCGTCCGGCCCCCGGGTCGGCCGGAAACAGTTCGGCCCGTTTCGTCAGCGAGGATCGAACGATGAAACGAGAATCGAATGCGCGCGGCGCGGCACGCGGGGCTTGGCACGCGTCGCTCGCGGCAGCGGCGTCGCTGCTGCTCGGGCTCATGGGCGCGAACGCCGGAGCGGCCGGTCTGGCCGATCTCGGCGAGGTCAAAGGCAAGCTGGTCTGGGTGGACTTCTGGGCGTCGTGGTGCGAGCCGTGTCGCCGCTCGTTCCCGTGGCTGAACCAGATGCAGGCCCGCTACGCCGCGCAAGGGCTCGAGGTCATCGGCATCAATCTCGACACCGACAAGGCCGCGGCGCAGAAATTCCTGCACGAGGTGCCCGCGCACTTCACCTTGAAATTCGATCCCGAGGGCAAGCTCGCCACCAAGTTCGAAGTTCAGGCCATGCCGAGTTCGTTCCTGCTCGACGCATCCGGGAACATCGTCGCGAGCCATCTCGGCTTCAGGCCCGGCGATACGGCGCAGTACGAAGCGCAGATCAAGAAGGCCCTGTCGGGCAACAAGTAACAACACGCGCTCGACACGCTCTCGGGCGCATCCCCGAACGGCGCCGCGCCGAGCCCGACACCTGCACGCAGGCCGGCATGCTGGCTACGTTCGCGGTGCTGCAAGGGGCCGGCGCCGAGGCGTTCCTCGCCGCCCAGGGCGTGCGTTACTGGTGCGTTCGCTGACGAGTCGCGGCTCGCGCACACGTGTCGGAGTCCGACCGTCGGTTTAGACTCGCACGCCGGAGGCGCAAAGGGGCGTGAGTCTGGGCAAGTTCTTCGGAGCCCGCCGGTGGTTGCGAGCCGTCGGTCTGCTGCTGGTCGCGTGGCTCGCGGTGTCGTTCGGCGCCGTGGCCCTGCTGCGCTGGCATGCGCCGCCGTTCACGGCGGTCATGCTGGAGCAGCCGGGCCCGTTCGCCCGGATCGACTATCGCTGGGTCGACCGCAAGGCCATCTCACGGAGCGCCGCGCGTGCGGCGATCGCAGCCGAGGACCAGCGGTTCCTCGAGCATCACGGCATCGACTTCGTGTCGATCGACAGGGCGCTCGACGAGTACCGTGCCGGAGACGGCTTGCGTGGCGCGTCGACCATCACGCAGCAGGTCGCGAAGAACCTGTTCCTGTGGCAGGGCCGCAGCTTCGTGCGCAAGGCGCTCGAAGCGTACTTTGCGCTCGTGATCGAGCTCCTGTGGCCGAAGCAGCGGATTCTCGAGATGTACCTGAACATCGCCGAGCTCGGCCCGGGCGTGTTCGGGGTGGAAGCCGCCGCGCGGCGCTTCTTCGACGTTCCGGCCAGCCGCCTGACGGCGCCCCAGGCGGCGCTGCTCGCGGCCGTGCTGCCGAATCCGCGGCGCTTCAGCGCGGCGCGTCCGAGCGCCTACGTGCGCAGCCGCCAGGGCTTCATCCTGACGCAGATGCGGCTGCTCGAGGTGCGCGGGCACTACGAGGGTCTCGAATGGTGAGCCGGCGCGAGCCGCTGTCCTTCGGCTTCCCGCCGATCGCGGCGCCGAACGCCCGCGTGCTCGTGCTCGGCAGTCTGCCGGGGCGGATGTCGCTCGCGATGCAGCAGTACTACGCGCAGCCGCAGAACGCCTTCTGGAAGATCATGGGGCGGTTGCTGGGCGCGGGTCCGGAGCTGCCGTACGAGCTCCGCGCGCTGCGGCTGCGCGAGCAGGGCGTCGCGCTGTGGGACGTGCTGGCGGCCGGGGAGCGTGCCGGCAGCCTCGACTCGGCCATCGTGGGCTCGAGCGTCGTGGTCAACGATTTCGCGGCGTTCTTCGCCGTTCACACGCGCCTGCAGCTGATCTGCTTCAACGGCGCCAAGGCCGCCGAGATGTATCGGCGCCACGTGCTGCCCGAGCTGCCGGCCGCGGCTGCCGGCCTCGAGGTGAAGCAGCTGCCGTCGACGAGCCCGGCGCACGCATCGCGCTCGTTCGCAGAGAAGCTCGCGCGCTGGTCGGCGGCGCTGGCGCCGCACCTTCCGGCGTAGCGGTTCAGCCGCTCGTGCGCGGCGCCGAGAGCGCGGGCAGCTCGAGCGTGACGACGAGACCCGGCGCGTTGTCGCCGAGCGTGAGGCGGCCGTGGTGCTGCATCGTCACGGCGTTCACGAGCGCGAGCCCGAGACCCGCGCCCGGTTGCGAACGGGCCTGATCGAGACGCGTGAAGCGCTGCAGCACGCGGTCGCGGTCGGATTCCGGTACGCCGGGGCCGCTGTCGGCGACGCTGAGCCGTGCCTTGTCGTCCTTCTGCTCGAGCCGCACGCTGATCGTGCCGCCCGTCGGCGTGTACTTGACCGCGTTGTCGAGCAGGTTCGTCAGTGCCTGGGCCAGCAGCTCGCGGTCGCCGAATACCTCCACCGGGCCGCTCGGCTCGCCGATCAGGCGGATCTGCCGCTCGTCGGCGGCGGCCTGGTACAGCTCGCACACGTCGCGCACGATCGGCGCCAGGTCCACCGGCTTGAACGCGCTGCGGTACGCGCCGGACTCGACGCGCGCGATGCGCAGCAGCGCGTTGAACGTCTCGAGCACCTGATCGAGCTGCTGCACGCATTCCCCGAGGTCCTCGTGACTCGGCTGCGCGGCCGTCGCCAGCGTCTCGAGCCGATTGCGCAGGCGCGTCAGCGGGCCGCGCAGGTCGTGCGCGACGCTGTCGGCCACGTGTCGCATGCCCGCCAGCAGGTTCTCGATCTGGTCGAGCATCGCGTTGATGTTGCTCGCAAGCTCGTCGTGCTCGTCGTTGCTGCCCTTCAGCGGCGTGCGCTGGCTGAGATCGCCGGCCATGATCTGCCGCGTGGTGCGATTGATCTCCGCCAGCCGGCGTTGGGCGCTGAGAGCGATCAGCAACCCGCCCACGAGCGCGAGGCCGATCGCGAGCGTCACGGCATACGTGGCGGCGCGGCGCAGCTCGCGACGGATCGCGGCCTGCTCGCGGATGTCACGGCCGACGAGCAGGCGGAACCCGGGGCCCACGCGCAGCAGCGCGGCGCGCACGGGCGTCTCGTTGCCGCGGTCGTCGCGTTTGACGAAGTCCACCCATTCACCGCTGACGGCGTCGAGCGTCGACGGCCAGTAGGGCACGTTGCCCGCGAGCGGCCGGCCGATGGCGTCGGCGAGCAGATACACGGAGCGCCGCTCCGCGTCGCGCTCGACGCGTTCGTTGATGATGTCCGCGAGCCCGGCGAGGCCGCTGCGCTCGTACTGCTCGGACAGCCCGTTGATCTCGGCCTCGATGACGGCGTTGTTCTGGTGCTCGAGGTAGCCGAGCGTGGACGAGTACAGCACGAGTGACAGTGCGCCCACCGACACGGCGAACAACGCTGCATAGGCGAGCGTGATCTGAAACACGCTCGTGCGGAACAGGCGACGGAGCCGCTTCGCGCGCAAGCGGGTCAGGTATCCAGGCGGTAGCCGACGCCGCGAACGGTGTGCAGCAGTGCGCGCTCGAAGCCGCGGTCGATCTTCGAGCGCAGCCGGCTGATGTGCACGTCGATGACGTTGGTCTGCGGATCGAAGTGGTAATCCCAGACGCCTTCGAGCAGCATCGTGCGCGTCACGACCTGACCGGCGTGGCGCAACAGGAACTCGAGCAGCTGGAACTCGCGGGGTTGCAGATCGATCAGCTGCCCGCTGCGACGCACCTCGCGCCGCAGCAGGTCCATCTCGAGATCCGCCACGCGCAGCACCGTCGCGGGCGCATCGCCGCCGCTCTTCGCGCGCCGCACGAGCGCCTCGAGACGCGCGATCAGCTCGCTGAAGGCGAACGGCTTCACGAGGTAGTCGTCGCCGCCGGCCTTGAGTCCCTTGACGCGATCGTCCACCTCGCCCAGCGCGGAGAGGATCAGGACCGGTGTGCTGTTCGATGACGCGCGCAGCGTCCGGATGACGGTCAGGCCATCCACGCCGGGCAGCATGCGGTCGACGACGAGCGCGTCGTATTTTTCCGTGGTGGCGAGGAACAGTCCGTCCTTGCCGTTCGCGGCATGGTCGACGTTGCAGCCGGCCTGCACCAGGCCGCTGCGGATGAACGATGCGACGTCCTTGTCGTCCTCGATTACGAGAATGCGCACGCTGTACTCAACCGGCCGCCGGCGCGCTCCCGAATGGTGCCGGATCCCGGCGCTCACGCCGGGATCGCGATCCCTCAGGATTGCCGGACCAGGGCCCGGGCCTCTTCCTTCGTCATCTTGTAGATGTTGTCGATAGGGTACCGGAAGCCGGCCACCCGCAGCGAATCGAACCGCGCGTACACGCGATCGCCGAGCGACGTGATGCCGATCGTCTGCACGAAGGGCAGGTCGTGGCTCGGATACGCGAGCGTGACCAGGTAGGGCTGCCAGGGCGTGGCCCAGACGATCACGGTCCTGTCGTCGAGGGCCTGCCAGTCGTGCAGGCGCGACAGCACCGGGAAACTGTCGACGGGCTGTCCGCGCGCCGCCGCCGTCGCGGCCGCCGGGGATTCGTTGGCGGATCTCGCGGCGGCGAAGCCGGCGGCGCCGAGCCCGAGTCCCAGCACCAGGCCCGCGACGACGCCGAGCCTCGCCAATCTGCCGAACGTGGTGTCGTTCATGACTCTCTCCTTGCAGTGCGCCCGAAGCGCCCGACGCGGGTGTTCTTCAGCGCAGTTCAAAGGCTAGGCCCGTGTAACTGAACCCAGCATTAATGGCACCGCGCCGCGTATCCCGCCGCATTACAAAACCGTAGTGAACCGTTGAGACGGGGGTAAGACCGATCCTCTTACTCTGCCACTCAAGTTCCGGAAACGCCTGAAGGAGATCTGCGATGACCGAACAGTGGACGAACAGATCCGCGCGTTTCGGCTGGCTCGCAGGGGCCATCGCCGCCGCGGCGCTCACTGGCAGTTTACTGAGCATCAATCACGATTCCGTCGCGCAGCCGGCCGCGCCACATGCGACGTCGCCGGGGTCGTTCGCCGACGTGATCGAGGCCGTCAGCCCGGCGGTCGTGAACATCATGATCAGCAAGACGGAGCAGGCCAAGCCCACGGGCTTCGAGTTCTCCGCGCCCGGCGGGCAGCGCGGCCAGCAGTTCCCGTTCGACGAGTTCTTCGGCCGGTTCTTCGACCAGCCGAACCAGCCGCGGCGTGAACGGCGCACCGAGGGCCAGGGCTCCGGCTTCATCATCGATCCGAACGGCTACATCGTCACGAACAACCACGTCGCCGACGGCGCGGACAAGATCGTCGTGACGATGCAGGACGGCCGCAAGTTCGATGCGACGCTCGTGGGCCACGACCCGAAGACGGATCTCGCACTGATCAAGGTCAATGCGAGCGGCCTGCCGCATGTGGCGTTCGGCGACTCGGGTCGCGCGCGCGTGGGCGACTGGGTGGTCGCGATCGGCAACCCGTTCGGTCTCGGCGGCACGGCCACGGCCGGCATCGTCTCGGCCCGCGGTCGCGATATCCAGTCCGGTCCGTACGATGACTATCTGCAGCTCGATGCGCCGATCAACTTCGGCAACTCCGGCGGGCCGGTGTTCAACACGGCCGGCGAGGTCATCGGTGTGACCACGGCGATCTTCTCGCCGAACGGCGGCAACATCGGCATCGGCTTCGCGATCCCGGCCAACCAGGCGAAGAGCGTGATCACCGAGCTGCGCAACACCGGCACGGTCGAGCGCGGCTGGCTCGGCGTGCAGATCCAGAGTCTCGACGACGAGCTCGCCGCTTCGCTCGGCGTGCCGAACAAGCACGGCGCGCTGGTGGCCGAGGTGCTGAAGGACGGTCCGGCCGCGCGCGGCGGTGTCGTCGCGGGCGACGTGATCACGCGCTTCAACGATCGGGAGATCGACTCGGCCCGTACGCTGAGCCGCGTCGTGGCCGAGGCTCCGCCCAGCAAGGCCGCCAAGGTCACCGTGTGGCGCGACGGCAAGACCCGCGAGATCACCGTGAAGATCGGCGAGGCGGCGAAGAACGACGAGGTGGCCGATGCGCGCTCGAGCGCGGACGGTCCGCAGGCGACCGCGGGCCTCGGGCTCACGCTGCGCCCGCTGACGGACGAGGACCGCGCGCAGCTGTCCCTGCCCGGCGACGTCAACGGCGCGCTCGTGGTCGAGGTCGCGCCGGGCAGCCCGGCTGCCGACAAGGGTGTGCGCGCCGGCGACGTCATCACTCGCGTGAACCAGCAGAACGTCAAGAGTGCGGCGGAAGCGGTGAGTGCGCTGAACGCTGCGAAGAAGGGCGATTCGCGAGCCTTGCTGCTCGTGCGTCGCGGTGACTCGCAGCGATTCGTGGCGCTGAGCTTCTCCTAGGTTTCGAGCAACGGGGTCCCGGCCTTATCCCCCCCCATCCCCCTTGGGCCGGGACCCTTCTTTTTCTTCCCGGCGCAGCCGACCATAATGCCGCGGATCTTCTGGTTCGCAGGCCCATGCTCAGGCTATTCAAGGACCCCCTCGTTCATTTCCTGCTGATCGGCGTGGCGCTGTTCGCGGCCTCGGCGTGGCGCGGCGAATCGGTGCGCGCGGGACGCGAGCGCATCGCCATCACGGCCGCGCAGGTGGCCAAGGCGCGCGAGACGGCGTCGTTGTCGCAGGGCAGGGACCTCACGCCGGCGGAGCTCGACGACCTGGTCGAGTCCATGGTGCGCGAGGAGGTCCTGTACCGTGAAGCGCTCGCGCTCGGCCTCGACAGGAACGACGACGAGGTGCGCAGACGGCTCGTGGAGAAGATGAGCTATCTGACGCAGGATCTGGCGGACCCGGCGCCGTCATCACAGGAGGAGCTGCGGGCGTTCTACTCTGCGTCGCCGGAGCTCTTCACGACGCCGCCGCTCGTGAGCTTCGATCAGGTGTTCTTCAGCCCGAGCGAGCGGGGTGACACGCTCGACGCGGCCGCGGCCGCCGGTCTCGCGGCGCTGCGTGCCGGCAAGCCGCCCGACACGGTGGGCGACCACACGCCGCTGCGCGCGGCTTACGACGGCGCGCCGCGCGATCAGATCCGCGTGCTGTTCGGCGAGCAGATCGCGGACGCGCTGTTTGCCGCACCGCCCGGCGAGTGGTCCGGCCCTTACCGCTCCGATTTCGGGCTGCACCTCGTACGCGTGCGCGGCCGCAGCGAGGCGCGCCTGCCGCCGTACGACGAAATCGCGGCGCGCGTGGCCGAGGAGTTCGGCGCGAAGCGTCGCCGGGAGGCCAACGAGGCCGCGTATCGCCGGATGCGTGCCAAGTACGACGTCGTGGTCGAGAAGCCCGCCACGACGGGCGAGGCCGCGCCGTGATGCGCTGCCTGCGCGGCGCACTGCTGCTCGCGGCGCTCGCGGCTGCCGTGCCGGCCGCCGCGCATCGGCTGAGTCCCGCGTATTTCGGGTTCGTCGAGACGGCGCCCGATACCTTCGACGTGCAGTGGAAGGTTTCGGTCTCCGGCGGGCTGGCCGCGGTGCTCGAGCCCAAGCTGCCGGAAGG
>DASZSB010000189.1:0-17562 GCA_035548835.1 Gammaproteobacteria bacterium | reverse complement strand
CGACGTGAGCAGCAGCAGCACCATGAGCCCGATGCCGAACGCCACCACCTGCACGCTGCTCTCGCGGCCCCGCCGCGCGACGTTCGCGATGCCGTAGCGCCACGCGACGCCGACGCCGCCCCGGACGCGCTGCAGCAGCGTGACGAGCAGCCGGCCCGCGAAATACAGCACGAAGAACGTCGCCACCGCGCCACCGAGCAGGTAGGCGATCAGCCGCAGGTCACCGAACAGCACGTACAGCAATCCGGTGACGGCTGCCGCCGCCACCCCGTAGATGGTCGCGTAACGCAGCTGCGGCGGCGCCACGTCGTTGCGCAGCACCCGCGCCGGCGGCACGCCGCCGAGCTGCAGCAACGGCGGCAGCGCGCAGCCGATCGCGACCGCGAGCGCGGTGACCGGCCCGAGCGCCGCACCCTCGAGGCCCGGCGCAGGCAGCTCGGCTTCCACGAGGTCTGCCAGCACGGCGGTCAGCCCGAACTGCGCGAGATATCCCGCGAGACTCCCGACGAACGCCGCAACGATCACGAGCAGCAGCAGTTGCAGCAGGTGCAGCAGCAGCACCTCACGGTGCCGGAGGCCGAGACACTTCATCAGGGCGACGGCATCGAGTCGCCGCGCGACGAAACGCCGCGCCGCCATCGCAACGGCGACGCCGCCGAGCAGCACGCTCACGAGCGCCGCGAGCTCGAGAAACCGCTCGGCGTTGCTCACCGCGGCGCGCACCTCGGGCCGCCCGTCCCGGTAGTCCTCGACGCGATCCCCCGGCCGCAGGAGCGGCTCGATCTGCGCACGAAACGCAGCCAGCGAGGCCGCGTCGCCGGCGAACAGCGCTGCCCGCCGCGAGATGCTGCCCGGCGCCAGCAACCCCGATGCGAGCACGTCGTCGAGGTTCAGCAGCGCGGTCGGCGCGATCTCCGTGAATCGCCAGCCCTCGTCGGGGCGGAACTCGAGCGTGCGTGTGACGCGCACCCGGAGCGTGCCGACCTCGATATCGTCGCCGACCATCGCGCCGAGCCGCGCAAGCAGGCTCGGTTCCGCCCAGACCTCGCCGCGTGCCGGCGCGCCTTCGGCACGCCGAGGCAATCCGCCGAGCCGGTCGGCCACGCGCACCTCGCCGCGCAACGGATACCGTGCCGTGACACCGCGAACGTCGGCCAGCGACGTCTTCCCGCCTGCGACGACGACGCTGCGCAGGCTCACGACCCCGGCGGACGCGAGACCGTGCCGCTCCGCGGCGAGCTGCAGCTCCGGCGGCGGCGCCACGGCCGATTCGATGCGCAGATCGGCGGCCAGCGCCTCGCCCGCCTGCTGCGACACCGCGACGCGCACCCGATCCGTGAAGAACGTGACGGCACTCATCGCCGCCACGGCCACGATCAGGGCCGCGAGCAGCACGAGCACCTCGCCGGAACGCCAGTCCCGGATCAGCAGACGGGCGCCCAGACTCCACGGAACTCCGCCCACGGCCGACCCTCCGCAAGTATTTCGATCTGCAATGTAACGATAACGGAGCAGCCCCGCAGGGCACCGGGTCCGCGCGCCGCAACGGCTTGCATTCCGCGCGCGCCCGACCATACTGGCTGCCGATAATAATAGGCGCCACTCCAGCATCAAGCGCCAGAGACCGCAATGCAGCCAGCCGTCGCCCGCGAGGACGAGACCCCGCCCGAAACCGCAATGCCCGGCAGCCTGGCCACACTGACGCTGCTGCGTCGCAACTATCTTTTCCGCGGACTGCCGGAGGCCGCGCTGCAGCGACTCGCGGCGCTCGCCACGCGCCGCACGTACGCGAAAGGCGCGGTCATCTTCGCGCAGGGCGACCCCGGCGACGCGCTGTACGGCGTGGCGTCCGGCCGGATCAGGATCAGCGCCACGGCCGCGCGCGGCCGCGAGGTATTCCTGAACATCATGGAGCCCGGCGACACGTTCGGCGAAATCGCCGTCATGGACGGCCGACCCCGGACCGCGGGCGCGCGCGCAATGGAGCGCAGCACGGTCGTCGTGATCAGCCGCAACGATTTCCTGCAGCTGCTGCACGTCGAGCCGCAGCTTTCGATTCACCTGCTGAAGCTGTTGTGCGAGCGGCTGCGCTGGACGAGCGAGCTCGTCGAGGAATCGGCCTTCCTCGGCGGCCCGGCACGACTCGCGAAGCGTCTGCTGATCCTCGCGTCGCTGCATGGCCGCGCGGCCGGGATCGGCCAGCTCGAGCTGCGGATCTCGCAGGCCGAGCTGGCCCGGTTCCTGGGACTCACGCGACAGGTCGTGAACCACCACCTCCGCGACTGGCGCAGACGCGGCTGGGTGGAGCTCGGCCGCTCCCAGATCGTGATCCGCACCGCCGAAGCGCTTCGGCGTGCGGTCAGCGACCTCGCGGGCGGCTAGACGCCCGCGTGCGGGCCGCGCGGCTCAGCACGGAATGCAGATCCAGCGGCCCGTCATATACAGCCAGCAGCATGCGGTCGCGCTGTGGACCGGCGGAGCGACGGTTGCGGTGGCGGCACTCGACGTCGACTGCAGACCCGCGACCGAGGCGACCAGCAGAGCGACAGCGAACAGGCGACGAAACATCTTCATGGATCCTCTCCGTTTGGCGCGGCGCACTTCGCACCGCACACGGAGCGTCGCACCAATCCATCCATAGTTCTGTCAACGACCGGACACTGCGCGCACTATTTGCGCTCAAGTGTCATCCACACGACAGATCGCCTGCGACCGATGTGTTACACAGACTCCGAGACACCAGAGAGCCCGGGAGAGGGGTCGCCATGCGGGTTTCGGAAGACGTGCTGCGCGTCGTGCACAAGGTGGAACGACTGCCGCGCGAAGACCAGGACAAGATCATGAAGATGGTCGATCTGCTGACGCTCGTGCCGGTCCGGGTTCGCGACGAGTCACAGCGCATGCTGCGCGAGCTCCTCGCCCGGGATCCCGGCACCCACAGCGAGTGCGTCGCGGCGCTCGACGACGTCATCACCTATCTCGAGCGCAACGTGCCGCTGTCGGCGCGGCACCAGAGCTTTCTGCAACGGCTGAAATTCCGCTCGTCGTTCAAGGCCCGGGCGACCTGACGGCTTACTTCTGCGCCACGTACACGACGCCGTTCCAGGCCTGCGGCGGCTCCCGCTCGTACTGCGCCGCGAGTGCGGCGTAGTAGCGCGTCGGCCCATCCTCGGCGTACCTGCCGGCCAGCGCCTCGAACCGCGCGCGTGCGTCCGCCCAGGCGCCGCTGCGGAAGGCCGCCAGGGCCGCGGCGAACGCCGCCAGCAGGGATTCGTCGACCCAGCCTGGCGCAGTGGCGACCGGCTCGTGGATCCGCACCGGCACGCGCTTGCCGCGCAGCAGGAACGTGCCGACGTCGCGCGTCGGCGGGTCCAGCGCACTGCCGGTCAGCGTCGCGCCCGAAACGAGCACGCGGGTCCCGAGGATCGCGCCCAGGCCCTGGATCCGCGCCGCGGTATTCACGATGTCGCCTATCGCCCGGTATTCGTAGCGCTGCACGGCGCCGATGTTGCCGATCACGACCTCGCCCGATTCGAGACCGATGCGGGTCGGCAATGGCGTCGCCGCGCGCTCGCGATTGAACGCATCGACGCGGTCGGCCATGGCGATGGCCGCGTCCATCGCGCGCACTCGTGCCTGCGGATCCGGCTCCGCCGTGGCCCAGACCGCCACCATCGAATCGCCCGCCGTGTCGGAGATCTCCCCGCCGTACTCCTCCACGACGCGGAACAGCACGCCGTAGTAGTCGTTCATGAGCGCCGCGGTCGGCTCGGGACCCAGCGTCTCGGCCAACGCCGTGTACTGCTCGGCATCGGTCACGAGACAGGTGCCGTGCAACAGCTGGCGGTCGGCTTCGAGCCCCGTGCTCTGCTCCGCGAGCCGGCGGGCCACCGCGGGCGGAACGTAGTAACCGAGCGCCATGTGAACGCGCTGGCGCTGGCGTGCGAGCTCGCGATAGTTGCGCCACACCACGAGCGTCGTCGCCAGGGGCAGCTGAGCCAGCAAGGGCACCGCGAGCGGCCACCACACGGAGGCGGCGACGAATTGCCAGTACGCGAGTCCCGCGTAGGCTGCCGCACCGAGCGGTGCCGCGAGCAGCGCGGCGCGCGTGCTGCGCGGCCACAGCGCGACTGCGCAGACGACGCCGAGCAGCATCAGCAACGCGAGATGCACGGGCATCGGCAGCGGCCGCAGGGAACGGCCGTCGAGCAGGTTCGCGAAGGCCGTCGCACCGACCTCGACGCCGCTCAGATTGATGCCCGTCGGCTGCGAGAACACGGAAATGAAGTCGTCCTGCTGATCGGGCTGGCGGGTCTCCGAGAAACCGACGAACACCATCTTGCCCGCGAGGTCTACGCCCGGCGCGTGGTTCACGACCTGGTCGTAGGGAATCGTCTGCACGGTGCGCGCGGGCCCGTAGTAATTCAGGTACCGGCTGTCCCCGCCCGCGTACAGATCGAGCAGCACGCGCAGTGGCCCGGCCTGCTGCGGCGGCGTACGCGCGAGCGAGGAGCGGAGCGCGTCGGCGAGCTGCGGCCTGCTGCGGAATGCGTTGCGGATGCCCTGCACCAGCTCTTCGAGATTCCCGGCGGCCACGACGTCGGCGCGCGTCCGGGGCCATGCCGCCGAGATACCGGGCTCGGCGCGCTCGAGCAACGTGATGAAGCGCTCGTAGGAATCGAGCAGGTACGCCTGAACGGCGACCACGGGCAACGACGGCCAGTCGGCCGCGGCGCGCCCGAAGGTCCAGAACTGGCCCACGCGAATCGGCACACGCGGCAGGATGAAAGGCGCCGAGCCGAGCGCGGCGGCCTTGATATCCGGCAGGGGCAGCAGCCGGCGCTCGAAGTTGCCGATGCGGCTCTCCTCCTGTTCGAGCCGTTCGAACAGCAGCACGTTGCGTGCGTTGCGAATGGATTGCGCCAGGCTTCGATCGCCGTTCCCCGCCCGCGGCTCCTCGAACAGCACGTCGAACGCCACGACGGCCGCACCGGCCTCGACCAGGCGGTCGACCAGCGCCGCGTGCAGCTCGCGCGGCCATTCATCGAGCTCGTGGGTCTGCCCAACCGCGGCCGCCGATTCCGCAGAGATGCTGACGACCGCCACACCCGGCGGCGGCGGCACCGGGCCGCGTACGGCGAACAGCGCGCCGAGCCCGGCGGCTTCGTCGAACTCGAGAACGCCGGGCAGGAGGGAAAGCCCGACACCCACGATACCGAGCCCGAGCCCGATGGCCAGGGCAACACCCAGCCGGCCACGGCGGGACGCGCCCCGGGCGCGTCCCCGTGCGTCGACAGGGATCACGCCGCGGCGCCCGCCTCGCGAACGGTCGAAACCCGCGCCGCGCTTGACACCCAAGCCTCCCGACTTAGACTTCTAGATAGCCTACTCAAAGAAATATAGCGCGAATCTTCGGGTCCATGATCCCAGCTGCTCCGCAGCCGCGCACACACACGGGGTTGCGGATGGCCAGCTCGCTCACGCAGTACTTCGCGCTTCCGTACGCGTTCACGGCTGCGCGCACGGCGTTGCCCGCCGTGCTCGCGCTCTGCGTCTGCGCTGCGATGCCGCTGCCGGCGGCCCATGCCGAGGCGGCGTGCTCCGCGTGGCAGGCCGAGCTGACCGCGGTCGAAGGCGACGTCGAGCTCAGACGAGCCGGCGAGAGGAGCTGGCAGCCGGGGGTCAGCGGTGCGGCCCTGTGCCGCGGCGACTCGATCAGCGTCAAGCCGTCGAGCCGCGCGCTGCTGACGCTGCCGGACCACACGACGCTAGGGCTGGACGCAAACACGACGCTGACGGTGGGCGAGCCCAACGAGGCCGAGGGGTCGCTGATCGAGCTGCTGCGCGGCGTGATCCACGTGATCAGCCGCGATCCGCGGTCACTGAAGATCACGACGCCCTACGCCAATGCAGGCCTCGAGGGCACGGAATTCGACATCCGCGTCAACGAGCGGGAGCCGCAGACCGAAGTCGTCGTGCTCGAAGGCCAGGTGGCCGTGACGACTCCGGCCGGCCCGCTCAGCGTGCCGAGCGGCCAGATCGCCATCGCGCGTCCGGGCGCAGCCCCCACCGCCGAGCCGCTGCGGGAGCCGATCGAGCTCATGCGCTGGACCGGCCACTATCCACGCATCGTCGACCAGCCGCTGCCGCGGCCGGACGCACCGCCACCACCCGCGGCGGACGCCGGCTTCTTTGCGCGCCGCGCCGCGGCGCGGCTCGAGACGTCCAGCCTCGACGCCGCGGCGGCCGACCTCGAGGCCGCGTTGCGGCTCACGGCCGAAGACCCGACGGCCCTCGCGCTGCAATCCATCGTGGCGCGCGCGCGGTCTGATCACGCCGCCGCGCTGCGCCTGGCGCGCGCCGCGACCGCACCGGCCACCGCAAACGCGGCGAGCTGGCTGGCACTGTCCTACGCTCAGGAAAGCGTCGCCGATCCGAAGTCGGCCACCGCGAGCGCGGCGCGAGCCGTGGAGCTCGAGCCCGACAACGCCCTGGCGCTGAGCCGCCTCGCCGCGCTGGCCTCCGCCAACGGCCAGGTGGAGACCAGCATCGGCTACGCGACGCGAGCCGCCCGACTCGCGCCCGCGCGCGCGGAGCCGCCCACCGTGCTCGGGTTCGCGTACCTGTCGCGGCTCGACTCCGCGGCGGCCTGCGACGCCTTCGACCGGGCCATAGCGCTCGAGCCGTCGGCGCCGCTGCCCCGGCTCGGTCGCGGACTGGCGCTGATCCAGGCGGGCGACCCGATCGGCGGGCGCCGGCAGCTCGAGCTCGCGGTGGCGCTCGACCCCACGAACTCGCTCGCGCGCAGCTACGTGGCCAAGGTCTACGAGGCCGAGCACCGCGCCAAGCTGACCGGCAGCCAGCTCGCATTGGCCAAGCGGCTCGACCCGCTGGATCCGACACCCTGGCTGCTGGCGGGCATGCAGAAGCTGCGCGCGAACGAGCCGGTGGAAGCCTTCCAGGACCTGCGCGCCGCCACCGCCAAGAACGGCGACCGCGTTGCCCCGCAATCGCGGCTGCCCGTCGACGCGGACCTCGCGACGCGCAGCGCCAGTATCGCGCGCATCGACACGGCGCTCGGCTTCGACCGCCTGGCGCTGAACGGCGCCTGGCAGGCGGTCACGGACCGGCCGAGCGACTACGCGGGGCACCGCCTGCTGGCGGACGCCTATTCACGCGAGCCGCGCGAGGAGATCGCCCGCGTCAGCGAGCTGTTCGTGGCCCAGCTGCTGCAGCCCGCGAACCTCACGCCCACGCCGGTGCACCTCAGTCAGCCGAGCAGCTTCCTGGCGACGCGCCTGGGCCCCGGCCCGATGGCGTTCAACGAGCTCAGCTCGCCGCTCGCGAGCAACGGCCTGCAGCTGCAGCTCTCGGGCGCCACGGGTGGCGACGGCACCGAAGGCACCGAGGCGACACTCGCGGGATTGCACGATCGCGTGTCGTACGGCATCGGCCAGTATCGGTTCGCCTCCGACGGCTTCCGGCCGAACAACGACCTCGACGAGCGCGCCGCGAACGCCTTCGTGCAGTTCCGGCCGGCGCTCGATACGAGCCTGCAGTTCGAGCTGCGCTCGACGCGAGCGACTCACGGCGACCTCGCGCTGAGCTTCGACCCCGACCTCTACGTACCGCAGCTGCGCGTGCACGATAGGTCGGACCTCATTCGCTTCGGCGCGCGGCATGACCTGACCGCGCACGATACGCTGCTCGCGTCGGTGATCCACGACCGCATAGCCACCGACGCATGGACCGGCAGCAGCTTCGCGACGACGGATGCCGGGAGTAGTTCCGCCGTGGATCTGCAGCTGATCCACGAAGCCGGGCCGCTGCGGCTGCTGACCGGCGTCGCGCATACCGCGCGCGACAGTGCGAGCGACACGTGGTTCGTTCCCTCGCCGGGCGCGCCACCGGTCGTCGCGAACTCGACCGACAACCTCGCGCAGTCCGATATCTACGGCTACGTTTTCGTCGACCCGCTTCCGACGCTCACGCTCACGGCCGGCGCGGCCTGGAACAGGATCCGCAGTCCACTGCTGTCGGATCAGTCGCTGAACCCGAAGCTCGGGGTTGCATGGCGACCGACGAGCCGCACCACCGTTCGCGCCGCCGCGTTCCGGTCGGTGTTCAGCTCCGTGACGACGTCGCGGGAGAACCCGCAGCCGCGGCTCGAGCCGGTGCAGATCGACGGATTCAGCCAGCTGCTCTTCGGCGGCACGGCCGATCGGTCGAACGTGCGCGGCGTCGGCATGGATCACTCCCTGTCGCGCACGCTGTCCGCCGGATGGGAGGCCTCGCGGCGGGACACGGTGCGCGGCCTCGTCAACGTGCTGGCGCCGCCCGACCTCCAGGTGGAGACCATCACGTTGCGGGAGCGCGCCCACGAGGCGTACGTCTACTGGACGCCCCGGCCGCGGCTCGCGCTGAGCGCGCGATACGAGCACACCAACAACACCGGCCCGCCCCTCGCCGGATACCCGCTGTTCAACTACACGCAGCTGACGATCGAGCGGCTGCCGATCGAGGTGCGCTACTTTTCGCCGTCGGGATTGGTGCTGGGCTTTCGAACATCCCACATCAGCGACAGTGGGATGTTCGTCATGACGACGCCCGCGGGACGCGGCCTCGAGCCCGGCGCGGATCGGTTCTGGCTGACGGATGCGTTCGTCGGCTACCGCCTCCCGAACCGGCGCGGCCTCCTGTCCCTGAACGCCAACAACCTGCTGGATCGTCGTTTCCGGTTTCAGGACGTGGACCCGGAGAATACGAGCCTGATTCCCGAGCGCGTGATCTCGTTTCGGTTCACATTGGCCTTCGACTGAGCTGACCGAGGGAACACAATCCCAAAACGTCGCGACAGCTAGACAGTCTCTGCAAGATCTGGCGTAGGATGCACGGGCGGGCCGAGCGCACGGTCGAACCGGAAGAACGCCGTGCCGGAGTGCACGCTCACGGCCGCCGGCGCACATAACAATACGAAAGGTGACTGGATCGATGTCTTTGGAGAGATCGGGGGACGAGCCCATCGGAACACGCGCGGAGGTGGCCGCGCTGCTTCACGAGCAGTTCGCACGACTCGCCCGCGAGCTGCGCAACCTGGAGCTCCCGCCAGGCATGACGCCGGAACGGCTGAGCGCCCTGTCCGTCATCGACCGGCGCGGCCCGATCTCCGTCACCGCGCTGGCGGAACAGGAAATGGTCCGGCCTGCCACCATGTCGCGAATGGTCTCCGCCCTGGTCGACGACGGCCTCGTGAAACGCAGCGAGGACAAGGACGATGGTCGCGGCGTCCTCGTCACGACGACCCCGAAGGGTCGCCGGACCTACCAGCGCGCCCAGGAGCAGCGCCTTCGCTACTTCGCCGAAGCCCTGGAGCACCTGAGCGACGAGCAGCTCCTCGCGATGCGGGCACTGACGGCACAGCTCGAGCGATTCACGCTGCTGCTCGACGGCACGAAGAACCAGAACTAGATCAGCTCCGCGGTGTCCTGACGGCACCGTCCAGGGTGCTGCGCACAGCGCTCGCGAGATCGGCGAGCGCGAACGGTTTTGCCAGCGTGCCGACGCCGGTCACCTGCAGGCGTTCGCCGACGCGCGTCGGATCCGTCGTGAGGAGGATCTTCATGGCGGGACGGATGGCGCGCGCGCGGATCAGCACGTCGGCATCGGAGCGCGCGAGCCCGTCCGCCAGCAGCAGCTGCGCCTCCTCGGCGCGCAAGGCTTCGAACGCGTCCTCGACGCCGGAGGCCAGCCGCACGCTGTAGCCGAGCACCTCGAGCGTCTGGCGGATCGTTGCGCGCACACCCTCGTCCAGAGCCAGCACGACGATGCGCTCGTTGCCGTTCGGCAGCGTCGACAGCGGCATCGTTCGGTCGTCGCCGTCGTTCGCGTGCGCTGACTGCCGCGGCAGCAGCAACGTCACGACCGTGCCGCGGCCGACCGCGCTCTCGAGCTCGACGACGCCGCCGGCCTGCTCGGCGAACCAGCGAACCATGCTGAGCCCGAGACCGGTGCCTCCGCGCTCCCCCTTCGTGGAGAAGAACGGCTCGAACACCCGCTCGATCAGCTCCGGCGGAATACCGCCGCCCGTATCCGCGACACTGAGCGCGACGTAGGCGCCCGCCCGCGCGAGGCCACGCTCCTCCGCCTCGGCACGCGTCAGCGGCACGCGCCGAATCTCGATCCCGATCCGCCCCTTGCCCTCGATCGCGTCGCGCGCGTTCACGGCCAGGTTCACGACGACGCTCTCGAGCTGCGCCGTGCTGGCCCGGACGGTTCCCGCGTCCGGCTCGAACGACGTCTCGAGCGTTATCCGCCCGCCGAGGGCACGGCGCAGCAGAGGCATCACGCCGTCGATGACCTTCGCCGGGTCGACCGCGTCCGCGTCGATCTCCTCGCGCCGCGCGAACGCGAGCAGCTGCTTGATCAGGTCCGTGCCGCGGCGCGCGGCGTCGCGTGCCGCCTTGAGCTTCTCGAAGACTTTCGGTTGCGTCCGCAACTCCTCGCCGACGAGGTACAGGTTGCCGACGAGCACGGTCAGCAGATTGTTGAAATCGTGCGCGATGCCGGCCGTGAGGCTGCCGAGCGCTTCCATGCGTGCAGCGCGCTGCGCGACCGCGCGCAGATTCGGCTGCCCGTCGACCGCGACGAACACTCCCGAGATCGCGCGACCGGCCCCCTCACCGTGGGCTCGAACGTCACCGCGCAGCGTCTGGGTTGCACCGCCGGGGAGTCGCACGTCGAACTGGACCGGCCGTGGCGCTCGCGTCGCGTCGCGCCACGCGTGCCAGTCGTCGGGATTCCGCAGGAATTCCCCGAGGCCGCGACCGGCGAGGCCGGCCGGGTCCGTGACGCCAAGCAGCTGGCGCAGCCACGTGTTCGCCGAGAGGATGCGTCCGTCGGCCGCGACCGTGAGCGCGCCGACGACACTGCTGTCGGTCAGAACGCTCGCGTCACTGGCGTCCGGCTCCCGATGGTCGGGCCGACTCTTTGGCTGTCGCATGGCCCTTCCACGGCCTCCCACGGCGCCGGAGCGTGCCGGCGCGTGACTTGGATGAGTTCATAGGCTAACGACCGGCCCGCCACCGGCTGTTGACCTGAATCACAGTTTCGTCCGCGCACTGGCCAGGAAGCGCCCTCAGACGCACGCCGAGACCGCCGGACAGCCACGTACCGAGACATTCCTCACACGCCGGCGCAAGAGCCAGGCGTACATTGGGCCTTCCGCGGCCGCCAATGGATGGCGGGGGATTCTCGAGTGAGCGACACCACCCTCAGCAAGACGATCGCGAGCACGGCCACGCTCAAGATCGCCAACATCCACACGCTCGACCTGTTCTATACGCCCATCGAGGAGCGCTTCGAGCGCATCACGCGGCTCGGTCGCCGCGCCCTGCACGTTCCGGTCGCCGCAATCTCGCTTCTGAACGAGGACAAGCAGTGGTTCAAGTCCGCGGCCGGCTGGGGTGTGTCGGAGATCCCGCGGGCACAGGCCATCTGCCGGCTCACGGTGGAAGAGAACCGGCTGCTCGCCATCCCGGACACGCTGCAGGACCCCCGCGTAGCAACGAGCCCGATCGTTGCGCAGGCGCCGCGCTTCCGATCCTATGCGGGCCATCCGCTCGCCGACGAGCACGGCAACGTCATCGGAACCTTCTGCGTCTTCGACCTGCAGCCGCGCGAGTTCTCGGCCGCGGACCGCCAGACGATCACCGATCTCGCCGCGCTCGCGCAGCGTGAGCTGCTGAACGACCAGCTGAGCTCGGCCCAGGCCGCGTTGACCTCGAAGCTGAGCCTCGCGCGCCGCGAAGCGCTCATGGATCCACTGACGCACCTGTGGAACCGGCGCGGCGCGTCGGTGCTGCTGAAGGCGGCGTTCCGCAGGGCCGACGAACGGCGCGCGCCATTGACGCTTGCATTGCTGGACCTCGACAACTTCAAGCGCATCAACGACAGCTACGGACACCAGAGCGGCGACGAAGTGCTGCGCAAGATCTCGAGCCGGCTGCTGACCGCAGTTCGCAGCGAGGACAACATCTGCCGGATCGGCGGTGACGAGTTCCTCGTGCTGATGACCGATACCGATGCCAAGATCGCGAGCCGCATCGCGGAGCGGATCCGTCGCACGATCACGGACACGCCCATCCCGACGCGCGACGGCGCCATGTCGATCAGCGTCAGCGTGGGTTTCACCGTGCGTCAGCCCAACGATGACACTGCGGCGGAAGCGCTGATCGAGCGCGCCGACCAGGCCCTGATGCAGTCGAAGGCGGCGGGCCGCAATCGCGTCCGCATGACGAGCTGAACGGCGCCCGCGCGCCGACGTCCGCCCTTCTCGCCCACCCGATCGGTTGCGGTATGATCCCGCGACGACTCCGCGCCCGGTGATACCGGGTGCATCCGGCAGGCAGGGGGAAACAGCCGTGGCCAAGCGCAACGACAGCGACGCGACTCCGTCCGTCGACCGAAGGAGATTCCTGAAGGGCGCGGCGGCGGGAGCCGCGGGCGCAGCCGGCGCGCTCGTCGGCGCCGCCGCCGATGCGCAGCAGACCGCACCCGCGGCGCGCCCGGCCGTGGCCCGGCCCACCGAAGCCGACGCGCGCAAGGACTACGTTCCGCCCGAGCCGCACGTCGGCGCGTCGTTCATCGAGCACCCGGGCTCCGACCACATGGTCGATGTGTTGAAGGCCCTCGATTTCGACTACGTGGCCGTGAACCCGGGCTCCGCGTTCGAAGGGCTGCACGAATCGCTGATCAATCACGGCGGCAACCGCAAACCCGAGATCCTGACGGTCATGCACGAGGAAGCCGGCGCGGCCATGGCCCACGGCTATGCCAAAGCGGCCGGCAAGCCGATGATGACGCTGATGCACGGCACGGTGGGCCTGCTGCACGCCTCCATGGGGCTGTTCCAGGCGTGGTGCGACCGCGTTCCGGTGTTCGCCGTCGTTGGCGAACCGCGCATCCCGACGTCGGTCATCAATCGCCCTCACAGCGCGCAGGACATGGGCTCGATCGTGCGCGACTTCATGAAGATGGACGACGAGCCGACGCGCCTCGACGTGTTCGCCGGCAGCGCGATGCGCGCCTACACGCTCGGCCGCACGCCGCCCATGGGTCCCACGCTGCTGGTCGTGGATACGGAGCTGCAGGAGGCCCCGATCCCGCCCGGCATGAGCCTGCCGATCCCGAAGCTCACGCTGCCGGCGATCCCGCAGGGCGAGTCCGGTGCGGTGCGCGAGGCCGCAAAGTGGCTCGCGAATGCCGAGCGCCCGCTGATCCGCCCCGGCAAGCTGGCCCGTACACCGGCCGGCTGGGACCGGCTGCTCGAGCTCGCCGAGCTGTTGCAGGCGCCCGTCGACGTCGGCACCTACGGCTCGTGGCAGGACTTCCCGTCGTGGCACGCGCTGTACGGATCGGGCGGCCCCGACTACAAGCCGGACGTGATCCTGGGGCTCGAGCTGAACGACATGGTGCCGTCGGTGCGACAGGCGCACGCGACGGGCGGCAAGACGATCAGCATCTGCGCCGAGTATCTGTCCCAGGGCCACAACATCCACGACTACGGCAACTACACGGACGTCGACATCGCGATCGCCGCAGACGCCGAAGCGACGCTGCCGTCGCTGATCGAGGAGATCCGCCGGCAGACCCCCCGCGACGCGGCCCGCACACGCGCCGCGCGCAGAGCCAAGGTCGCCGAGGTGCACAAGGCCATCCGCGAGCGCGAGATGGACGACGCGCGTTACGGCTGGAACTCGGCCCCGATCAGCGTCCCGCGCATGGTCGCGGAACTCGGCCGGCAGATCCAGAACGACGACTGGGCCATCGTCTCGGGCCACCAGTTCACCGGCCAATGGCAACGGCGGCTGCTGAACCACGACAAGCACTACCGATACAACGGCGACTGCGGCGGCTTCGGCATCGGCTACGACACGCCCGCCTCGGTCGGCGGCGCGCTCGCGCACAAGGCGCACGGCCGGCTGTCGATCGGCATCGTCGGCGACGGCGACTTCAACTTCGTCGGCCCCGGCGCACTCTGGACGGCCGCGCACCACAAGATCCCGCTGCTGCTGATCATCCACAACAACCGTGCGTATCACGCCGAGGTCATGCTCGTGCAGCGCACGTCGTCGCGGCGCGGCCGTGGCAACGACAAGGTGGACATCGGCACCGTGATTCGCGACCCGGCGCCGGACTACGCGAAGATCGCACAGGGCTACGGCGTTTACGCCGAAGGCCCGATCAGCGATCCAAACGCGCTCGCCCCCGCCCTGGAGCGCGCGCTCGCGCGCGTCCGCGCCGGCGAACCGGCGCTGCTCGACGTCGTGTCGCAACCAAGATAGAGGTTTGAGACCATGTTCCTGCGCTCCAAGAACCTCGCCGCCGCAGGCCTGGCCGTGACGACTGCACTGGCGGCCGCGACGGCACTGCCGCAGCAGACCCAGAGCCCGCCGCCCGTCGGCAACGCCGAACGCGGCCGCGTCCTGTTCCAGGACACGTACAACTGCTATGCGTGCCATGGTTTCGAGGCACAGACGGGCGAGCGCCGGCTCGTGCCGATGAACTACCCCGTCGAGGGTTTCATCGCGTTCGTGCAGAACTCGCCGCTGCCGCAGATGCCCGCGTTCCCCGATGCGTCGGCGCAGACGCTGGCCGACATCTGGGCCTACCTGAAGTCGGTTCCGCTCGATGCGCCGCCGCTGAACGATCTGCCCCTGCTGCGCGACGTGCTCGCCCGCAGGAATCAGGCCGCCGGCGGGAAGTAGCGCGCGAACCGCCGCCGACGCGGCTCAGCGCCCGGACGGACGGCCGTTCAGCTGGAACGCGGGCGTTCGCCGGGCCTCCCGCGATGGTCGGCGATCGCGCTGCGCGGCGCTGTGCCCCAACGCACCCCGGGGCCGCCGCACGGAATCAATCGGCGAGTGGTTCACCCCTCTGACGGCGTAAGCGCCCAGCGGCGCGTGATCACAGAAACTCGCGCCCGTCCGCGAGACGGATATGGCGCAGGAAAAACGCGTTCGGATTGTCTCTGCGCGGCGAGCCGATGGCCGTGACTTTCGTGCCCGGCTTGATCATCTCCGGCGTCAGGCCGCCGCGTACCGCCATGTTCGCGGGCGCACCCTCGACGAAGTTGATCGTCTCGGTGCTGCCGTCGGGACGCGTGTGGGTCAGCGTCATCGAGATGTGCGGGTTCTTGAAGCTCAACGTCGCCACGACGCCCTCGAACGGAATCTGCTGGTCGAAGTCGTAGACGGCGAACGAATGGTGGGCCTCGCTGGCCGACCACGCGCAAAGAGCCAAGGCGAACACTGCGGTCAAACGCCGGAAGATGCGCATTCCCGTTCCCTCTGGTGCCGGAGCAACCCCGCCCGGATAGCTTCCGACCTTAACAATTTCCGCCCCCCGAGACCAGCCGCACCGCGCGACCTTTTGTACCCCTCGGAAGCCGCTCGCACTACAATGATCGGCGTCCGACCACCGCTCATCGGAGACCGATCGAGATGACCCGCACGACCTACAGACTGACGTGGCGACTGGCCGCAGGACTCGCCCTCGCCGGCGTCGCGCTGGCCGCTGGCGCACAGCCGCAGGCGCCCGCCCCCTCGCCCGAAAAGCAGAAGATGATCGACCTCGGCGTCCAGTACAAGACGGCGCGCGCCCTCTACGATCACTTCAAGCAGGATGCCAAGGGCGGCAAACCCCTGACGTGGCAGACCGTGCCCGACTGGACGGGCATCTGGACACGCGAGGCGAGCCCGTTCTTCTGGGACCCGGACCAAGGGTCGATGACGGCGTTGCCGACGGCGAAGCTCACGCCGGAATACCGCAAGCGCCTGCTGGAGAAGCTCGACAAGATCAACAAGGGCATCGAGTTCGATCCCCTGAGCAACTGCGAGCCGGCCGGCATGCCACGCTGGATGGTCGAGCCGTTCCTGCGCGAGTGGATCGTGACGCCGCAGCAGACGTATCTCGTGAACGAGATGCAGAACGAGATGCGACGCGTCTACACCGACGGCCGCGATCATCCGAAGCCCGAGGACGCGTACCCACTGTGGGAAGGCGATTCCATCGGCTTCTGGGACGGCGACAGGCTCGTGATCCACACGGCGCAGATGCACGCCGGCCAGTACCAGCGCATTCAGCCCTACTACACGGAGCAGGTCGAGACGGTGGAGATCTGGCACAAGGTCGACAAGGACACGATGGCGGTCGACATCTGGTCGTTCGACCCGCCGGCGCTGGCGGAACCTTGGTACACTAAACAGATCTACAAGCGCCTGTCGAACGACGACAAGAGCCTGCGCATACGGTACTGGGACTGCGGTGAGAACCAGAACAACACGGTGACGAAGACGGACACCGGCAGCTCGGACTTCACGAACTTCACCTTCACGAAGAAAGACGGCAAGTAGGAGACGACCATGAGAAACGTTCTGGCAACAGCAATCGGTGGTTTCGTGCTCGCAGCGGCGCCCGTGTTCGCGCATCACTCCGCGGTCATGTTCGATGACCAGAAGGAAGTCACGCTGAAGGGCACGGTCAAGGAATTCCAGTACACGAATCCGCACTCGTGGTTGCTCGTCGACGTCAAGAATCCGGACGGCACGGTCACGACGTGGGGCTTCGAGGCGGAAGGCCCGAGCACGCTGACGCGCGCCGGCATCCGCAAGAGCGACTTCGCACCGGGCACCGAAATCACGATCACCGGCCATCCGATGAAGGACGGCCGGCCGGCGGCGGCGTGGATGAAAGCCACGCGCGGCGACGGCAAGCAGTTCAATCCGGCGGCCGGCTTCGCGATCAAGTAGCGGCGACTTCGCCCGAGCCGCCAACGAGCGGAGAACCCGATCGAACGGCCCGTGCCTCTCCCGGCACGGGCCGTTTTCTTTTCGCGCCGCGTGAACGCGTCAGGTCGAGGGCAGCGGCGCCAGTGCCCGCGCGGGCTGGAATCCCGGATCCACGAGCTTGAGCTCCTGCAGCGCCGCCGTGACGGAACCGAGGTCCTCGAGCCGGATGCCCACATGGCTCGCCCAGCGCGTCGCGCCGAGCCACTCACCCACGTCCGCCGGATCGAGCGAATAGCGAGCACCGATCAACGCCGCGGCATCGGGCCGGACCGCGAGCGCCTGCGCCTCGCGCAGCACCACCCCGAGCAGCCTTGCGAGCGCTGCACGCCCATCGGCGCCGACACGATCGGCCACACACACGACGAAGGCCGGCCACGGCGCGAGGAACTCGCCGACACGCCGGAAGCGCCCGTCGTCGACGAGCGGCTTCGTCATGAACTTCTCCCAGAAGAAGACGTCGGCCGTGCCGGCGGCGAACGCCTCGATGGCGCCCGCCAGGTTGCGCACGGTGACCAGCTTCAGCCCGTCCACGGGCCAGCCCTGGGCACGCGCATGAACGAAGGCCATGAGGTGCGACCCCGAGCCGAGCCGGCTGATGGCATAGCGCGCACCGCGCACGTCGGCCAGGCTCCTGAGTGCGGAGGCAGCAGGCACGTGGATGCCCCAGATCAGCGACGACTCCGTGTACAGGCTCGCGATCCTGAAGCCGCCGCCC
>DASZSB010000188.1:0-35672 GCA_035548835.1 Gammaproteobacteria bacterium | reverse complement strand
GGTACCTCTCGCCGAGCCCGAGCGCCGCGAGCAATGCGGCGCCGTCGGCGTCCGGCGCCGCGGCCGCGAGCCGCGCGGCGAGCGTCGCGCGAAACCGGAGCCACGCGGGCAGCAGGTTGGCCGGCGTATCCGCGGCGCCCGCGGCGCGCACGTAGCCGGTGGCCCCGTAGTCGTTCACGAGCAGCCACTGTTCGTAGTCGAACCCGCCGGGATTGCGCGCCCCATGCGGCGAACGCAGCCGCACGGTGAGCCGAAGCGTGTCGCCGGCCGCGAGCGTCGGCGGTGGGTCGTACCAGGTGAGTCGCAGACGCGGCGGCACGGCGTCGGGTCGAGCCGTCGCCGTGAATCCGAAGGTGGCCTGCCCCGGCGCCAGCGTCGGAAACGTCGCGACGAAACCCTCGACCTCGTAGTCACCGGCCGCGGCCGGCACGAGACGCTCGGAGAGGCGCGCATCGGCCAGGTACACGGTCCACGCGCACGCGGCCATGAACACGAGGCCCGGCCACGCGCGCGGGAATCCGAGCAGCAGCAGTGCGGCGAGCACGGCCACCGGCCACCATGCGCCACCGGGCAATGTGGGCAGCGCATGCACGGCCAGCGTGCCGAGCAGCCATGCGCCGCCGGCGGCCACGATCGGCGCGCCGCGCGCGCGCGGGTGCGATGGAGTTATGCGGGCTTCAATACGCCGTCCTTGAGTTCGAGCACGCGGTCCATGCGCGCCGCGAGATCCGGATCGTGCGTGACGACCGCGAGACTGGTGCCGAGGGCCGCGTTCAGCTCGAGCAGCAGCTCGAACACGCGCAGCCCCGTCGGGCGGTCGAGGTTGCCCGTGGGCTCGTCGGCCAGCACCGCGGCGGGCCGCGTGACCAGCGCACGCGCCACGGCGGTGCGCTGGCGCTCGCCCCCGGACAGCTCGCCCGGCCGATGATCGAGCCGCTGCTCGAGGCCCACGCGCTGCAGCAGGTCACGCGCTTCGGCCTCGGCCTCGCGCGGCGAGGTGCCGCGCACGAGCAGCGGCATGGCCACGTTCTCCAGCGCCGTGAATTCCGGCAGCAGGTGATGGAACTGATACACGAAGCCGAGTGCACGGTTGCGCAGACGACCACGCTCGGCGTCGCCGGCCTTGCTCATCGACGTGCCGATCACGCGCACTTCCCCCGCCGTCGGCTCGTCGAGGCCGCCGAGCAGCTGCAGCAGCGTGGTCTTGCCCGAGCCGGATGCACCGATGATCGCCAGGCGATCGCCCTTTGCGACGCGCAGCTCGACACCGCGCAGCACTTCCACGTTGCGCCCGGCGTCGCTGAAAGTCTTGACTAGCCCGACGGCCTCGAGCACGTACTGGTGATCATTCATAGCGTAGAGCCTCGGCCGGCGGCTGACGCGCAGCACTGAATGCCGGATAGAAAGTGGCGGCCACGGCCAGCACGAGCGCCATGACACAGATCTCGGCGACCTCGAGCGGCCGCAGCTGCGTGGGCAGATCGCTCAGGAAATAGACGTCGGCCGAGAGCAGGTCGATGTGCAGCCACGCCTCGAGCAGCCTCACGAAGTTGCCGAGCTGCCAGCACGCGAGCACCGCGAGGATCACGCCGAGCAGCGTGCCGATGATGCCGATCGCGGTGCCCTGGCTCGCGAACAGCGCCATGATGCTGCGCGGGGTGCTGCCGAAGCTGCGGAGTATCGCGATGTCGCCGCGCTTGTCGCGCACCACCATCATCAGCGTTGAGACGATGTTGAATGCCGCCACGGCGATCACGAGCGACAGGATCACGAACATGATGGTCTTCTGCAGCTGGATCGAGCGGAAGTAGGTGTAGTGCAGGCGCGTCCAGTCGTCGATGTAGAAATTCACGCCGAGCTCGTTCGCCAGAGCTTTGGCCGTCATGGTGGCGATCTCGCGCGCGTTGTAGAGGTCGCGGATCGCGAGCCGCAGGCCGGTAGCGTGCCCGTCGGTGTGATAGAGCCGCGCGGCATCATCGAAGCTCACGAACACGAGCCCGTGATCGAACTCGTACATCCCGGCCTCGAAAATGCCGGTCACCGTGAAGCTGCGCAGGCGCGGCAAAAGGCCGGCCGGCGTCACGCGGCCCTCGGCCAGCACGAGCACGATTTCGTCGCCGACGTCTACGCCGAGCGCGCTCGCGAGCCGCGAGCCGATCACCGCGTTGTAGCTGCCGGACGTGAGCTCATCGAGGCTGCCGCGCTTCGTCACCGTGGCGATGTTGGAGACGGTGCGCTCGAGACCGGGATCCACGCCGCGCACGTTGACGCCCACGAGCGCCTCGCCGTGCACGGCCATGGCCTGCCCTTCGACGTATGGCGCCGCGGCCATGATGCCGTCGCGCGCAAGCACGCGCGCGCGCAGGTCCTGCCAGTCCTGCAGAGGCCCTTCGTAGCCGCTGATCGACGCGTCCGACACCATTCCGAGGATCCGTGACCTGAGCTCGCTCTCGAAACCGTTCATGACCGACAGCACGACGATCAATACCGCAACCGCGAGTGCGATGCCGATCATCGAAACGGCCGAGATGAACGAGATAAAGCTGTGGCTGCTGCGCGTCCGCAGGTAGCGCAGCGCGATCGCGAGCTCGTAGGGCTGGCGCAGGCGCATGCTCAGTCGTAGCGCAGCGCGTTGGCCGGCGCGACGGCCGCGGCCCGGCGTGCGGGATACACGGTGGCCAGCACGGCCACGACCAGCGCAACGGCCGGAATCGCGATCACGTCCGCCAGGTGAACCTCCGAGGGAATCTGCGTCACGTAGTACACGTCGCCCGGCATGATCTGGAACCCGAACGTGTGCTCGAGCCACGGCACGATCACGTGCACGTTCAGCGCCAGCGCGAGACCGAGCACGGTGCCGGCCAGCGTGCCGACTACGCCGATCACGCTGCCCTGCACGAGGAATATGCGCGCCACGCGCCACGGCTCGAGCCCGTAGGTACGCAGGATCGCGATGTCCTTCTGTTTGTCGATGACCACCATCATCAGCGAGGCGACGATGTTGAACGCGGCCACGCCCACGATCAGCATCAGGATGATGGCCATCATGAGCTTCTCGATGTGGATGGCCGTGAACAGATTGCGGTGCTCCTCGGTCCAGTCCGAATAGCGCCACGAAGGCTCGAGCAGGCCGCCGACCGCCGCGTGGAACCGCTGCACGGCCAGCGGATCGTCGAGACGCACGGCGACGCCCGCCGCGGCGCCGTTCAGGCCGCTTAAATCGCTCGCGTCGCGCAAGTGCACGAGTGCGAGGCCGGCGTCGTGATCCTGGATGCCGGCCTCGAAGACACCCGCCACGGTGAACGCGGCATAGCGCGGCGTGAGGCGCCCGCCGGAGATCCTCGGCACGAGCAGCGTGACGACGTCGCCGGCCTTGAGCCCCAGATTCAGGGCCAGGATGCGACCGAGCACGATCTGCCGGCCGCCGGGCGTCAGCCGGGCGAGCGTGTCGGCGTCGACGAAACGGCCGAGGTCCGAGTCGCGCTCCTCCTCGGGCTCGATACCCCGCACCAGCGCCGGCCGCAGGTTCGTGCCGGCCGCGAGCATGCCCTCGATCGACACGAACGGCGACGCTCCGATCACGCCGGGCACGCCCATCAGCCTGCGCTCGACCGCGGCCCAATCCGCGAAACCTCCGGGCGCCGAGACGCTGGCTTGCGCGCTCATGCTGAGCAGCCGCGTGCGCGTCTCGGTCTCGAGGCCGTTCATGACCGACAGAATCGTGATCAGCGCCGCCACGCCGAGCGCAATTCCGATCAACGACGCCGCGCTCATGAACGACACCACGGCACGCCGCCGGCGTGAGCGCAGGTAGCGCAGACCGATGAACCATTCGAGGGGCTGGAACATGAAGCGGGAATTAAACCATAACGCCCGCCGCACCGGGTCTCGCAACGGTGTGCCAGTGCGGCCGCCGCCGAACTGTGACCAGCGCCACAAAAGGGCCCGGCCAAATTTGAAGGGTATGGGGCCGGTGCTATAGTCCCCCGGCATCCAGGGAGGATCGGGCCATGGCAAAGACTATCGCCACGACGTGCATGTTGCTCGCGCTCGCGGCCGGCGTCGCTCGCGCCGATACGCTGCTGATCGACGGCGTCGAGGCCGACGCGCAGACCGCGACGACGCGGCCGAAGTCCGGCATGACGATGACGGCCGTCGAATCGGCATACGGCGAGCCCGCGCAGAAGCACGCCGCGGTCGGGCAGCCGCCGATCACCCGCTGGGACTACCCGAGCTTCTCGGTCTACTTCGAGCGCGACCGCGTGATCCACGCCGTCGTCCGGCACTGACGGCACTGCACCGGCGCTCCTTGCGGGCGACCCGGATCCGGGTCGGTCAGTGCATCTGGCCGATGATCCCGCGCAACTTCGCGTTGCTCATGAGCGCCACGATCTTCGGGTTGTTCAGCAGCGCAGCGTAGTCGCCCGAGGCGACCTCCTTCATGATGTCCGGATCGCTCAACACCGCGAGCACCTCGGGGTCGTTCTGCAGCGACAACACCGCCGCGAGCAAGCCCGGATCCTGCTCGATCCGGGCTTTCGCGGCCTCCAGCGCGTCGGCTCCGGGAGAAGCGGCGCCGGCGGGCGTACCGATGGCCGTCTTGCCGCCTTCGTCGATGGAACGCACTTGCTCCGCCCGCACGTGCAGCGTGCCCACGGAGTCCGTCTCGATCGTGTAGACGCCGTCGTGCAGTGACTGCACCGCGCCCTGGATCACCGTGCCGTCCTTCAGGGTGACGGTGGCCGCAGGCGAAACGCCGGCCCACGCGAGCAGCCCGGCCACGGCGAGCGAGTACGCGGAGGCGAAGGCGAATCTGCGCATGGTGCCTGTTCCCGGATGGCCCATTAACCACATTACACCAGAACGTCCGGCGCGAAGACGACCGACGTCACTTCGCCAGCGCTGACTGCAGATTGCTTGACGGGCCGTCGCCCGGTCTTCTGATCGGCGCGCGCCTCACGTATGGTGATTGCCATCGCCCGAGGGGGAACCTGCCAATGCGCGTCGTTTCGCTGCCGACCACCGTCACGCTGGCCGTCGCCGCACTCGCCATCACGGACGCCGCCGTCTTCGCCCAGCCGCCGGCCGGTTTCGGCGGCCCGCGCCCCGAGCCCGAGATCGAAGGCATCCCGAGAGTCCCGACGGCGGTCGCGCTGCCGACGCTGTCGGCACCCGTCACGGGCCCGGGCCCCATGTTCGACTCCGCGCCGTCGCAGATGAAGGGCCTCGACCCGGCCCACTTCCACTACAAGACCACGGAGTACTTCGTGTCGGGCACGGCGGACGGCAAGCCATACACGACACGAATGGTCGTGCGTCAGCCGATGGAGGACGCCAGATTCAGCGGCCTGGTGCTCGCGGAATCGATGCACGTGAGTGGCGCCGCGCACGCGTTCGAGTTCACGGCCGCCTACGTCATGAGCTCCGGCCACGCGGCCGTGGAGATCCTGACGACGTCGCCGGATCAATTCGTCGCGCAGAACGCCAAGCGTTACGAGAAACTCAGGATCGCGGACGGCCAGCAGAACGAGATCATCGCGCAGGTCGGCGCACTCGTGAAAAGCGACCGCGGTCCGCTCGGCAAGCTGCACGTTCGGAAGATGGTCATGTCCGGCTCGTCCATGAGCAGCGGCACGCTCGCGAACTACCTGCCGGCGCACATGGTGTTCCGCACGCCCGACATGCAGCGCATCTTCGACGGTTTCATGCCAACTTCCTACGGCGGCACGATCCGCGAGATCGACGTGCCGCTGATCCAGCTGCCGACGATGCTCGAGGAAGAAACCAACGTGCCGCGCCGGCAAGACAGCGACGAGCCCGGCAAGCAGTTCCGTCTGTACGAGTTCGCCGGCGTCGGCCACGTCGACTCGCGCGACAACGTGCGGCTGCATCCGAACCCGTGCGTGAAACCGCTCAGCACCGTGCCGCTGCAGGCGTACTTCTCCGTGGGCCTGTACCACCTGCTCCGCTGGGTGGATCAAGGCATCGTCCCGCCGCGCGCGCCGCGCGTCCTGCTCGACCGCGACACCAGCAACGACGGCTCGATGATGGCGCTCGATGCCAACGGCAATCCGCTCGGCGGTATCCGCACTCCCTACGTGGACGTGCCCACGGCCAAGTACTCGGCCAGCAACACGGCGGCCTCGCCCCTGATCCCGAATCCGAGCGCCTACGTCGCCGCGAACGGCATGCAGGGCGCGCAGGTCATGTGCCGCCTGTCCGCGTATCAGGAGCCGTACTCGAAGGAGAAGCTCAAGGAGCTGTACGGCACGAAACGCGACTACGTGCGCAAGGTCGAGGCGCGGCTGCAGGAGCTCGAGAAAAAGGGCTGGTCGCTGCCCCTGTATCACGACGTGATCATGGGCGACGCGGCGGCCGTCGACTTCTAGCGGCTCAGTCGCGCGCCACGGCCGCGAGCTGTTCGAGCGCGCGCCGCTTCGCCTCCGGCGGATGGCCCTCGTAGTAGCGGTCGATCAGCGCCCGCGCGACCGCGATCTTGAGGTCGGCGGCACTGGCGGGTAGCGCCGCGCCAACCTGGTCGAACGCGAGCACCACCTTGAAATAGTGCTCGAGCTGCGGCTCGGGCAGCTGCGGGTCCGCAGCCAGCACGCTGCCGATGCGCTCGTGGATCCGCCCCGCATACGTCGCCGCGAGATTCCGGGCCGTGAGCGCGGCCGCCGGGTCGTCGCCCGCGAGCACGTCGTCCAGCGCAGCAAGACCCTCCGCGAGGCAGGCCAAGCCGTCGGCCGAGTCGATCCCGGCCTCGGCACGCGCGAGCTGCCGGCGGGCAATGCCGAGTTCCCGGGGTTCCGTCATGGCCTTACTGTAATGAATCGCCGGCTCGTGCGTATTGAACCGTAGACGAGGCAGGAACCGCCAATGACGAGGGAGGCCCCCTTTGCGGAGCTCTACGCAACGCATTACCGCCAGGTGCGCGCGCTGTGCCGGCAGCTGCTCGGGTCGGCCGAGCGCGCCGACGACGCAACGCAGGAGGCGTTCGTGCGCGCGTACCGCAACTTCGCGGGCTACGACGCCGCGCAGCCGTTCGGTCCCTGGATCATGAGAATCGCGCGCAATCATGCTCTCGACCTGCTGCGGCGGCGCCGGCTCGAACCGGCGGAGCTCGGCACCGAGGCCGAGGAAGCCGCGGCCGCGGAGGCCGGCGAGACCGACGGTCTCGGCGAGCTGCTGACGGCCGAGCGCGCCGGCGCCGTGCAAGCGGCCGTGGCCGCCCTTCCCGAGCGCTACCGCGTGCCGCTCGCGCTCGCGTACTTCGCCGACCTCCGCTACGACGAGATCGCCACGGACCTCGGCATCACGCGCACCCACGTCGGTGCGCTGCTGTGCCGGGCCAGACAGTTGCTGCGCAAGATGCTGACCGAGGAGACCGAATCGTGACCTGCCCTTCCGCTGTCACCCGCTCCATGTACGCCGACGCTGCGCTGACACCGGAGCAGCGCGCAGGCGTCGACCTGCACCTGCGTGACTGCGCGGCCTGCGCCGCGAAGGTCGCCGCGATGAACCGCGAACGCACGGGCCTGCGCGCCGCGCTGCGGCGCGACGACATCGATCTGCCAATCCCGGCGTTTGCGCCGCCGGCGCGGGCGCACGCCTCGCTGCTGGCCGTGCTCGGCGCGCTGGCCGTGGCGGGCTTCGCAGCGGCCTTCTGGAGCGCAGTCGCCGACGCGATTCCGAGCGGTCTTGCGTGGCTGAACCCGCTCCAGTCCGGCGAGCTCCTGGAGCGCGCCATCTCGCTGGTTTCGTTCCTGGCATTCGAGGGCAACACCATGCTGAACTCCGCGCTGAACTTCGTGGCCGTCTCGCTGACCATTTTGCTGCTCACTTGGACGGCGGTCGCGTTCGCGCGCAACCGCAGCGGCGCGGCCATGCTGCTGTCGCTGGTCGTCGCGCTGGTGCTGCCGGGCCTCACGCACGCGCTCGAGATTCGCCATGGCGAGGGCGTCATCACCGTCGGCTCGGGCGAGACCATCGACGACACGCTGGTCGCCGCCGGCCAGACCGTCGCCATCGACGGCACCGTGAACGGCGATGCATTCGCGTTCGGTCGCTCCGTGACCGTACGCGGCAACGTGACGGGCAACCTCGTCACTGGCGCGGAGACCGTCACGATCGAAGGCACGGTCGGCGGCGACGTCGTTGGCGCGGGGCGCAGCGTGGTGCTGCGCGGCGCGCACGTCGGGCGCAACGTGGTCGGCCTGGGTCGCGATCTCGAGCTCGACACGAACAGCGAGATCGCCGCCAACGCGGTAACCGCGGGCGACACCGCGCGCGTCGATGCGCGCGTCGGCGTCGATCTGAAGAGCCTCGGCAACAACGTGATCGTCGGCGGCAACGTGCAGCGGGACATCGAGACGTTCGCCGGCTCGGTGTCGGTGCTGCCCTCCGCGCGGATCGGCCGCAACGTCACGGCACACGTCGACGACCCCGCCAAGCTCGAGATCGCGACGGGCTCCACGATCGGCGGCACCGTCGATCGGCAGATCGCGGAGGTCGCGCTGCGGCACAACCGCTACGCGACGGCAGGCTACTACGTCCGTCAGGTCGTCCGGCTCGGCGCGGCGTTCCTGACGGGCCTGATGCTGCTCTGGGCATTCCCGGTCCTGCGAACGCTGACGCTGCCGACGGCCGGTGCCGCGCTGCGCAGCTTCGGCATCGGCTTCGTGGCGGCGGTGGCGCTGCCGGTCGCGGCACTGCTCGTGTGCCTCACGATCGTCGGCCTCCCGGTCGGCGTCATGACGTTCGTGCTCGGCGCCATAGGCCTGTACTTCTCGAAGGCCGTGATCGCGCAGCTGATCGGCCGCCGGCTGTTCCAGGGACCCTCAGGCCCGCCGCACTATGCGGCCACGCTGTTCGCCGGCCTCGTGGTCGTGATCGTCGCGATCAACCTGCCGTTCGTCGGCGGCATCGCGAACTTCGCGCTGACGCTGCTCGGCTTCGGCATGATCGTGACGCTGCTGTTCGGCCGCTTCGGCGGCGCGACCGCAGCAGCGTGATGCCGCGGTGGCCATGGTCCCCGGGCCTTGCGCCTGGGGCGGCCTCGTGCCCGCGGCTCTACAAGGGCTTCCAGGTGAAGCCGTCGCCGCGCCGGTAGTAGACGGCGATCGCGCGACCGAACAGCTCACGCTCGTCGATCAGTCCCCAGAAACGACCGTCCAGGCTGTTGCCGCGATGGTCGCCTATCGCGAGCACCATCCCCTGCGGAACGTGCATGTCGTGGATGTCCGGCCCGCCGCCGTCGCGCAGGTTCAGCAGCGCGTTGCGGTCGTCGAAGTGCTCCACGTCACGATTCCCGAGCCGCTGCCCGTTGATCGTGAGCTCGCCGTTCACGAGCGTCACGGTATCGCCGCCCACGGCCACGATGCGCTTGATGAGCCGCGTGCCGTCGCGCGGCGAGTCGAACACGGCGATGTCGCCGCGCCGCGGCGTCCGCGCGCCGAACAGGTCGATCTTCGTCAGCGGGATCCGTACGCCGTACGCGGTCTTGTCGACGACCACACGGTCGCCCGGCATCAGCGAGTACTCCATCGAGCCCGAAGGCACGTAGTAGTGATCCGCGAGGGACGAGCGCGCAACCGTCACCGCCGCCAGCACGAGGGCCAGCGACACGAGCTCGGACTTCCAGTTGATCTTGCGTTTGCTTTCGGCCATGGCAGGTCTTCCCTGAACTCCTACGCAACCTCCGACCGCGGCGCCGCAGCGAGGTTCAGAACCAGTCCTTCCAGAACAGCCACCAGGGCCGGGCCGCCGGCGCCGCTGGCTGCGGAGCGGTCTGCGCCTCCGACCGTTCCGCGGCGCGCGTGCCGCGATCGGTGGCGTAGCTCAAGTCCTCACAGCTCGGCGTCTCGTACGGCAGGTCCGCAAGGTAGACCGTGTCCGCGCCCTTGTACTGGCCGCTGAAATACAGCGGATCCTCGGCTACGTACTCGCGCCGCAGCGCGCCCTTGGCCGCGTCGAGCGTAAAGCGCTCCACGACGTGCAGCTGCCCGCTGTGCATCGTCAGCGTGTCCGCCGACAGCACCCCCGGCTTGAAGCCCACCGTATCGACGACCAGCACGTCGTTCTCCCAGTGGCCGATCGAATGCCCCGTCACGCTCGGCTCGATGTTCCCGGGGTGCGAGGTCTCGTGCAGATGAATCGTGCGATCGATGCCCGGTGCGCCGTACTGGATCCGGATCGCGTTCTCGTCCTGGGTGATGCGGTTCGTGAACGTCTCGAACGTCCAGTCGAACAGGATGTTCGTCGGCTCGCAGCGCAGCCGTGGATTCGCGGTCGACGACGGATCGAAGCCCTCGGCCGCCTTCCTGCCGGCTTCCGTCAGCGCGACCGGGCTCGGCCGCACCCAGGCCGTGTGGATCGCGTCCTCGGCCAGCGACTCCGGCGTGCCGCGCGCGCCCGGGAACGCCCTGACACCCGCGGGCAGCTCACCGGAGCCGATCTTGTCCGCGACGCTGAGCGGCACGAGCGCGCCCCGCAGGCCGCTGCGATCGGTCATCACGCGCTGCTCGCCGGCCCAGTCGCCGTTCAGGTTCGGCTCGCCGGTCGGCAGACGCGCGGGCCGGTCCGCCACGTTCGTGACGGCGCCCGCCTTCTGCAGCTGACCGTAACGATCCATCGTCGTGCCATCGGCAAACGTGATCGTCGAGAGGTAACAGGTGTTCGGATCGTGACGATCGGGCGCACCCGTCACACGAAGCTGCGTGCCGGGCATGAACATGCTGGCGCTCCATCCGGAGCGGCGCAGGACCGTGGCGGAGCGCATCTCGCAGCGCCACTCGGTCACCGTGCCGTTCGCATCGGGCACGTTCACGTACAGCCAGGAATGTGGATTCACGAACGCGAGGCGCTTGACGGTGCCGTTGATCGACACGTCCTTGTTAAGATCGAAATTCGCGATGCCGTGATGTGCGAACGCAACCGGCAGACCGGCCATCAGTACGCCGGCGGCGGCTGCGCGAACCAGGTGACGGAATGTCATGCGGAATCCCCCGAGCCCGAGACCGGCGCGGAGCCGGCCGTGCCGGCCACCGCGCGACGGCACTGTCGTACACGCCCGGAACGGTGTCAACGAGCCTTTCGCCCGCGAGATCGGCCGGCGCCGTCGTTGCGACCACCGCGGCGCCACCGCTAAGCTCTCGGGCCGACGACGCGACGAAGGAGTCCCGAACATGCGATCGAACGCCCTGCTGGCTCTGGCGCTGACCGCCGCCGCATGGATGGCGGCCCCCGCGAACGCGCAGAACGCATCGCAATTCCAGGCCGGCAAGCACTACACGGTGCTCTCGCCGGCCGTGCCCGCCAACAGCCCGCCCGGCCAGGTGGAGGTCACGGAGATATTCATGTTCGGCTGCCCCGGCTGCTACGCCTTCGAGCCACTGCTGCAGAAGTGGGTCGCGAGCAAACCGTCGTATGTCACCTTCACGCGCGTTCCGGCGATGTGGGAGCCGTGGGCGCCACTGCACGCGCGCGCTTACTACACGGCCGAAGCGCTCGGCAGGCTGAAGGACATCGAGGGGCCGTTCTTCAACGAGTTCCACGCGAAGGGCAACCGGCTCGACACCGAAGCCAAGATCGCGGCGTTCTTCCAGCTGTACGGCGTCGATCAGGCGACGTTCACGAGCACGTTCAACTCGTTCTCGGTGGTCGCCAAGGTCAAGCGCGCCGAGGATCTGGTCAAGCGTTATCGCGCCCAGAGCACGCCGACGGTGGTCGTGAACGGCAAGTACCTCACGACGGGCGCGCAGGCCGGCAGCTACGACGCCTGGTTTGCGATCATCGACGAACTCGCCGCGCGCGAGCACAACGGCACGGCCGCCGCGGCGAACTGAGCGCAAGCGCACTCAGGTCAGCGGCAGACCGAGGAACCACACACAGAACGCGTTCCACGCCGCCACACGGTGCAGGCCGAGCGCGCCCGCGTGATACAGCAGCAGCACGCCCAGCGCGACCGGGAACACCGCGAGCCGGCGGTTCGCACGCCAGTCCCATAACGCAAGCGCCACCAGCAACAGATCCGCGAGCAGGAAGCCCGCGGCCGGCAGGATCGGGCTGCCGTCGATCCGTGGCACGAGCGCGATCAGCGACCGGAAATGCCCGCCGATCAACCGGTCGGTGACGGGTGTGAACAGCGGGAACACCGTGCAGATCATCCAGCGCGCGTGCACCTGCGCATCGCGCCGGAACCAGATCGCGAGACCGTAGAACGACGCGAACACGACGATCGCGATCAGCGTGAGCGCGAGGAAGTGCAGGCCCGTCGGCGGCAATACCGGGACGCCGCGCAGCGCGGGCGCGACGCGGTAGTGCACGAACAGCAGCGTGATGACCGCGACCGCCGGCGCCAGCACGTACGACACGCGCCCGAGCGCACGGTGCCACCCGCGTCGGCCGGTGCGGATCAGCTGCGCCTGCACCACGAGCATGACAACCCACAGCGTGAGCGCGATGCCGTGCGCGTGGAACCAGAAGCTCGGCTGCTCGAACAGCCGGGTGAAGTAGCTCGGCCAGAACGCCCAGACCATGGCCGCGAGGAACGCGATGAAGAATCGCGAGCTGTGCCGATAAACGGCCGAGTCGATGCGGACGTTCAAGACGCGTCTCCTGTCCCGGGCCGCCGCACTCTAATGGACGCCCGCCGGAGGGTCCAGGCGGCGCCGGCGCGCCACGAACGTGATCCATTTACTCCCCGCGCCACGGGGCCGGTGCCAGATTGGCCGCGTCCCGCTGGCACCGGCTCGAGGGAGCCCGATGAATCTTCGGTCGTGGATCGCACTCGCGCTGCTCGCGGCGTCCCTGACCGGCTGCGGCCGCGACCGCGCTGGCGACGGCGCGGTGGCGACGCCCGCGCCCGCGACGCTCACCGGCGTCTACGCGGGCAAGTTCCCGTGCAGCAACTGCACGGAGATCGCGGCCACCCTGTGGTTGCGCGACGACCGGCGGTTCTTCCTGCGCCAGTCGTTCGTGGGGGGCGACGCCGGCGCGGGCGGGGATTCCACGTATGCGCTCGGCCGTTGGACCTGGGACGAGCAGTCCGCCGAGATCGTGCTGCGCGGCGCGGGGCCGGAACGCCGCCTGACGGTGCTCGACGCCGACCGGCTGAAGCTACGCGCCGCCTCGCCCATCGAGCACGTGCTCGCGCGCGATGCGCGCACTCCGACTTTCGGTGACCGGCTGCGGCTCGACGGCGAGAGCACCGCGACCAAGGATGGCGTCACGTTCACGGAATGTCTCACGAATCTGCCGCTGCGCGTGGCGGAAGCGGGCGCCATCAAGGAGCTGCGCCGCCAGCAGCGCATCATGAATCCGCGCGGCAAGGTGGCGCTGACGACCGTGGACGCGCACCTCGCGCACGTCGCGAGCGGCGAGGTGCTGGTCGTCGACCGGTTCATCGCGATCAAGCCGGGCACGCCCTGCCCCGGCCGCGGCACGGGCAGCTAATTGCGTCCCGCGCCGCTCCCGGCAGGGCCGCTGCGATCGACGGCACGATACCCCGTCTGCGCACCGGGAGGGACTCCCTGATCCTGCCAGGGCTCCGGCAACAGGGTGTAACCCTGCGGCACCGCGAACAGATCCGGTGACTGCTCGCCGCGCACGAGGTTCACGAGCCGGTACGTCGTCTCGCCGACACGCGGATCGTAGTTGCGCCGCAGCACGACGGTCTCGAGCTCGGGCGAGTACCACTGCTCGCTGACGATCTCGATCGGACGCTCGTTGCCCATGGCACCCGCCGGGATTGTCACCGTCCGGCGCGTGCCGTGCGTGAGCACACCCTCGAGCACCTGCTCCCCGAGGTCCTCGGGCACACCCGCGGCGGGAGCACCGGTCAGCGCCACGGGCGCGCCCCCCACCGCCCAGCCTCCGGAGTCGGACTGCAGCTCGACGCGCACGGCGCCTGCGCCTCCGGCCGGCACTTGGGCGCCGGCGAACGCCACCGTGCGTGCGGCGCCTCCCTCGGGCGGCGGAGGCAGCGGCGGCGGCACGGGCGCCGTGAACGTCCCCGCGGCGCCCGCGGCGATCTTCAACGGTCGCAAGGGCTGCGCGGTGCGCGTCGACGTATTCAGGAGATAGCTGCTGTCGGCGACCGGATCGAACAGGGTGATCAGCTTGACCGCATCGCTCGCGGCCGAAGCCGGCCCGAAGCCGCGCAACGTCTGCTCGCGCCGGGTCCGGCCTTTGGAGTCGCGCACGAATCGCGCCTCGTTGCGCGCCGTGATGCGGTTGCCGTCGGCCAGCACCTGTGTCCGTTCGGTCACGGCGTCGGCCGCATACGGCTTGCCCGTCACGACGGCACCCGGCACCGCGCCCTCGAAGCCGACGACCTGCACCGCCGCGCCGAACTGCATGACGGGTGCCGCGTTCGCCACGAAGAACAGCGTATCGCGCGGCGGTGCCGCCGGCGCGGGAACCGGCGCCTGCGCGAACGCAGTGGCCCCGCACGCGCTCACGACCGCGAGTGCCAGCATCGGGAATGTCTTCTTCATCGGAATCTCCCTTCAATATGATGCCTGGGACACGGGCAACGCGCCGGCGCCGTCGAAGCGGATGCCGCGCGCGAGCCCGTCCTCGCCGACCAGAAGATCGGCTTCGATCATGCCATCGGCGCCCGCCGCCGGCAGCAACGTGAGCGACGACAGCGGAATCCGCACCCTCACGACGCTGTAGGCCGCGCCCGGCGCCACCTCCGGCGCGTACAGCAGCGGCTGAAACGCGGCGACCGCGGCCGGTGCATCCGATTGCGGCGCCTGGCTGCGCTGCGGCGACTGCGACACGACGAACCGCACCACACCGCCGACCGCGACGAACGCGATCGCCGCCGCGAGCGCGGCATGGACGCGCGCCCTGCGTCGCCGCGCCACCGCGCGCGCGGCATCGAGCTCGCGCCGCCGATCGCGGAACGCGCGCCGCACCGCTGCGTCGTCGACTCGCGGCGCGGGCAGCGCACGCAACGCAGCGCGCAGCTCTGCGAGCTCCGGCGCGTGAGCTTCGGCGTCCCTGTCGTTCGGATCCCCGCTCGGATTCATGGGTACACCTCGCGTGGCCGCAGCGTCGCCGGCTCGGCCGGCGCATCCTCACGCGCCAGCAGCGCCGCCAGCGCGGCGCGGCCGCGATGCAGGCGCGAGCGCACGGTGCCGACCGGACAGCCGAGCACGGCCGCCGCCGCTGCGTAGGTCCATTCTTCGAGATCGCAGAACACCACCACCTCCCGGTACTCGAGCGGCAGGCGCACCAGCGCCGCGTGCAGACGCCGCACGCGCTGCGCCGCCAGCAGCTCGGCATCGCCGTCGTGCTCGGCCGACAGCTCAGGCAGCTCGTCCGTCCAGCGCCGCTCGTGCCGCAGGCGATCGAGGATCACGTGCCGCGCGCACCCGAACAGCCACGCACGCGCCGAGCCCTTCGCGACATCGAACCGGCCCGCGTTCTCGAGCACGTTCAGGAACACCTCCTGCGTCGCGTCCTGCGCGACACTCCGGGAGCGCGCCATTGCATATGCGAACCGGAACACGTCGGCCTGCCGGCGTGCGTACAGATCCACGAACGCCTGCTCGCAACCCGCGGCGATGGCCAGCAGCAGGCTCGCATCGCGACGGTCGTCGAGCGTGGGGTCGGTGTCGCTCATCGGTGGCTGGGTCCTCTGCGACTATTCGCCGCAGGACGCGCGAAAGTTCCGGGGGCAGCGACTCGGGACGCGCAGGGCCCGACGGGGTTACGATACCCGGCGCCAATCGAAATTCTCACCACATGACCGAAACGCGCCCACCGCGACGCTGGCTCGTCGCCCTGATCGTCTGCGTCGCGCTCGCCGCGTTGGCCGGGGGCGCGCTGCTCGCGGTCCGTTACCGGCATGCCGGGCCCCCGCCGCAGATCGGCGGCTACGTGCTGCCGGAGCCGCAAGCCCTGCCGGGGGTGGCACTCGTCGACGAGCACGGCCGGACCTTCGGTCCGGCGGACTTCGCCGGCCACTGGTCGTTCGTGTACTTCGGCTACACCTACTGTCCCGACGTCTGCCCGCTGACGCTGGTCAAGCTCGCCGATCTGAAGAAACGCCTGGCGCAGACGCTGCCGGGCACCGCGGCGGAGTACTACCTGATCTCCGTCGATCCCGCGCGCGACACGCCGGACCGCCTGCGCGACTACGTCACTTACTTCGATCCGAGCTTCCATGGCCTCACGGGCGGGGTCCCGGATCTCACGTCGCTGGCCCAGGCGACGGGCAGCGTGTTCTTCGTGCCCGAGGGCCAGAGCCAGGATACGTACCTCGTGAGCCACTCGTCGAACATCACCCTGCTCGATCCGAAGGGCCGTCTGTACGCAGTGTTCACGCCGCCCCAGGAGCCGGCGCAGCTCGCCGCGGACTTCGCGGCCATCGTGGCCTACCACGCCCGCCGCTGACACCCTTCGAACTTTTTTCGGGGCCGAGTGAACTTTACGTAGGGGGTACGTAAACTAACAACAAACGCTCCCGACAAGCAGAAGAATGGACGAAGGGGTCAGAAGCCAGCCGGTCCCGGGCACACGCTCCGACGACGCGACCGATGTCGCGCTGCTGGCGCGCATCGGCGCGGGCGATCGCGCCGCGCTGCGCGTGCTCTACGACACCTACTATCACCCGCTGCTGCGGTTCATGTACCGCATCACGCGCCGCCTCGATCTGGCCCAGGAAGGCGTGAACGACGTCATGCTCGTCGTCTGGCGCAACAGCGCATCGTTCGGGCACCGCTCCAGCGTGTCGACCTGGCTCATGGGCATCGGCTACCGCAAGGCGCTGAAGGCGCTGGAGGCTCACCGCCGCTGGACCGATCGCTTCGCGGCCGTGGACTTCGACGCGTGGATTGAACGTTCCGAGCCTGCGGCGGAACACAGCGACGACGCGGATCTTCGCGACCTACTCGAGGAAGGCATGCGCCATCTGTCGCCGGAACAACGCGCGGTCGTCGAGCTGACGTACTTTTACGGCTGCTCCTACGAGGAGATCGCAACGATCGTGGCCTGCCCGCTGAACACCGTGAAGACACGGATGTTCCACGCGCGCGCGAAGCTGAAGGATCTGCTGCCGGCCCTCGGCAAGGATGCGCCGCCGTGACGGCGGGCCCGACACTCGATCACGACGCCGCCTTCGAGCTCCTGCCCTGGCTGGTCAATGGCAGCCTCGCGGTGGCCGAGCGCGATCGGGTGGACGGCCACGTGCGCTCGTGCATCGTCTGTCGGCGCGAGGTCAGGGAGCTCGAGCGCCTGCGCGCCGCCGTGCGCGCCCAACCCACGTTCCGCGTGTCGGCCGAAGGCGGTTTCGATCGCCTCGAGCGCGAACTCGACCGCGAGGCCGCGCGCGCACGGGCGGCCAACGGCGCGGCGTCTGCGCCGTTCCTGCGCTTCGCGGCGGTCGCGGCCATCGGCATCGTGGTCCTCGGTGCACTGCTGTGGCTCGAGCCGAAGGTGCCGGACCAGGCACGCTATGCAACGCTCGCCACGCAACCGGTCGGGCCGCATGCGCAGATCGACCTGATCTTCGATCAGCGCACCGCCGCGGCCGACATCCAGTCGCTGCTGACCGATGTCGACGGCGAGATCGTGGCCGGGCCCACGGAGCTCGGCCGCTACAGCATCCGCATTCAGGACGGCAAGGCGACCGACGCCGACATCGCCGCGTTGCTCGATCGCCTGAGCCACGACCCGCGCGTGCGGTTCGCGGGCCGCGCATTCACCGGACCCACGCAATGAGAACGCTGCTCGCCGTCGCGCTGGCCGTCGCGCTGACGGCATGCGCGACGCCGCCGCGCGATCCGGCTGCGGCCGCCGCGCCGGCGGCGACTGCCGCGAGCCGGCAGATTCTGGTCACCGTGCGCCAGTCCGCGGCGCTGGCCGCCGGTCTCACGGGCGCACCGAACGAACGCTACCTGCAGCGCCGCTACGGTCCGGCGCCCACGGTCGACCGCGTGCTGAGCCAGGTCGCCCACGACCACGGCCTGCGGCGCCTCGACGGCTGGCTCATTCAGTCGCTCGGCGTCTACTGCGAGGTGCTCGGCGTGCCCGGCGATCGCGACGTCGACCAAGTGATCGCCGCCGTCTCCGCCGATCCGCGCGTCGATCTCGTGCAGCGCATGAACCTGTTCGAGACGCAGGGCACGCGCTACGACGATCCCTACGTCGGGCTGCAGTCCGCGGCGGCAGAGCTCGATATCGAGGACGCGCACCAATTCGCGACGGGCCGCGGCGTGTCGGTCGCGATCATCGACTCCGCGGTGGACGCGAACCATCCCGACCTGCGCGGCCGCGTGCGGCTCGCGCGCAACCTCGTCGCGGAGCATCCGCTGGCGCACGACGGCGAGGTTCACGGCACGGCCGTGGCCGGCATCATCGCCTCGGCGGCGAACAACCACGAAGGCATCATCGGCGTCGCGCCCGACGTCAGCCTCGCCGCGTTGCGCGCGTGCTGGGCCGTCACGGGCGACAGCCTGGCCGCGCAGTGCTCGACGTTCTCGCTCGCGCGCGCGCTCGAGACGGCGCTCGCGCTCAAGCCGAACGTCATCAACCTGAGCCTCGCCGGCCCGGCGGACCCGCTGCTGTCGAAACTGCTCGACGTCGTGATCGCCCGCGGTATCGTCGTCGTGACGGCGCAACCGGAGCGGGCGGCGCCGGCGGTGGCGTTTCCGTCCTCGCATCCGCAGGTGCTGGCCGCGCACTCGTCGATGGAGCCAGCGAGCTCGAGCTCCCCCTACGTCGTGGCCGCTCCGGGCAGCGAAGTGCTGACGACCACGCCCGGCGCACGCTACGCGTTCCTGACCGGCAACTCGCTCGCAGCCGCGCACGCCACCGGCGTCGTCGCGCTGCTCATGGAGCGCGAGCCCGACCTCGACGCGGAGCGCATCGCGGCGATCCTCACGGCCACCACGACGCACGGGACGGGTCGCGCGTCGATCAACGCGTGCCGCGCGCTGACGCGCGTGGGCGTGGCGGCGACGTGCAACGGCGCCGCGGCAACGACCAGCGCAAACTTCTAGCTAGATCCTGGGCCTCGGGCCGCGCAGTGCGTACGACAGGCTCAGCACGACGTGATTGGCGTGCGGATCGCCGAAGTAGCCGACCTGCGTATGGTTGCCATCGTAGTAACGCACGTCGATCGCGAGCCTGCGCACGAGCTTCGACACGCCGACGTTCCAGTACGTGACGTCGAGCGCATCGCCACGGACGCGAAACGCGCCCGCCGCCGCGCCGATCTCGAGGTTCCAGCGGAGCGGAAACGCGAGCGACACCTCCTGATTCAGCGACGAGCGCGGCAACCCGTAGTACGAATCGCTGTACGCCGCCGAGTAGAAGAGCCGGTCGCGATAGCCCACCGTGCCGTTGACCTCACTGTAGTCGTAGTCGACCGCCGTATGCGGGTACGCGTAGTGCGCGAGACCGACGTTCCACGACCACTGCCCCCGCTGCCGGTGGAAGCCGCCATAGACGTCGGCCTCGATGCGCCGCGGCTGCTGCTCGGAGTATTCGCGCGCGAAATCCACGTTGGCGGCCCATGCGCCCACGTAGAAACCGCTGTGGTGCTCGTAGTCGATGCCGAGCTGCGCGGTGCGCCCGTCGTTCTGCGCGAGGCCGCGTTTCCAGTAGCCGGTCGACAGCGTCACGTAACCGTTCAGGTTGGGCGCGGATGGCTGCGCGGAAGCGACGGGAGCCGCGCCGCACACCGTCAGCGCCAGCATGTATCGAACGAAACGCCCGGTGCCCACGACGCGTTGATGCTCCCTTCGCCCTGCGGATTCTAGGCGCCCGGTGCTGACGCCACCAGTCTCGGGACGATGTCGCGAAGCGTGGCCACGGCACTGCTGTAGTAGAGTCGCAGACCGGATTCGCGCCACGGAGTCGTCATGCGTGCGTCGTTCAGATTCTCGGGGTACCTGCTCTGCCTCGCGGCGCTGCGTGCACTCACCGCGCAGGCGGCCCCACCCGGCGACTGGCCGATGTACGGCCACGATCACGCGGGCACGCGATTCTCGACGCTGACGCAGATCGACCGCACGAACGTCGGGTCGCTCGTGGAAGCCTGGAAGGTGCCTGTCGCGCGCGGCGCGGACGACGACACCGACGCACCGGGAGCGGCCGGCAATCCGCAGGCCACGCCGATCGTCGTCGACGGCGTGATGTACCTGCCGGTGCGCGGCAACCAGGTGCTTGCGCTCGCGGCGGACACCGGCCGCGAGCTGTGGCGGCGCACGCTGCCGTGGCCGCTCGACACCACCGCGCGCGGCGTCGCGTACTGGCCGGGCGACGGCTCGCTGCCGCCGCGCATCCTGCTCGTGGCAGGGCCGACGCTCGTCGCACTCGACGCGAAGACGGGCAGCCCGGTCGCGGGCTTCGGCATGGAGGGCGTCGTGCAGATCGCCGTGCCTTGGAACGGCGTGCCCGTGATCTTCGGCGATATCGCGATCCTCGGCGCCACGAACGGCGAGGTCGCGCTCGCGGAACCGGGCGACACGCGCGCGTTCGACGTGCGCACCGGCAAGCCGCTCTGGACGTTCCACACCGTGCCGCTGCCCGGCGAGCGCGGCCACGAAACCTGGCTGGATGGCGGCTGGCGCAACCGCTCGGGCGCGAACGTGTGGGCGTGGACCATGACGCTCGACGAGCAACGCGGCGTGCTCTACATGCCGGTCGCCGGCGCGGCCGGCAACTACTGGGGCGGGGACCGCCCGGGTGCCAACCTGTTCGGCAACTCGATCGTGGCCGTCGACGCGCGCACGGGCCGTTACCTCTGGCACTTCCAGACCGTGCATCACGATCTGTGGGATCTCGACATTCCGAACCCGCCCGTGCTGATCGATCTCACGCAGAACGGCCGGCGCACGCCGGCGCTCGCATCGATCGGCAAGACGGCGTACCTCTTCATCCTGAACCGCCGGACGGGCAAACCCGTGTTCGGCGTCGAGGAGCGGCCCGTGCCCGCGGGCTCGGTGCCGGGCGAGTGGTACTCGCCGACGCAGCCGTTCCCCGTGAAGCCGGCCGCGCCGCTCGCGCGCGTGGACTTCGTGAAGGAGCGCGACATGGTGCGCCCCGAGGACACCTCCCCGGAGCACGTGGCCGCGTGCGAGGCGCTGTGGCAGAAGAGCGGCGGCTTCGTGAACGCGGGGCCCTACACGCCGTTCGCGTTGCACCGCGAAGGCGAGCCGCCGAAGAGCACGATCCAGCTGCCGGGCGCCGGCGGCGGCGTGAACTGGGGTGGCATCGCGGCGGACCCCGCCAGCGCCACGCTGTACATCCACGCGCACGACAGCTCGCTCGTCGGCTGGATCGAGCAGAGAAAGCCCGGCAAGAACTACGGGCGCGGCGTGCAGGGCACCACGACGCCGTACGATCGCGGCAGCGTCGACGGCGCGGGCCCGTACTTCACGTTCAGCGCTCCGCTGAAGGACGCGAACGGCAAGGTACTGGCGACGCTCCCGTGCTACCGGCCGCCGTGGTCGCGGCTGCTCGCGCTCGACGCGAACACCGGCGAGATCCGCTGGCAGAGCACGCTCGGGGTCACGCGCGGGCTTCCGGCCGAGAAGCAGCTGACCGGCGGCAGCGGCAGCGCGGGCCCGGCCGCCACGGCCGGCGGCCTCGTGTTCATCGGCGCGACGAACGACGCGCGGTTCCGCGCGTTCGACTCAGCCAACGGCCGCGAGCTCTGGTCCATGCAGCTCAAGGATACGGTCAACGCGAACCCGATGACCTACATGGGCAGCAACGGCAAGCAATACGTGGCGGTAGTCGCGAACGACACGCTGCACGCGTTCGCGCTGCCGTAGCCGCGCGTGTGGGCCGCGCTAACGCAGCGGCCCGTGCGCGACTCGATCGCCCGAGAACGTGCCGAGCCAGAACTGGCCGTCCTGCACGAGCACCATCGTTGCGTTGCTGAAGTCCTTGTTCGCCGGCGTCTGCACGACGAGCTTGTCCTGCATCGTCTTCGGATCGATCTCCATCGCGATCGTGCCGCGCGGGCAGCTGCCGAGTTTCGCGAGGTCGTGCTGGGGTCCGGGCGGACCACCGCATTCCGGCACGTCGTTCGCCATGCCGGCCGTGCGCAAGCGGCCGTCGAGACCGCGGTGCACGTTGTCCGGCGTGAACGGCAGCGGCTTCGTGCTGCGCAGCTGCTTCGTCGGATTCGTGTGCGAGAACGCCACCACGGTCTGGAATCCCGACGAGACGACGTAGATCTCGCGGCCGTCCGGCGACGTCTCGATGCCGTTGTTGCCCGGCAGCTCGCTGCCCTTCACGAGCTCGAAGCCGCGCTTGCCCGGCGACCACTCGAACACGGCGCCGGTCGGACGCTTCGCGATGGAATCCGCGAACGTCTTGCCCGGCATCAGCAGCACGGTCGCGACGAGCGAGCCATCGCCGAACGAGGCCACGCTGTTCGCGGCGAGACCTTCCGGCATCGGCACGCAGCCCTGCCACGTGAGTTGCGGCGCCTTGCCCTGCGCGGAAGCGTCGACGTCGAACACCTCGATGGACTCGCGCGCGCCGTGCGCGACGGCGTACAGCGTCGAGTGTCCGCTGCGCCCCGGCAACAGGTTCAGTCCGTGGGTCTGGAGCTTCGTGGGATCCGGCGGCGTGGTGCAGTCCGGATACTTCGCATCGTGCACGGCACGCGGGCTGGCACCGGGATACGCCACATGCCAGCTGCCATCGCGCGTGTCGATCGCCATGACGCCGCCGCCGTCGGCCATGCCGCTCGACAGCAGCCACTTCGTGTTCGGCACGGCCACGAGATCTTCCGCGTTCTTGGGGCCGCAGACGAACTGCAGCCCGCCGCTCGGCGCACACGTGCCGTCGGCCGCATGGGCCGTGCCCGCCAACAGCAGCACGGCGAACAGCACCAGAGTCTTGACGCTCGTCATCGCACTTCCCCCCGCGGAATTTGAGCTGCGGGGGACTCTAGCATGGGCGACCGCGGGCGTGCAGTCAGAGGCGGAGCAGCGCCGCGACTTCGGGCCACGACCGCTCGCCGTTCGCGCGCATCTCGGCCGCGAGCGGCTCCGGCAGCCACTGGACGAACGCAGGCCCAAACGTCGGTCGCGCGCGTATGCGCTCGAACCAGCGTTCGACGTGCGGCCGCCGGCCGCCCTGCCACAGCGCGTGCATGCCGAGCGCCGCGAGCCGGTTCACGTACGGCGCCATGGCGACATCGGCCATCGAGAACGCATCGCCGACGAGCCACTCGTCCCGCGTCAACGCCTGCTCCATCTTCGTGAGGTACGCGTCGTACAGACGAATCTGGTCGGCCGCGCCCGGCGCGGCGAGCCCCTGCTGGATCCACTGCCACTTCAACGTGCGCGCGGCCACGCCCTCGTGCGCACCGCGCGCCAGGAAGTCCTCGAAACTGCCGACGCCGTTGCGCAGGATCGTGTGGCGGTGCGACACGACATAGGTGATGGCGGAGCATGCGGGATGCAGCTCCTCGTCGACGGCCTTCGTCCACACGCGCACGTGCGCACGCCCGAGCGGGTCGCCCGGGTACAAGGCCGGCGACCGAAAGACCTCCTCGAGGTATTCGCAGATGACAGTGGACTCGACGATCACGGCACCGTCGTGCACGAGCACCGGCACGACGGCTTTCGGATTGAGCGCCGTGAACGCGGGCGCAAACTGCTCGCCCTTCAGGATGTCGACGTACCGGCTCTGCCAGTCGAGCCGCTTCTCGGCCAGCGCGAACCGCACTTTCGCGGCGCAGGCCGAAGAGCCGTGGTGATAGAGCGTAAGCGTCAGAGCGCTTTGGCCGCCTGCCAGAGCCGCCGCGCGGCCGCGGCGAGCAACGCGATGCGGCCGACCGTGTGCAGTCCGCGCATCCGCCCGAACGCGAGCAGCGCAACGATGCCCGCAAGGAGCAGGCGCGGATCGAGCAGCCGGCTGCGCGCCATGACGGCGAAGCGGTCAAACGGGCCGAAGCGCGTCATGACGCCCTGCACCTCGGCACCGACGGCACGCCGCTGCAGCGCGCAGCGCAGACGCAGCTCGGAGTAGCGCGCCTCGAGCTCGCGCGTGCGCTCACTCATGGCGCAGCGACCTGGCCGCAGCCTTCAGATGGCTCGCATCCGTCGCGAGCTCGGCCAGCGTGCCCTCGAGCAGCCGCGGCCGGCGCTTGACCTTGGCCCTCAGCACGAGCACCGCGACGACCGCGATCAGGAAGAACGCGCTGGTCACTCCAATCGACGCGAGCAACCGATGCGTGTCCCAGAACACGAACACGATCAGGAGCGCGCCCATGAACAGGCCGATGCCGGCCGCGAACAGCGCGACGAAGGTCCACACCATGATCTCGGCGACACGGTGCATCTCCTGCTGGAGCTCGGTCGTGAGCAGCTCCAGGCGCGTGTGCGCGATGGCGACGAGCGTGGCGGCCAGCCTCGCGAGCGAACGGAACAGGCTGCCGATCGGGCCCGGCTCGGGCTCGACCGTTCCTTCGCGCGCTGTCTCTTCGCCCTGCTCCAAGGGTGGCTGGCCGCGGGACCGGACTTCAGCGGCGGCCGAGCAGCAGACCGAGCACGAGCCCGACGCCGGCTGCGATCCCGACCGCCTGCCACGGATTGCCGCGCACGAACTCGTTCGCATCACCGGCCAGGGCCTGCGCCCGCTTCAGCGCGTCCTCCTCGATGCCGGCGAGACGATCCTTGGCGTGGCGCACGGACTCCTCCGCCCGCGCGCGCACCTCCTGGACCTTCTCGCCCCCCTGTGCCGCCGTCGCACGCAGCAGGTTCTCGGCATCGCGAATGACCGTTTGCAGGTCATCGATCAGCTGGTCGGCAGTTATGCGCTTGCTCATTGCGTCTCCTCTCGAGGCCGTGGGCCGGCCTCCATGGCGGTCGCAGCATGGTATTCCCGGCCCGCAAACGGCGGCAAGCACGGACAATACGTGCGCCGGATTGGGCTCACTCCGTGACCGTGAACCTCAACCGCCGCAGCAGCTGCCCCTGCGGCGTCAGGATGTCCACGAACCACACGCCGGCCGCGTTCTCGGGAAACAGCTTCTTGCGCGAGAAGACGCGGTAGCCGTCGCCCTTGCGGCCGTGGATGGTGGCCGCGATGCGCTCCTGGTCGCCGTCGTGGCGCCACTCGAAGACGACCTCCTGCGACAGACCCGCGGGCGCGCGGATGGCCGCGAACGCCACGACGCCTTGCTCGAGGTCGGCGCGGGTCAACTCCCGGACGGCCTCGCCCGGGCTCAGCCCGTCGATCGTCTGCGTGATGCGCGCCGACGTGACGGCGAGCCCGGCAGCGGGCACCTGCGCGCGGATCTCCCACAGCACGAACGGCAGCGCGAGCACGCCGACGACCCACACGACCTTCGTGACGACGTGCTTCAGCGAGCGCACGGACAGCGGCAGCGTGAGCAGCAACCACGTCGTGACGGCCGCCACCGAGATCGGCAGCGCCTGCTCGACGGGCAGCAGCAACACCATCGGCAGCACGATCAGCGCGGACAGCCAGCTGCAGTAGGCATGGAACAGCAGCCGGCGCGCAGCGCGGCGCGCGACGACCCGCTCGTAGAGAGGATCGATCGTGCTGACGAGGGCCGCCACCGACACGATCGCCGTGAAGCCGATCTGGCCGAGGTCCCGCTGCGTGGCGCCGATCAGGAACGGCAGCGAAAAGAACAGCAGCTCCTGCTGCAGCGACTGGCTCACGAAGTTCACGACGAAATTGCCCATCTTCGGGCGTTTGCGTTCGAGCCGCCGGCGGACCCACGGCTCGATCAGCAGCCAGAACCAGCCGAACAGCGCGAGCAGCGCGATCGCGCGCGCGAACGCCTCGCCGCGCTTGACCATCGCAAAGCCGATCCAGCCCGCGATGAAGCTCGCGAGCGGCAGCAGCCACGGGTAGCGGTGATGCAGGCCGATCAGCCGCCGGATGCGCGCGATGAGCCCGCCCCGCGGCACGGCCGCCGGCGCCGGAACGGGCGTGGGCGGCACGAAGCCGTCGTCGCGCAGTTGCGGCTCGCTCATGACGTCAGTTGTTGAACGCCTGCAGCGGCGCGGGAATGCGGCCGCCGCGACGCACGAACCCCGCGCTCGACTGCGGGTGCAGCGCCATGACGGGGGCGCGCCCGAGCAGGCCGCCGAACTCGACGGTGTCACCGACACGCTTGCCCGGCGCCGGAATCACGCGCACGGCCGTGGTCTTGCGGTTGATCATGCCGATCGCGGCCTCGTCCGCGATGATGGCCGCGATCGTCTCTGGCGGCGTGTCGCCCGGCACGGCAATCATGTCGAGTCCCACGGAGCACACGCAGGTCATGGCCTCGAGCTTGTCGAAGGTGATGACGCCGTCCGTGGCCGCGTCGATCATCGCCGCGTCCTCGGACACGGGGATGAACGCGCCCGAAAGGCCGCCGACGTGGCTCGACGCCATCGCGCCGCCTTTCTTCACGGCATCGTTCAGCATCGCGAGAGCCGCGGTCGAGCCGTGCGTGCCCACGCGCTCGAGACCCATGGCCTCGAGAATGCGCGCCACGCTGTCGCCCTGCGCGGGCGTCGGCGCTAGCGACAGATCGACGATGCCGAACGGCACGCCGAGCTTCGCCGACGCCGCGCGTCCCACGAGCTCGCCCATGCGCGTGACCTTGAACGCCGTGCGTTTGATCACGCTCGCGAGCTCGCCGAGATCGATGCCGGGCTGCTGCTCGATCGCACGCAGCACGACACCGGGGCCGCTGACGCCGACGTTGATCACGCAGTCGGGCTCGCCGATGCCGTGGAACGCGCCGGCCATGAAAGGGTTGTCCTCCACGGCATTGCAGAACACCACGAGCTTCGCGCAGCCGACGCCGTCGCGCGCGGCCGTGTGCTTCGCGGTCGCGCAGACCACCTCGCCCATGCGGCGCACCGCATCCATGTTGATGCCGGCGCGCGTCGTGCCGACGTTGACGGAGGCGCACACGCGCTCCGTCTCGGCCAGCGCCTCGGGGATCGACTCGATCAGCGCCTCGTCACCGGGCGTCGTGCCCTTGTGCACGAGCGCCGAGAAGCCGCCGAGGAAGTTCACGCCCACGGTCGCGGCGGCCCGTTCCAGGTGGCGAGCGAACACCACGTAGTCGCGGCTCGCGGAGCTCTCGGCGACCAGTGCCACGGGCGTCACCGACACGCGCTTGTTGATGATCGGAATGCCGTAGTCGCGCTCGATCTCGTCGCCCACGGCCACGAGGCGCTCCGCGGCGCGGCAGATCTTCTCGTACGCCTTCGCGGCGGCAACCTCGATGTCGGGATGCGCGCAGTTGCGCAAACTGACGCCCATCGTGATCGTGCGGATATCGAGATTCTCCATCTGGACCATGCGGATGGTCTCGAGAATCTCCTGCGGCGAGAACTGGATGGCCACGGCGCGCTAGACCCGGTGCATGAACTTGAACACGTCCTCGTGCTGCGCGTCGATGCGCAGCCCCATCGACTCGCCTTTCGCGTTCAGACGCCGCTTGAGCTCGTCGAACGGCACGCCGGCCTTGTCGATATCCACCAGCATGATCATCGTGAAGAACTCGCGCAGCGTAGTCTGTGAAATGTCGACGATGTTCGCGTTGGCTTCTGCGAGCAACGTGGAGACGCTCGCGATGATGCCGACCTTGTCCTCGCCGATCACGGTGACGATGACGCGATTGGATGGCTGCTCCATGGACTCCTCGGGGCTAATTCGCCGGCGCCGCGGTCGCATCCCGCTGCGGAACGCCGAGCACGTCATGAATGAAGTAGCGCGCCACCGGCACGCCGAGCAGCATGCCCCAGAGACCGAATGCATGGTACGCGACGTACAGGATGATCACGGTCAGCACCGGGTTGAGCTTCAGATGCCGGCCGTAGATGAACGGATTGAGGACGTACGCTTCGATCGCGTGGATCACCACGACCAGCGCAACGGCGGCGAGCGACAGGCTCAAGCCCCCGGCGTTCAACGCGACGAGCACGATCGGCACCGTGGACACGAACACGCCGATCACGGGCAGGAAGCTGCAGGCGAACACGATCAGCGACAGCATGGCCACGAGCGGAATGCCGAGCAGCAGCATGCCGATCAGCGTCAGCAGCGTGTTCAGGCACGCGATCGCGGCCTGCGCCTCGATGGCGCGCCCGAGCAGCATGCCGAAGCGCGCGACCGGCTCCGCGGCCTCGGCGTAGAAGTCACCCACGCGCGAGTTGCGCAGGCCCTCGATGCTGCGCAGGATGCGCCGCTGATCGATCAGGATCAGGAAGCTGAACAGGAGGCCGAGCACCGTGGTCGCGATCGCTCGATACAGCATGTTGATGACCGCGGGCGCATACTCGCGCACGCGCTGGAACTGCCCCGCCATCAGGGCGTTCAGATACAGCTGGTCCTGGCGGCTGAAGTACTCCGCCAGCGCCCCGGTCGGGGCCAGCGCGCCGGCCATGGTCTCGGCCACCTGCTCGTCGGTCACGCCGAGGCGCTGCCGCTCCGTCGCGAGCTGCGCTTCGATGCCCGCAACTCGCTCGTCGGTCAACGCGCTGCGCAGGAAGCCGTTCAGCGGCTGACGCAGCGTCGGATACTGCTGCACGAGCCGGTTCTTGGCCTCGATCAGCCGCACCTCGGTAGTGGGCAGATTGCCGATCATGCGGTTGACCTCGCTTGCCACACTCGGCACCACGAACCGCACGAACCCCGCGAGCACGAGGAGGAACAGCACGTAGACGAGCGACAGCGCGAGCCAATGCGGCAACTTCAGACGGCGGCTGCCGAGCTCCGCCAGCGGGGCGGCGATGATGGCGAGCACGAACGACAGGAAGACGACCGCGAAGAAGTCCCGCACGAGCCACAGCAGACCGAACAGGATGACCCAGATGAATATTCTGCGGTTGCGCTGATAGAGCTCGTTGATGCTGAACGTGGACACGGCGCTAGTATAAGGATTCGCCGTGCCGGCAGGTGACCGCGGCAGTGGGCCGCGACCGGATGGCGTCAGATTTCGGCCCAGCGGCGCAGCAGGTTGTGGTAGACGCCGGTCAGGGCCAGCACCGCCTCGTCGTCGCCGACCTTCTGGCGAAGGCGGATGATCGACATGTCGAGATCGAACAGCAGCGAGCGCTCGGCGTCGGCACGGATCAGGCTCTGGACCCAGAAGAACGACGCCAGCCGCACGCCGCGCGTGACCGGCGCGACGCGGTGCAGGCTCGTGGCGGGGTAGAGCACCATGTGGCCGGCCGGCAGCTTCACGGCGCGCGGCCCGTACGCGTCGTCGATCAGGAGCTCCCCGCCGTCGTACTCCTCCGGCGCGGACAGGAACAGGGTGGCGGACAGATCCGTGCGCAGCCGCTGCCCGGTGCCGCGGACCTGGCGGATCGCGTTGTCGACATGGTTGCCGAAGGCCTGCCCTTCCGCGTAGCGGTTGAAGAGCGGCGGGAACACCCGGGCCGGCAGCGCGGCCGATGCGAACAGCGGATTGCCGTTCAGCGCCCGCAACACCACGTCGCCGAGCTCCCGCGCCTCGGGCGACGTCTCCGGCAGCTGCGAGTTGCGCTTCACGAGCGTCGACTGGAATCCCGCCGTCACGGCGCCATCCACCCACGCGGCCGCTTCCAGCGCGCGGCGCGCGTGTTGCACCTGAGCCGCCGTCAGAACGTCCGGAATGTGCAGCAGCATGGTGGCGACCCGACTCCGCAGCGGCTCAGAAGCTGATCCGGGCGCTGATGACCGCCGAACGCGCGGGGCCCATCGACGCATAGTGGTTCTGGTACGGCCGTACGAAGTAGACCTCGTCGGTCAGGTTCTGGATGTTGACCTGCAGGTTCACCTTGCGACTCACGGCGAACGCCGCCATCGCGTCGTAGCGCCAGTACTCGGGGATCCACACGGTGTTCGCGACGTTGCCGAAACGGCGATCGACATACGTCGCACCGCCGCCGATCGTCACGCGCGGCGAAACCGCATGGCTCGTCCAGAGCGCGAAGCTGTTGCGTGGGGTGTTTGGAAACTGGTTACCGTCGTTGGTCGCCACGGGGCCGTCGTCCACGATCTCGCTGTCGAGGAACGAGAAGCCGGAGAATACCTGCCAGCGATCCGTGATGTTGCCGCTGACGCCCACCTCGAAACCGCGCACGAGCTCGTCGCCGATCGCGGCCTGAAGACCGCTGGCGGTCGCGACGCGCGCGTTCGCCGTTTCCGTGCGGAACACGGCCGTAGTCAGCGTCAGGCGCTTCGCGACCTGCCATTTCGCGCCGAGCTCGTACGTCCGGTCACGCTCCGGCGCCAGATCCTGATTCGTGACCGCCAGATTCTCCGTGCCATCGCCGAGCGTGTTGCCGGACGGGCTCGAGGAAGTTCCGGTCGAGAGATACACGCTGCCATGCGCCTTCGGCTTGAAGACGAGCCCCGCCTGGTAGTTCCAGAATTCCGCCTGGTTGCGCAGCACCTGCGGCACGCCCGACGCGAAGCCATGCTGCGTCGTGTCGTAGTCGTCGCGGCGCAGACCGAGATTCAGCGACCAGTGCTCGTTGAAGGTCAGCGTGTCGAACCCGTAGATCGCCCGCGTGTCGGTCGTGACGCGCGTGGGCGTGGCCGACCGCGTGATCGTGCCCACCCACGGATCGTAGGGATTCGGATTGTCGAGCGTGGTGCAGTTGAAGGCCGACGCCGCGAGCGCGCCGGGCGCGCTGCACGACGTGTCGAACGCCGTGGCCGCGTTGCCCGCGAATGCCGTCTGGATCACATACGGAACGTTCGTCATGGCCTCGTCGCTGGCCTCGATCCCTGCGGCGTAGCTGTGGCCGATGCGCCCGGTTTTCGCGCGGCCCGCGATGCTCGTGACGTTGGCAGCCGTCGTCGTGACCGAGTTGCGGCTCTTGGGGCTGCGGTAGACGAGCCCGTTCACGAGGTTGCCGCGGCCGTCGTCGGGGTTCGTGACGATGTAGTCGTTCGTGGTACGACCGTACCGCGTCACGTTCGTCAGCGTCAGGCCGCCGGCGAACTCGTGCGCGACCTGCAGCGTGCGCACGTCGGCATCGGTCCTCTGAAAATCCCGGGCGAGCAGACCGTAGAAATTGCCGCGGTCCGTCTGGACGGGCTCGCCCGCCGGCGCGGTGTTCGCGGCGTTGCGCGCATAGGGGGTGCTGTAATCGGGAACGTCGTCGGTTGTGTAACGATAGAAGTCGAGGTTCACGCGCGTGTCTTTGCCCATGCCGAACGCAAACGACGGCGCGAGCCCGCGGTGCGTGCCGCCGACGCCGTCCCGGCCCGGCACGTCGAAGTCCTGCGCAAGCGCGTTCAAGCGGAAGCCCATGCTGTCGCCGAGCCGGTAGTTGGCATCGACCGTGGCGCGTCCGTAGCGATCGGTGCCGGCGGCGAGATCTCCGACCAGGAACTCCTCGGCCCGCGGTTTCTTGGTCACGAGGTTGACCGAGCCGCCGCTCGACCCTCGCCCCGAGTACGCCGAGCCCGGACCCTTGACGACCTCGACCTGCTCGAGCGCGAAGATGTCCCGCGTCTGCGAGCCGGCATCGCGGACACCGTCGATGAACACGTCCGCGCCGGCGTCGAAGCCGCGAATCTTCAGGTTGTCGCCGGCCGGTTGTCCGCCCTCACCGGCGTTGAACGTGATGCCCGGCACGGTACGCAGCGCATCGACCAGCGACGTCGAGCCCGTCTCCGCGATCAGGGCTTCGGTGATCACCGTCACCGACTTCGGCGTATCGAGCAGCGGCGCCGTGAACTTGCTCGATGTCAGCGTCTCGCCCGGCGCCCGACCGGTCACGACGACCTCGGCGACAGGCTCGCCCTGCTGGCCGAGAGCCGCGGTCGAGGCCAGTGCGAAGCCGATGGCGCTCGCCAGGAGGGGGCGGCTCGGAACGAAGTCGATCGGCAGGCGGGACGGGGTACGCATCGCGGGTCGGCACCTTCTCGGCTCGAATTCCGCAAATGCTAATCGTTCGCATCTAGATGGTCAATGCGAATCCTTCGCGTTTACCCCGCGACCGACTCTCGGCCGCCCCGCCCACCTCAGACCCCGAAAGCCAGCATCAGCAGCCGGACGTCGACATCCGCCGCCCGGATCAGCCAGTCGAACGTCGGCTTGTCCACCGCCAGCGCACCGAACCGAGGCAGCTTCGCGTGAAAGTCGGGATCCGCGGCCGCCGTTTCGGCGTTCTCCGCGAGGTAGTTCGCTACCGCGGTCACGGCCATCAGGGTGGGCGGATCCTGCGCATCGAGGCCGCAGGTCTCGTGCCCGCCCACCGTGGCGGCCAGCTCCTCGGACAGATCCCACGCCCCGATGACGGCCTGCCCTACCCGCGGATGCCAGGCCGCCAGCACGGCCTGGAACGCCGCGGCATCGGCCAGCACGCCGGTGTCCTTGACGCGCATCAGGATGTAGAGCTTGCCCACCTCGTGCAGCAGGCCGGCCAGGAACGCTTCGTCGGCATCCACCTTGCTTCGAACCCGCGCCAGCATGTGCGCGAGCGCGGCCGTCAGAATGCTGTGACGCCACACGGCGCCGATGTGTTCACGCAGCTCGCGGCTGCCGTAGCCGATGAACACCTGCTGCGCGGCGAACGACAGGGCGACATTGCGCACCATGCGATAGCCGAGCTGAGCCACGGCATTGTGCAGGCTCGTGATGGGCTGGCCGCCGCGGAAGAACAGCGCGCTGTTCGATACCTTCAGGATGCGCGCAGCCAACGCGGGATCCGCGCCGAGCAGACGCACGATCTCGCTGAAGGACACGTTTTCGTCCGCGAGGGCACGCCGGATCTTCAGCGCCACCTCCGGCAGCGACGGCAACTCGAGCTTGCCGCTGGCGAGCGAATGCTCGAGCCGGGACACCAGCGCCGCGGTCGCCGCGCGCATCTCGTGGTAGCCCGTGCCGAGCACGACCGTGTCGGTCTCGATCTGGTTCTGCCGTTGGCGTTGCATGCGTCTCGTCGAGGAAAGCCGGCAGCCGCGCGCGTGCGCCCGCGGCCGACCTGTTGTCGGCCGCCGGCAACCGGATCTTTAGCGGAGATTGCGCGGGTCGGCGCGGATGCGCGGCGAACGTGCGGCCGATCACATCGGCGGCCGCACGAGAGATCGAAACCCACGCTGTGCCCGCGCACCGCAGCCGGCCACGGGGCGCAGCGCAGCGCCGCCGTGGCCCCGCCGGCAGGCAATGGACGTGGGCCGGAAGAACCGGCCCGGCAGATCAGTTCGCCTTTTCGCGCTTCAACTTGTAAACCGAGCTACCGTAGTAGTCGATCATGGCCTTCTCTAGCGCGCGCACTTGCGAGCCGGAGCGCTTGAACGCCTCGGGGTCGAGCTCGATGTGCTTGCGACGGCGGTCCTTGCCGTCCGGCACCAGCTTCAAGAGACCGCCGGGCTGCGCTTCCGACGTCAGCGAGTACACGATGCGCGACACGGACGTGTACGGGATCCCGAGCTTGCTCGACAGGGACTTCATCGAGTGCGGGCGACCGTCGAGATTCGAGTCGATGACCTCGAGCGCGATCAGCACCTCGGCGAGCGTGCCGTGGCGGCCGGTCTTGTAGATGGCAGTCAGCATCGAGATCGCGGCCTTCCGTGCCCCGTTCGAGTCGAACCGATCCCTGCTCACTGTCGGTCGCAATTGCGAAACGCTCAACATCTCCTTGCTCACGGGCAACTCCAAAAAAATTACGCGGATGGGAGGGGAAAACCGGCGCGGATGTTCGCAGCCGGCGCGCGACGTCTCAACACCGCACGGTTCGGTACGCAAACCTGCGCCCGCCGCTCCGGCCGGAGCGTGGTCCTTCCCATCGGCCACGGGCACGATCAGCACTTCGGCAGGACCATCCCGACCCTGCGTCTGTCGTGCCCCATAGACGGCAGCGGCCGTCCACCCGCCCGGGGCCACGAACGGGGTCGTACGCACCAGGCGCCCATGCGCCTCCACGGCGCCTTCGGGCAGCCTCGCCGGGCGCACGAGAACCGTGCGTGCACGCCCGGCGCGCCACCGGCGCCCGCCGGGTTCACATAGTCCGGCGGCCGCAGTCACCCGCTCGATGAACGTGTTTTCATACACTTGGAGCCACCTTCTCGACGGCCGGGAAGGCGCGCCCCGGCAGGCGTCCGCACATAATCCCGCCCCAACCCACGCGCGTATGACAGAACCTCGGCCGCGGATCGCTGTCGGAGCCGCGAATCCCCGTATAATTCGGCCAATCCCCGCCGGAAGGAGCCGGGCTGTTGCGAATCCTGATCGCAGTCGTACTGGGCGCCCTCCTCAGCACCTGCTCGTCGCCCCCCTCGCTGCTCGAGCGGATCATCCGCTCCGGCGAGCTGCGGGTCGTGACGCGCAATACGCCTGCGGCGTTCTATTACGGCGCGGAGGAGCCCCGCGGCATCGAGTACGAGCTGGCGCGCGGATATGCCGAGCGCCTCGGCGTGGGCCTGCGGATCTACGTCAACGACCACGTCTTCGCCGACGTCGCGAGCGGCAAGGCCCAGATCGGCGCGGCCAGCCTGACGGTCTCCGACGCCCGCCTCGACACCGTCACGTTCGGCCCGGCGTACCAGAACATCCAGCCCGAGGTCATCTACCGGCGGGGCACCAAACGCCCGCAGCGTGTCGAGGACCTCGTGGGCGGTCGCCTCGAGGTCGTGGCGCACTCCTCGCACGCCGAGCTGCTCACGAAGCTCCGCCGCCAGGTGCCGCTCCTGACCTGGATCGAGCATCCACAGAGCTCCGGCGAGGAGCTGATCAGGCGCGTCGCCGAGGGCGACATCGACTACACGATCGCCGACTCTCACCTGTTCGAGCTGCTGCGGCACTTCTACCCGGACCTGCGGGTAGCGTTCACGCTGGACCCGGTGGACCACATCGCGTGGGCGCTGCCACGCGGGGACGACTCGCTGCGCGAGAGCGTCGCGGCCTACTTCGCCGAGATCCAGTCCACCGGCAAGCTGCAGCAGATCCTCGACCGGTACTACTTCGCGTCGAGCGAGTTCGACTACGTGAGCTCGCGCGCTTTCGTGCGCCACGTGAACACTCGCCTGCCGCGCTACCGCGACTTCTTCCTCGAGGCCGAGCGCTCGACGGGCATCGACTGGCGATTGCTGGCCGCGATCGCGTACCAGGAATCGCACTGGGACCCGATGGCGGTCTCTCCCACCGGTGTACGCGGCATGATGATGCTGACGGAGTTTGCGGCCGACGCCATGGAGATCGCCGATCGCCACGACGCGCGCGCGAGCATCCTGGGCGGCGCGCGCTACTTCCTGCGCACGCGCGCGAAGGTGCCCGAGCGCATTCCGGAGCCGGATCGTTCCTGGCTGACGGTCGCGTCATACAACCTGGGCTACGGCCACGTTGAAGACGCGCGCATCCTGACCCAACGCCAGGGCGCCAATCCCGACCGCTGGGATCAGGTGCGACAGCGCCTGCCACTCCTGAGCGAGAAGGAGGTGTACGAGAGCCTGCAGCGCGGCTTCGCGCCGGGGCAAACCGCGGTCGCGTACGTCGACAACATACGCCGCTATTACGAGATCCTGATGTGGCTCGACAGCCGCGAGACGCTGACCTCGCAGGGATTTCCGCCCGCGCTGCCGACCCCTATCGGCTGACGCAGTAGCGCCCCTAACCGCGCCGCGCGGCGAAGAACTGCCGCAGCAGCGCGGCCGACTCGTCCGCCAGAACGCCGCCGGTGACCTGCAACCGATGATTGAAGCTCGGGCTACCCGCG
>DASZSB010000187.1:0-8374 GCA_035548835.1 Gammaproteobacteria bacterium | reverse complement strand
AAGCTTCACCCGCTGCAGAAGGCCTTCATCGATGAACAGGCGGCTCAGTGCGGCTATTGCGCGAGCGGCATGATCATGACGGCGGCCGACCTGCTGAACCGCAACAGCCAACCGCAGGAGGCGGACGTGCGGGCAGCGCTTGCCGACAATCTCTGCCGCTGCGGTACCCACAACCGCATCGTCCGCGCGGTGCTGCGCGCAGCCAAGGGCGCGTCATGAACACCAGACGCCGCGATTTCCTCAAGTCCGCCGGCGTCGTCGTCGCCTTCAGCTGGAGCGTGCCGACCGCTCTCGCTCAGCAGGCGCGTCCCGCTCTTCCCGGCAGCCTAGGCTTGAACCGCATGCTCGACGGCTGGATCCGCGTCAACCCGGCCGGCACTGTCACGGTGTTCACCGGCAAATGCGAGTTCGGCCAGGGCATCCTGACCGCGCTTGCGCAGATCGCGGCCGAGGAGCTCGATGTCGCGTACGAGCGCGTCGAGATGGTCTCGGCCGATACGGCGCGCACGCCGAACGAGGGGATGACCGCCGGCAGCCTGTCGGTCGAGAACAGCGGCACGGCACTGCGATTCGCCTGCGCGGAGGTGCGCCAGATCCTGCTCAAGCTCGCCGCCGCGAAGCTCGGGGTCGCGGTCGCGGGCCTGACCGTAGCGGACGGAACGGTGACCGACTCCGGGAAGAAGGTCACCTACTGGGAGCTCGCACGCGACGCGAACTTCAAGCGCGAAGCCTCGGCGCACGCGAAGCCGAAGCCGCCCGGAGAGCACACGATCGTCGGCCGCAGCATTCCGCGCCGCGACATCCCGGCCAAGGTGACGGGCGGCGCCGCCTTCGTGCAGGACTTGCGCCTTCCCGGCATGCTGCACGGCCGCGTCGTGCGGCCGCCGCGCTACGGCGCCGGGCTCGACAGCTTCGACGAGACCCAAGTCAAAGCGATGCCGGGAGTCGTCGCGTTGGTGCGCGACGGCAGCTTTCTCGGCGTCGTGGCGCGGCGCGAGGAGCAGGCCATCAATGCGCGGCTCGTGCTGATGGCGTCCGCCAGGTGGTCGGGCGGCTCCGAGCTTCCAGATCCCACGAAGATGTACGAGCAGCTCATGACCCTGCGCAGCGAGGCCAGGGTGATCGGCGAGAAGGACGCGCCCGTGCCGGCCGACGCCAGGGTGATCGAGGCGACGTACCATCGGCCGTATCTCGCGCATGCCTCGATCGCGCCCTCCTGCGCGGTGGCCAAGCTCGAGGACGGCAAGCTCACGGTGTGGACCCACAGCCAGGGCGTTTCCCCGTTACGCGCCACCCTCGCCAGGGCGCTCGGTGTCGAGCCGAGCAACGTCCACTGCATCCACGCCGAGGGCGCCGGCTGCTACGGCCACAACGGCGCCGACGACGTCGCCTTCGACGCCGCCATGCTGGCCCGCGCCGTCGACGGGCGGCCGGTGCGGCTCCAGTGGATGCGCGACGACGAGTTCAAGTGGGAGCCCTATGGCCCTGCCATGACCATGCGGGTCAGGGGCGCCGTGGCCGGCGGCCGGGTCGTCGACTGGGTCTTCGACGTCTGGAGCCAGAGCCACAACTACCGGCCGGGCGATCCCGACGGCATCAACCTGCTCGGGAGCTGGTACGTCGCCGATGCCAGGCAGCCCGGACCGGCGCGCCATGCCGCACAGCCGAACGGCGCGGGCGACCGCAACGCGCTCACGCTCTACGATTTCCCGCGCCAGCGCACCACGCACCACCTGATCATGGACAATCCGGTGCGCACGTCGGCGCTGCGCTCGCTCGGCGCCCATGCCAACGTGTTCGCGATCGAGTCCTTCATGGACGAGCTCGCGGCTGCCGCAGGTCTGGACCCCGTCGCGTTCCGCCTCGCGCACATCAGGGACGAGCGCGAGCGTGCCGTGATCGAGGCCGTGGCCAAGGCCGCCGCCTGGCAGCCGGGCGAGAAGGGCGACGGCCGGCGCGGCCGCGGCTTAGGCTTCGCGCGCTACAAGACGGTGGCGACTTACGCGGCGGTCATCGCGGAGGTCGAAGTCAATCGCACTACCGGCGTCGTCAAGGTGCCGCGCATCTGGACCGCGGCCGATTCCGGGCAGATCATCAATCCCGACGGCCTGATCAACCAGATCGAAGGCGGCGTCATCCAGTCGGCGAGCTGGACGCTGCATGAGCACGTGCGATTCGACCGCAACGGAATCCTGTCGCAGGACTGGAGCAACTATCCGATCCTGACCATGCCGGACGTTCCGAGAGTCGAGACTGTGCTGATCGACCGGCCGAACGAACGTGCGCTCGGTGCCGGCGAAGCTGCGCAGGGACCGACGGCGGCCGCCATCGCGAATGCGTTCGCCGCCGCGACCGGCCGGCGTATCCGCGAGCTGCCGTTGACGCCCGAGCGGGTGAAGGCGGCCCTGGCGTAGCGATTGATTGCAGGCTTCGTTTTACCAATGGCAAATGCGAAGGGGGATGCAATGGACTCGAAACGAAACAGCCGTAGAGAGCTCCTCAAACTCGGCACCGCGTTGGCCGGTGGACTCACCGTGGCCCTGCGGGGTACGGCGGAGGCCCAGGAGCACAGCCATCCGGCCACTCCAGGCCCCGAGAACGCGTCGCCGATGATTCACGGCAGCAAGGAGCAGATCGAATACGGCCAGCGCTCCAAGTACGTCACCTCGGTGCGCATCGCGCACCCGATGGGCGGCAGGCCCTCCCCCGATGTGTTCGGCAAGGTGTTTCACGTGGCTTCGCCGTTGCAGGATTCCGTGGGCGTGATCACGCCATCGTCGTTGCACTATGTCGCGACGACGCGCGGCTCCTACTTGCCGGACATCGACCCCGCGCAGCACACGCTGACGATCCACGGTCTCGTCGATCGGCCACTCACCCTCACCATGGACGACTTGAAGCGCCTCCCGTCGGTCACGCGGTTGCACTTCATCGAGTGCGCGGGCAACCGGCACGATGGGAAGCAGAAAACCGTGCAGGAGACGCACGGCATGACGAGCTGCTCCGAATGGACCGGCGTGCTGTTGTCCACGCTGCTCAGGGAATGCGGCCTGAAAAGCAGCGCGAAATGGTTCGTCGCCGAAGGCGCCGAGGAAGTGAAGGGCGCCTCGAGCATTCCCATCGCCAAGGGGATGGACGACTGCCTCATCGCGTACGGCCAGAACGGTGAGCCGTTGCGCCCGCAGCAGGGATTCCCGGTGCGCCTCATGGTTCCCGGCTTCGAGGGCATCTACCACACCAAGTTTCTGCGGCGCATCAAGGTCGTCGACCGGTTCTACATGAACTACAACGAGTTCGGGCATCTGCGCCCGGAGGCCAAAGAGCTCGCGCTCGGCGAACAGATCGGCCCCAAGTCGGTCATCACGTACCCGTCCGGCTCGCAGCACCTGCCGGGCCCCGGGTTCTACGAGATCAGCGGGCTCGCGTGGTCCGGTGGCGGCGCGGTGAAGACCGTGGAGGTTTCCACCGATGGCGGCAAGAAGTGGAACCGCGCGAAGCTCAAGAACACTCCGCAACGCATGGCGCACGTCCGCTTCGGCTACGAGTGGCGATGGGATGGACGCGAGACCGAAATTCTCTCGCGCTGCGTCGACGAGATCGGGCAGAGGCAGCCGATGCGGGAGGAGATCGCCAACTGGTGGAAAGTGCCGTTCGACCGGAACTACCGGGTGCCCGGGCTCGACAACAGCGTGATGCCCTGGAAGATCGCCAGCGACGGGAGTGTGACCAATGGGCTCGCGTGAGAAGCACGACGTGCGCAGCATGCTCGAGGTTCTGACGATTCCGCTGCTGCTCGCGAGCCTCGCGGCGAGCCCGGCGATCGCGCAGTCACCCACCTACGGCGTTGGACGCACGCCGACTGCCGAAGAGCTCGGCCGCATGGACATCTCGATCAGTCCTGAGGGAGACGAGCTCCCTCCCGGGACCGGCACCGCCAAGCAGGGGGCACAGCTCTATATTGCGAAGGGCTGCATCGGCTGCCACGGCGCAGAGGGCCTCGGGGGACTGGCGCCCGCGCTGCAATCGAAACAGGGCGCGGATGTTCCGGTCTGGAAAAAGGAGCGCATCCTGCCACTGCGTGCGCCGTATGCGACCGTGGTGTGGGATTTCGTCCGTCGCGGCATGCCGCTTGGCCTCGAGGGGACGCTGACTCCCGACGAGGTCTACTCGCTGACGGCCTACCTGCTGTTCCTCAATCACGTGATTCCGGAGGACCAGGTGCTGGACAAGCAGAATCTGCCGGCAGTCAAAATGCCGATTGGCGATGAATTCGGCAAGCCGCACGAGTTCAAGCTCAACTCGCCGAGGCTGAAGGGTTACCCGTACTAGCGGGCTGGCGTTACGTCCCCGGCATCGACGAATTGCATCCGTGACTCGGCGGACGAATAACGCAACCGCTGCGCTGGCCTCCGCGCTGCTGGGTGTTGCGGCGGCCGTGCTGCCGGCGCAGGTGCTCGCGTTCGGCGGGCTCGGCCATCGCACGGCGGGCCTGCTCGCCGAGCGGGAGCTCTGCCCGGCTGCGCGAAGCGAGGTCGCCGACCTCGGCGACGGCAAGTCGCTGGGCGAGATCGGGCTCTGGGCTGACACGGTCCGCAATGACCCCGCGTGGGAACGCGCCGTGCCGTGGCACTACATCAACTTCCCCGATCTGCCACCCGGCGCGGGGCTCGTTGAGGCGCGAGCCGCGATCGATGCCTTCCAGCACATTCCGGAAGGCGACGTGCTCACCGCCATCGCGCACTTCACGGCGACGCTCGCGGATCGCTCGCAGACGCACGAGCAGCGCAGCGAGGCGCTGCGCTTCGTCGTTCACTTCGTCGTCGACGTGCATGAGCCGGTGCACGTCAGCCGCGCAGAGGATGGCGGCGGAACCGAGGTCGCGGTGCGGGTCGGCGATGACGTCAGGAGCCTGCACGGGTTTTGGGACGTGACCGTGTTCAATCGCCGGGGCGTCGCGCCGGAGCGGTTCGCGGAGGAGCTCGAAGCTTCTTTCGCGGCCGTGCCCGCCGCTCGCGCGCACGATCCGCCGGCCGAGTGGGCCGCCGAAAGCCTCGCGCTGCGCCCGACCGTATACAGTTTCGCGCCGGCCGAGGGTCCTGCCGTTCTCGACGACGCTTATCGACGGATGGCGCAGCGCATCGCCGAGGAGCGGCTCGTGCTCGCGGCCGCACGGCTGGCGGCAACTCTGAACGGGGCGCTCTGCGGCGCGATCATCCCTGGGAAATCCGATGGGCCTGAATCGGAAAACTAGAGAGTCATGCGGTGTTCCGTCGAGGTGTTTCCCAGGCGTAGGTGTGCTGAATGCCGCGGTGAATCAATGCACCTTTTTCACAGCAGTTCGTTGTGGTGAAGAGCGCAGTGGCCAATTACGTGAAACGAACAGCGGTGAGGCTTATCGTCGTAAAAGGCGACGGGGCGCTATTGCTCGTTCGATACGACCGACCGCAGGCGGATGGAGGACCGTTTTGGGTTCCACCTGGTGGTGGCGTAGAGGCCGCCGAGACCTTCGTGCAGGCGGCCAAGCGCGAGCTGCAGGAAGAAACGGGCATTTGTGCGGATATCGACTCGGAGCTTTGGAACCTCACGGTGGAGTTCAATGTGGGGGAAACCGTCATAGCTCAGGCGGAAAAGTACTTTCTCGTCGCGTTGAAGGAAGTACCCCCGAACTTGCGAAACACCACGCCGGAAGCGATAGCCGAGCACCGTTGGTGGTCGATCGGCGAATTGTCTGCTACCAGCCAGACGATCTATCCCGAGGGACTCGTTGATCTGCTTAGGAAGAGCGGCGTTCCTTTCGTTTAGAGCCGCTCCTCGCGGAGAGCCTAACGCCACTCGGCGCCCACCGGGGCTCCCGCCCGGTGCGGCAGCGTCGGATTCTGGTCGGCCCGCAGCCGCATGCCGAGCGCGTTGTACACCGTCGTCATCATCAGGTAGTCACCGGCCAGCGCGGCGAGCTCGACGGTGCCTCGCGCGCCGAAGAGCCTCAGCGCGGCGGCGAACGTGTCCGCCCGGACCGCGGGTTCGCGAAACAGCTCGCGCGTGAACGCGATCGCCACTGCGTCGCGCTCGGCGAGCCCCGACAGGTCTGCGTCGACGCGAATGGCCTCGAGCACCGGTTGTTCCGCGCCGGCCTGCGCGGCCGCCGCGCCATGCACGATCCACTGGTACTGGCTGTTCATCTCGCGGCCGGTGGTCGCGACGACGATCTCGGCCAGCCGCCGGTCGAGCGCGCCCCTGATGCGCAGCAGGTCGTTGAGCTGCTGGACGGGATCTGCGAGCTGCGGGCTGTTCAATGTCATGCCGACCGGTCCGCGGGGCGCCGTGGTCCGGTCGCTGCCGACGAGCCGATCGAAGATCTCACGGCCTCGCGGATCGAGCTCCTCGCGCCGCAGCAGCGGCAGCCGGTAGTAGGAGTCCTCATGCACGTCCGGAGCCACGGGAGGACGCGGCCCGAGCTCCACGAACTCTCCCGGCCGGCCGGTGGGCGTGCCGACGCCGGCCACCGCGGGCAGCGCCGCCGGATCGAAGCCCGGCGGCGGCCGCTGATCGACCGCGCGCTGCAGGATCCCGGCCATCGCCGGATACGCGAGCGCCATGATGACGTCGAACGTCTGCTGCCGGCCGAGCCGTTGCAGCACCGCCGCGAACGTCGCGGAGTCCACGCCGCGGTTGCGAAACAGTTGGCGGCCGAAGTCGATCAGCAGCGCGTCGAGGCTCGCGAGCCCCGTGACCGGCGCATTGCGCCTCACCACTTCGACGACCGCCGTCGGCAGCCCGGCCTGCGCAGCGGCACGTTCGTGCACGGCCCATTCGTAGGCCAGATTCATCTCACGCGCCGTGATCAGGCCGAGCAGCTCGAATTGCCGGGGCCCGAGCGCACTCTCGGTGCGCAGGTACGCATGGATGCGGCCGAGCGCCGCGGCCGTTCCCGGGCTGTAGAGCGCGATCGCGGTCGTGCCGTGCGGCGGCTCGCCGCCCGGTCCCGCGAGCGTTGCGTAGATCTGCGCGGCCGCTTCGTCGCGCATGTCCTTGCGCGCGAGCAGCGGCAAGCGGGATCCGGATTCGGCATCGATCGTCGAGCCGCCGGCCGCGCGCTGCACGGGCTGGGCGGTCAGTGGCGCGCCGGGTGCAAGGGCCGAGCCCAGGGCGGCGATCAGCATGAGGACCGCAACGACGATCCCGCCGCCGCCTCGCGCCTCGACGGCCGAGGTGCGCGTGCCGGAGGCGGGTTTCGTGTGAGCGAGCTCGAACATGGCGATGGGCCCTCGATGTGTGGATTCGCTAACTCCTCGGATTCAAGGCTCCCGACCGGGGTTCGTCAAGCTCGTCGCCGCGCGGTGCGAGCTTTCGCCGCAACCGGTCACGCTCCGAGGCGCGCTGCGCTGGAGCGCTCGTGGGGCGCGGCTCTACAATCCCCGGGCACACCACCTCGAAGAACAACCAAGCGCCGGGGGATTCATGCGCCGCACCAACGCTCTTTTCGCACCGCTCACCCTGTTGGCCGCGCTCGCGGTCGCGGCCGTGGCCACGGCCGCGCCCGATCCGCTGCCGCGCGCGCGCCCCGAGCAGGTGGGCATGTCGGCGCAGCGCCTGGCGAACTTGACGCCGGTGCTGAAGAGCTACGTCGACAGCCAGCAGGTCGCGGGCTCGGTCGCGCTGGTCGCGCGGCGCGGCAAGCTCGTGTACTTCGAGGCCTTCGGGCAGGCGGATCGCGAGGCGCGCGTGCCGATGCAGACCGACAGCATCTTCCGCATCGCGTCGCAGTCGAAGGCCATCGTCACGACGGCCGCCATGATGCTGGTTGAGCAGGGCAAGCTCGGCTTGAACGACCCCGTCGCGAAGTACATACCCGAGTTCGCGAAGGCCACGGTGGCGGTGCCGAAGGACGGCGGCGGCTACTACACCGCGCAGGTCAAGCGCCCGATCACGGTCCGCGACCTCATGACGCACACGTCGGGCCTGAGCTACGGCACGGGCCCGGCCGCGGACGAATGGAAGAAGGCCGGCATCACGGGCTACTACTTCTCGGATCGCGACGAGCCGATCGGCGCCACCGTCGCGCGCATGGCGTCGCTGCCGCTCGACGCGCAGCCCGGCGAGAAGTGGATCTACGGCTACAGCATCGACGTGCTCGGCGCCGTCGCCGAGCGCGCCAGCGGCATGCCGCTCGACGAGCTCGTGCGCACGAGCAACCTGGCGCCGCTCGGCATGAACGACACCGCGTTCTATCTGCCGCCGGAGAAACGCGGCCGGCTCACGGCCGTGTACGCGCGCAAGGGCAACGCGCCGATCGTGCGCGCGCCGAACGAAGGCGCGGCGGGTCAGGGCGCCTACGTCGACGGGCCGCGCAAGTCGTTCTCCGGCGGGGCGGGTT